>CAJUJO010000041.1 GCA_910586675.1 uncultured Christensenellaceae bacterium | reverse complement strand
GGTTAACCTCTTTTGAACCACGCGACTATCGCGTGGTTTTCGTTATACAAAAAAAGCCCTTCCCGCACGGGAAGGGCTTTTGCCATCGCATTTCGATTAAAGCTCTGCAAAATATTTGATGGTTCTTACCATCTGGCTGGTATAGGAGTTCTCGTTATCGTACCAGGAAACGACTTTGACGAGCGTCGTGCCGTCGCCCATGGGCATGCACTTGGTCTGCGTCGCGTCGAACAGCGAACCGTAGGTGATGCCGACGATATCGGAAGAAACGAGTTCCTCTTCCGTATAACCGAAAGAAGCGGAAGAAGCGTCCTTCATCGCCTTGTTGACCGCGTCCTTATCCACGTCGCCTTCGCAGATCGCAACGAGCTGAGTAAGGGATCCGGTGGGAACGGGAACGCGCTGCGCGCAGCCGTCCAATACGCCGTTAAGCTCGGGAATCACGAGACCGATTGCCTTCGCAGCGCCCGTGGAGTTGGGAACGATGTTAACCGCAGCGGCGCGCGCGCGGCGAAGATCGCCCTTACGGTGAGGTCCGTCGAGTACCATCTGGTCGCCCGTGTAAGCGTGAATGGTGGTCATATAGCCCTTCTTGATCTTGGCAAGGTTGTGAAGCGCGTTTGCCATGGGAGCAAGGCAGTTGGTCGTGCAGGAAGCGGCGGAAATGATCGTATCGCTCTTTTTCAGCGTGTTTTCGTTTACGCTGAACACAACGGTAGGAAGGTCGTTGCCCGCGGGAGCGGAAATAACGACTTTCTTTGCACCCGCCTTGATGTGCGCTTCCGACTTTGCCTTGGAGCAGTAGAAGCCCGTGCATTCGAGAACGACGTCCACGCCGATCTGTCCCCAAGGAAGGTTAGCGGCGTCTTTCTCCGCATAAATCTTAATAGTTTTGCCGCAGACGGTGATAGTACCCTCTTCGTCGTTCGCGGAAACGGTGTCCGCGTGCTCGTATCTTCCCTGTGCGGAATCGTACTTCAGAAGGTGAGCGAGCATTTTGGGGCTCGTCAAGTCGTTGATTGCAACGATTTCGTAACCTGCGGCGCCGAACATCTGTCTGAACGCAAGGCGTCCGATGCGCCCGAATCCGTTGATCGCAACTCTTACATTTGCCATGATATAAATATCCTCCGTTTTTTGCCTCCACTTTCCGCGGACGCATATTACATATCATATTTTACCATATAATTTTGCGTTCGTCAACTTTTTTTCCGAAATTTCCCTTTTCCACCCTCTGAGTACAATAATGGGCGTTGGGAACCCTTTTTTCCGGCTTTTTTGAATTTTTTCCGCGTTCGCGTCAAACCCTTGCATTTTCTTAAAAAAAGTTTTATAATAAAAGAAAAACAATTCGGAGGAACTCTTTATGCCCTTGGTTACAACGACCGAGATGTTTAAGAAGGCTTACGACGGCGGTTACGCGGTCGGCGCGTTCAACGTCAACAATATGGAAATGATTCAGGCAATCGTGGAAGCGGCGAACGAATGTAAATCTCCCGTCATCCTGCAAGTTTCCGCAGGCGCGAGAAAATACGCCAACCCCGTGTATCTGCGCCACCTCGTACAGGCGGCAGTGGAAACGACGGATATTCCCGTCGCGATGCACCTCGACCATGGCGCGGACTTTGAAATCTGCAAAGCTTCCATCGACGGCGGATTTACTTCCGTCATGATCGACGCTTCGAGCAAGCCTTGGGAAGAAAACATCGCCATCACCAAAAAAGTCGTAGAATACGCGCACGACCACGGCGTCGTCGTAGAAGCGGAGCTCGGCAAGCTTGCGGGCGTGGAGGACGACGTAAAGGTGGAAGCACATGACGCGATGTTCACCTCTCCCGACGAAGTGGAAGAGTTTACGTCCAAGACGGGAATCGACTCCCTCGCTATCGCAATCGGGACTTCCCACGGCGCTTATAAATTCAAGCCCGGTCAGGATCCCAAGCTGCGCATCGACATTCTCGAAGAAATCGGCAAACGCCTGCCCGGCTTCCCCATCGTTCTGCACGGAGCTTCCTCTGTTCCGCAGGAGCAGGTCGCCGTCATCAATCAGTTCGGCGGCTCCATGCCCAACGCAATCGGTATTCCCGAAACGGAACTGCGCAAGGCTGCGAAACTTGCGGTGTGCAAAATCAATATCGACTCCGACCTCCGCGTAGCGTTCACCGCGGCGATCCGCAAACACTTCGTCGATCATCCCGACCACTTCGACCCCCGCCAGTACCTCGGCGACGCGCGCGTCAACATGAAGGAAATGGTCAAGCACAAAATCGTCAACGTACTCGGTTCCGCAAACAAGGCGTAAATTTATCAATTAAGAAACGCGGCGAATGCCGCGTTTTCTTTTTATCTATTATTTAGAAAATTATCGAAATATATAATTATACATTAAATATCGACATTTTCTCTTATAAAAACTTATATATTTTACTTTATTTTAAATTTTATACATTCCGAAATTTATAGATTCGGCAGCCGAAATTTATTTCGATATTTTTCGAAATAAATTTCAAATAATAATCCACCCGCGTAGCGGGTGGTATTTCATTTTCGGGCATAGCCCTG
>CAJUJO010000040.1 GCA_910586675.1 uncultured Christensenellaceae bacterium | reverse complement strand
ATCAGGGCTATGCCCGAAAATGAAATACCACCCGCTACGCGGGTGGATTATTATTACGCGACGCGTGGTATAATGAAGCTATGAATCGGAACGGCGGAATATTATACGAGTACGAAGAGGGCGCGCCGACGGGCGCAAGGGGAAAATATTTTCACTTTGCCGTTTTCGGCGCGCTGACGTTCGGCATTCTGATATGGGGGCTGTATTCGCTCTTTTCTCTCGCGGCGAAAGTCGGGCTCCGCGCCGCGTGGTCGGCAAATTCGGGCGGCATGTTCGCCGTGCTCGTCGTCCTCGTTATCTTTGCTTTTTCGGTTTTGCCCTACATGAAGCGGCTGAATAGCAGGGGAACGAAACGCCGTTTCACTGTATATGCCGATAGAATCGTTTTGCTTACGGAAAAGAAAACGACGATTCTGCGGGAATCGCTCGCCGTTCTTCGTTTAGAAATGCGCCGTGCGGGCTGTATTCCCTCGATTGAAAGGACGGACGGAAGCGCGCTGTCTTCCGATATGATATTGCCGCCTGCGGCGGCGCTCTTCCTCAAAAAGGAATTCGGAACGCGCGTAAAGGTTTCGCGGGCGGAAAAGGGGAAAATCCCCGTTTCCGTGCCCGCGCTCTGCGTTGCGGCGGTCGTGTTTTCGGTCGGGCTTGCGGTAAGCGTTCTGAGCCGTACGGTAAACGTTCCGCCGCTCTTTCTCGGAATTTCTTTCTCGGCGGCGGGTGCGTGCTCGCCTGCGTCGCGTTCGAGCGCGTCGCGCTCGTAAAGGAAGTCTTTTTGCCTCTTTGCACGGGCGCCGTATTTTTTTGGGCGCCGACGGGGCTGGCTGCTGCGTTTGCCGAAATCGAGGGTGCGTCATTTTCCTTGGCGGATTTTCTCGGGGATTTCTCCTTTTCGGCCTTCTACTGCGCCTGGATATACCTGACCGCGATCGGCGCGTACTTTATACTCGGCGCGCTGTTCTGTTTAATACGCTATTTCCGATATAAAAAGATGAAAAAAGAGCCTTCCAAACCGGAAGGCTCTTTTTATGGATCTTTATTTGACCAGCGCGCCCGAATCGGTAACGGTAATCTCGCTCGCGTAAAAGGCTTTTAAGCCCTTTTCCAATTGCAAATAGTCGTCCTTTGCGAACGTTTCCACGGCGGAGTGCATGGCGAGCTGGGCGATTCCCAAATCGGCGGAGGGCACGCTCACCTGCCCCAAGCTGATCGCGCCCAGCGTTCCGCCGCTGCGCATGTCCGAGCGGTTGTAAAAGCTCTGGTATTTCACGCCCGCTTTTTGGAACACCGTTTTGAGAACGGCGGAGGTAACCGCGTCGGTGGTATACGCCTTGTCGGCGTGCCCCTTGATGACGACGCCCCCGCCGAGGCGCGCGCGGTTGGTCGGGTCGCACTTTTCGGGGCGGTTGGGGTGGAGGGAATGGGCGTTGTCGAGCGAAATCAAAAAGGAAGCGGCGAGCGCGCGGCAGTGCGCTTCATCGCTTAATTTCAGGCAAAGCGCAATTCTTGCAAGCACGGTGCGCAGAAAATCGCTTCCCGCGCCCTGCTGCGTACGGCTGCCCACTTCCTCGCTGTCGAGGCATGCGCAAACGCAAATTCCGTTTTCGTCCGCTTCGGCAAGCGCCCGCAGAGAAGCGTAAACGCTCGTCAAATTATCCACGCGGGGTGCGGAGATTAATTCTCCGTCCGCGCCGCTTACGAAGGGTTTTTCCGCGCAGACGGCGTAAATATCGCAGGAGACGGGGCTGCCGAGCAGCGCGTCGAGGTCGGTCTTTTTCAAGGAAAGCACGGGCTGCAAGTCCGTCTGCAAATCGGGCGCGAACGATTCGTTCACGCTGCGGTTCATGTGAATGGCGAGGGAGGGGATGAGCACGCGGAAATCGCTTACGAAATTCTTCGCCGTAATTTTACCGTCCTTTTCCGTTACCGTTCTGCCCGCCAAGGCAAGGGGGCGGTCGAAGAAGGAATACCATATTCCTCCGCCGTACGGCTCTGCGTTGAGCTTGCAAAAGCCGTCCGATTCCCTGATAGGGTTTTCTTTCAGCTTCAAGCAGGGAGAATCGGTATGGCTGGCGATGATTTTATAGTTTTCGCCCGCGCCTAACGTAAAGGCGATGATGCTGCTCCCGCCGCGCACGACGTAATATTTCCCGCCCGCGCGCATCTTCCATTCCTCGTGTTCGGAAAGGGGAGTAAACCCGCGCTTCTTCAAAAATGCCGCGGCGTGCTCCGTCGCCTGATAGGCGGTGTACGATGTTTCGAGAAAGTCCAAAAGTCCGTTCATGTTGTTATCCTCTTTGGAAAGTACGGTAATTATAACCTATCGCGCGGAAAAAAGCAAGCATCCTTGACAAAGAAAGCGCACCCGTGGTATAATAGTCGATGAATCTGAGGAGCGCGGGAGGATATAGTATGGCTACGGTGAAAACTGCGGGAACGGGCAGGGCTTTTCGCCCCGTCGAATGTACGGAGATTGCGGTTACAGTGAAACGGACGGAAAAGACGTGCGCCGAAGCCGTTGCAAAAACGGACGGGCGCGTTGCGGAGCTTTCCCGTCTTTTAGAAGAGAAGGGATTCGGCGAAAAAGCGCTGCAAACAACCGATTTCGGCGTTACCGCCGAATACGAAAATGAGCACAGGGGCGGAGAATACGCGCGCAAGTTCGTCGGATTTTCGTGCAGAGAGAGCTTGAAGCTGTGCTTTCCCTTTACGGCGGAGCGGCTTTCTGCGGCGGTTGCTGCGCTGTGCGGCGACGGAGCGGAAGAACAGTTCCACGTCGCTTTTACGGCGGAACACGGGGAAGCGGTAAAAAACGAAGCCTTGGAAAAGGCATTTGCGGACGCCCTTTCCAAGGCACAGGCGCTCGCGCGGGCGAGCGGTAAAAAACTCGGAAAACTTCTTACGGTTACGGACGGCGGGCAAGACGGCGGTTTGTATTCGGCAATGCCCGCCGTGCTT
Source organism: uncultured Christensenellaceae bacterium (assembly GCA_910586675.1). Taxonomy (GTDB): domain Bacteria; phylum Bacillota; class Clostridia; order Christensenellales; family Borkfalkiaceae; genus Gallimonas. The sequence goes on along the minus strand of CAJUJO010000040.1, from coordinate 3,263 downwards.
TCCGCGCGCACCGTTTCCGTCGCGCCCGAAGACGTCGGAATTTTCGCTTCCGTTTCGGCGGAATGGGAACTGGAATGAGCGGTGGGAAAAGAACCAACCGAAAAAAGCGCATGGCGGAAAACAGGGCGGCGCGGGAAGAAGCGCTGCAAGCCGAGCGGGAGTTGCAAAAATACGCGCGGCGTTACGGCGAGCTTGCGAACGGTTACGCATTTTTACGCGAGGCTTCGGGCGCGGCGGAGTTTTCCGCAGCTTCGGGAAAAATTCTTTACGAATTCAGCGATAGCCGCACCTGGTTGGATTTTTCCAAACAGAAGAAGCGGGCAATTGCAAAATCTCTGCACGGCGGGTTGCTTCTTGCTCTCGCGGCGCTTATGGTCTTGTGGTTTATCGTCAGCTTTATATACAGAATGGTTACGGAAGGGGATAAGGGGGCGGTCGCGCTGTCCATGCTGCCTTCTCTGCTCATCGTCGCGGTGTGCGCCGCCATTCTGATTATTTCCGTGCTCGGCGAATGGGGGAATTTTGTGCGTTTCGCCTTTTCTCGCGGACTGGTTGCGCGCGGAAAGGATGCTATGGAACGGGCGAATCTTGCTGCGATGCGGGCGGATCTTGCCCGCGCCGACGCGTGCAAGCCGTACGAAAACGCGATTACCGTCTATCGGGATTACCTCTGTTTCATCCTTTACGGCAACAAATACGTATTCAAAAAGCAGCTCGTCGAATTAGAGGTAAAGCGGATGAAGGACGAGCTCTCGCTCGCTTTTTATACCGACGGCGTGCGCACGGAATTCCCTGCGAGTCTTCCCGCAGGCGAGTTTTTTCTGCTCAACAAGGCGTTCGGCGGGAAAGTAAAAACCATTCGCTCGAATACCGCCGCGGATACGAGCTATAACGAAAAGGGACAGCGCCTGTACGGCGGAGATACGCTGGGCAGCGTCATTGCGGGCGCCGTCATGAGTTGCGTCGTGTTAGCGGCGGGCGTTGCGGTTACTGCCGCGCATTATCTATGGATTCCCGAAATCCCGCCCTTTTTGGGGTTGTTTTTCGTCGGAGGCGCGGGGCTTGCCTTCTGCAATACCTTTCACCATATTCCCGTAATCGACATTGTAGGCTTGCCGCTCGTCTTTTCCGTCATCCTTATGGTTTTCCCGCCTTGGATGCTTGTTTGGATCGAGGGCACGCTCATGGGAAAAGAAGTAACCTTTCTGCATGTCCTTTTGAATTGCACGCCGCAAGCCGCGGGGTTTGTCTTTTTGTCGTTGATGGGCGTTTACGCGTTTTGTTTTGCGCTCAACAAAGCGGCGGATTATATGCGGTTCGGGAAGAGCGAATAGGAGTAAATCATGTGGTTTGACGAAAGTGTATTTTATCAGATATACCCGCTCGGATGCTGCGGAGCCGAGCGCGAAAACGACTTCGGGGAAGTGCGGCACCGCTTGGGACTCATCGAAGCGGAAATTCCGCGCCTGAAAGAGTTGGGCGTCGGGGCGGTGCTTTTCAATCCGCTGTTCGAGAGCGAGCGCCACGGCTACGATACGGTGGACTTTTTTAAGGTGGATCGCCGCCTCGGTACCAACGAAGAGTTCAAATCGCTCGTGGGAAAGTTCCATGCGGCGGGTATCAAGGTTGTGCTCGACGGCGTGTTCAATCATACGGGGCGGGCGTTCGCGCCCTTCCGCGAAGTGCTCGAAAAGCGGGAAGGCACCGATTACCGCTTTTGGTTCGACATTAACTTTTACGGAAATTCGCCCTACAACGACGGGTTGGATTACGCAAATTGGGAAGGACATGCCGAGCTTGTAAAGCTCCGTCTGGAAAATACCGACGTACAGAATTATCTTATGGATGCCGTTCGGTTCTGGATCGACGAATTCGGGATCGACGGGCTTCGTCTGGACGTGTGCTATCTGCTCCCGCCCTGGTTTATGGAGATGCTCCGCCGCACCGTCCGCGCGCTTAGACCCGATTTTTATCTCGTGGGCGAAGTCATTCACTGCGGCAACTTTCAGCACAATATCAGCCCCGAACGGTTGGATTCCATCACAAATTACGAATGCTTCAAGGGCATGGTTTCGGCGTTCAACTGCGATAATCTCTTTGAAATCGAAGCCTCGCTCACCCGCCTGTTTTCCTCGCAGCCCTGGGCGCTGTATACGGGCAAGCGCATGCTCAATTTTGTAGACAATCACGACGTTGTACGCGCCTTTACCGCCTTGAAAGAGAAGCGCAATTTACTCAATCTGTATACGCTGCTGTTTACGATACCCGGCATTCCGTGCGTATATTACGGTTCGGAATTCGGGCAGGAAGGCGATAAATCAGACTTCGATTATAAGCTGCGCCCGTTTATCGGCGATATCGACAAATCGGCGCATCCCGAATTGTGCGAACGCATCAAAACGCTCGCGCAAATCAGAAAGGGTAGCCGCGCGCTGTGTTACGGCTCGTATGTCAAGGCGACGATACAAAATAAGAATTTTTCCTTCGTGCGCGAAGCGGACGGTGAAAAAATCGTCGTCGCGCTGAATATCGACGGGAACGATTGCACCGTGCGGGTAGAGGAAGCGGAAGGGATCGACCTTTTAACGGGGCAGATCCGCAACTTGAACGATATTTATCTCCCGCCCTTCTCCGCCGCCGTTTACCGTAAACTGTAAAACAGATACGCCGTATAAGGGCGTGTTTCATAGGGATTAAAGCAAGGACGACGATCAGTCCTTGCTTTTTTAGTACGTTTATGCTACAATGATGATACGATAAACAGTAATTTAGCGGAGAGAAAGGAAATACAAACGATGAAAAAACTTATTGCCTATTGCGGACTTGATTGTGAAAAATGTGATGCGAGAATTGCTACACTTCATAACGATAATGCTTTACGCGAAAAGGTTGCGAAACTTTGGTCGGAATTAAACGGCGTAGAAATCACACCCGAAATGATAAACTGCGAAGGTTGTCGGGCAGACGGAGTAAAAACACCGTATTGTGATAGTCTGTGCCCTATAAGACAATGCGCGCTTATTAAAGGATGTGAAACCTGCGGCGACTGTTTGACATTTAACGGCTGTCAGGCTGTCGGTATGGTAATATCGAATAATGCCGAAGCGTTAAACAATCTTAAAAACAAACGGTAATCGGTAAATTTCAATTTATCGTTCCGAATATAAAAAGAAAAAAGTATAGCGCGGTACAATATGTATTATATACCGTTGCAATGCGTTCACTGCCCATAAACGGGCAATGAACTGTTTTTTTATAAGAAG
>CAJUJO010000039.1:190-7114 GCA_910586675.1 uncultured Christensenellaceae bacterium | reverse complement strand
TTTTAGCCCGTTTTAGTTCCTTTTCCACCTCGTCTATGTCGTCTGGGGTGGTTTTTCATTATGTTCTTGTCTGTGAAGTTGTATGTTATCACCAAGCAATCGTCATACAAGATGATTTCCCGAATGAAGTATTTGATTATATGCTCTCTTGTGCTGTCGGCTGTAATATCGCCGCAAATCACTTTTCGGAAGTAGTCTTTAATCTTTTCGGGTGTAAGGTAGGAATAGTTACGTTGCTTTGCTTGCTCTATGTCGAAGTCATATTGCGAGATTTGAGCCTCTAACTCTTTCAACCTCATTTTCGTTTGTTCGGTGATTATGCCTTGCTCGATAGCGGCGATCAGATTGTTGGACGCTTTCATAAGCAACCGTTACATAGCCTTTGAACTCATTATCCGAATTTGCTACGGCTTTGCATTTTTCGGCAACGTCCTCGAATACCCGAATGTAAGTGTTACCTTTTTGAGAAGTAGAAGGGATAAGTAAGTTACCTTCAACGAGATAACCTACACCTTTCAACTTTTCGTCTTTGTTTACCTTTGAGATTGAGTAAACTACTTTTTGCATTTTTTAATACCTCCACAATTAAATTAGCCTTTCGGCAAAGACACTTGTAGCACTGTTCGGGTGGGATAACGCTTTTATATGGGGAGGCAGCGAAAGTAAACTACGAGCCTGCATTTTCGTTTCGTTACTCAAAAAGCAGTGCGTTTTAGACATAAGAAAAAAGCCCGACATTTCTGTCAGACTTTCAAGACAATATTCAAATTTTAAGTGCTGGTTTTTGCAGTTTACTTTTGCGAGAACTGTGCTACAACCGAAGTCCGAAAGGCTTAATTGTGGAGGACACCTAAACCTGCAAAAAGTAGTCAATCCGCTACAAAATAAAAAAAGACCGACAAGATGGTTAATCTTATCGGTCATTCTACGATAAATTGAAATTTATGGTTCTATTGCTCGTTCCATTAAAAGAATTGTGCAGTGTTCTTGTTCTCGAACTTCGCCGGTTTTAGTGAATTTGTTTTTAGTCCAAAATTTTTCGCTTTGCGGATTGCCTTTGTCTATTCCCAAGCGAACAGAATCAAAACCCGCTTTCTTTATTACATTAACACAATGTTTGATAATATGACTGCCAACGCCTTTTCCTTGATATTTAGCATCAACCATAAAAAAGCCGATAAACGCTGTCTGTTCATTTGGATAACCTAAAATCAAATCCATTATAGCAACCAATTTTTCGTCGCAGAAAAAGCCGAAATAGAATTTATCGTCAAATGCTTTATTCGGCGGTAACGCGTGCATATCTTCTAAAATACTTTCTTTCGTAACAAACGGTGGATGATACCGATAAAACAACTCATTAGAGCCACATAGCAAATATACAGTATCGATATCGCTCTCATATAACGCTTTTGCTTGATAATCGCTTGAAAAATCGTCTATTTTCATATTAGTTGCTTTCCGCTAAATTACTGTTTATCGTACAATCATTATATCACGAAAAATGAAAGAGCGCAACCGATTGAATTTTGCGGGAAATATAAAACATATCTATATCTCACTAGGCTACGAGTAGCCTAGTTCGTCCACGCTTAAAATACAGTAGAAAAGGTATGGCTTTATGCCATACCTTTTCTATTGCCTGCGACTTGCCTAAAATTCCCTATGGGAATTACTGTAAAGCGACGCTCTTTTATGTTTTTTTCGGTTATACGATATATGCGGGATCACTGTCCGCCTTGTCGAGCTCCTTTTTCTGTTCGGCATAGCCGGGTTTTCCGAGGAGGGCGAAGGTCGCCTTTTTGCCCGCTTCCACGCCGGGCTGATTGAAGGTGTCGATATTGAACATCGCGCCCGCGTACGCCGTCTGTAATTCAAACAGATACAGCAGCTGACCGAGCGTGAACGCATTGACTTCGGGAAGCGTAATCGTGTAATTGAGCCGTCCCGCTTTGGTGAGCGCGTAAGCCGTCGCCTTGTTTTCCGCTTGAATGAGTTCTTCCATCGTATGCCCGCCGAGGAAGGAAACGTCGGGAATGTTTTCGCAGCCGTGCGGGATAAGCGTCTTTTCCTTGTAGCTCCCCACGGAGAGGAAGGTTACGACTTTGTCGTAGGGACCTTCGGTATACAGCTGGACCTGCGAGTGCTGGTCGGTTACGCCCAGCGCTTTTACGGGCGTCTGCCCCACGTTGCAGGGCTTGCCGTCAAGCGTTACGTTTTTGCCGAGCGATTCCGCCCAGAGCTGCGCGTACCAATCGGAAACGTAGCGCAGATTATCGGAATAGGGCATCATAACGCCGATATTTTTTCCGTCCTGCATGCAGGCATATTGGAGCGCCGCGCAAAGGAGCGCGGGATTTTTCGTATAGTCGGAACATTTGCTCAGTTCGTCCATGAAAGCGGCGCCTTCGAGAAGCGCTTCGATATCGATGCCGAGCACCGCCGCGGGCAGGAGCCCTACGGGGCACAGTTCGGAAAATCTTCCGCCCACGCCGTCGGGAAGGACGTAGCTCTTCACGCCGCCCAGCTCCGCGGAAATTTTAACAAGGTTGCCTTTTTTGCCGTCCGTTGTGAAAATCACGTGGTCTTTCACGTCGCAGCCCGCTTTTTTAAGAAGGTCGGAAACGATCAGATACTGCGCCATCGTTTCGCTCGTCGCGCCCGATTTGGAAATAACGTTGAAGCAGGTCTTCGTTATGTCGATCACATCCAAAAGTTCCTTCATTCTCACGGGGTCTACGTTGTCTTCCACGAAGAAACGGGGACCGCCGCGCTTCTCTGCGGGAAGATCGTTATAGTGAAGATGGCAGAGCGCGTTAAATGCCATCGTGGGACCGAGTGCCGATCCGCCGATTCCGAGCACGACGAAGTTTTCAAACTTCGCGCGTACTTCCTTCGCCGTGGAAAGAATATCTTTCACGATTTCCGTTTGGTTATAGGGCAGCTCCGTCCAGCCCATAAAAAGTTCGTCTCTGCCGCGGTTTTCGCTCACGTAAGCATGCGCTTTTTGCGCAAGCGCGCCGTAAGAAGTAAGCTTTTCGCGGGAAAATCCCTTATTTCCCAAATATTTATCCGTCATGTTTGTGTAGTCCACGCGTATCCGCAGGGCTTTGCGCTGTTCGTCCGTCATTTTCATTTCTGCCGAAACCTCCGAAAAATTGCTTTATGATTATTGTAATACACTTCGGCGGCAAAGTCAATCGCGGGCGGGCATTTTTTTGGGCTTTTTCGTGAAAAAGCGGCCGAGCAGCGTGCGAAAATCGAACAGTTTCAGGAGCTGGAAGAGCGCGATTTCGGCGACAGCCACGAACAGGAGGGAAAGACCGAGCGCGGGCAGATACCCCAGCCAAAGCGTCAATGCGTTCCGCACGAGAATGCCAGCCGCAATTACGGGAAGCGCCGAAAGGGCAAGTTTCAGAAGGTATTTTCCCGAACGCAGCTTTCCCGTCTTTTTGGAAAGGAGTACGAGCGAACACACTGCGGTGATAACGTAATCGCACGCCATTCCCACGAGGAGCGCGCCGCTCCCGAGGTATTCGGGTAAAACCCACACGCATAGCAGCATCGCCGCCGAACCGAACAGGAAGAAGATAAGCGTCTGCCGTTCGCAGCCAAGAGAATTAAGAATGCTGGTACATATCATCGTTATGCTCATGGGCAGAAGAATGAGCGCGCTGTTTCGGATGAGCTGTCCGCTCGCCGCGTTGGAATAGAGGAAAACGCCCACGCTTTCGCCGCATACAATGTAAAAGGGAATAAGAGCTGCCGCGATGAGGAGCGTCGTGTTGAGCGCCTTTTCCACAAGCGCGGAAAGTTTTTCTTTGTTTCCTTTATAGTAGCATTCGGAAAGCTCGGGCACGAGCACGAGCGCGAGGGAGCCGATGAGCGTAGACGGCACCATCAGTACGGGCATCACCATGCCGTATACGACGCCGTATTCGCTCATCGCGCGCGACGAGGAATATCCCGCCGCCGTCAGCCGCATGGGAAAGAGTACGGAAATCAAAGAGTTTATGAGGGAAGAGGAAGTCCGCATCGTCGTTACGGGCAGCGAGGACTTGAGAAGGGGTAAAAATTCCCCGCGCGGAGCGCGCAGCTTCCCGCCTTTGAGAAGAAAGTAGAATACGGCGATGGCAAAGGAACACAGGTAGGATACGAGCACCGCAATCGCCGCCTTGTTGACGTCCGCCACGCCCGATTGCAGGGCAAAGAGCAGGAAAACGCCCACGCAAATCATAATGATCTCTTCGATCAGTTCGATGAGGGAATAGGCAAAAAAGCGTTTGTTTCCCCAAAAACAGCCGCGGATGATGGCGTAAACGGAAGTGAACGAAAGTCCGAATATAATGATATAGAAAAGGTCGGCGCAGCGCGGATCGGAAAAGATTCGGGAAAAGGGTTCGCGGAATACGAACAGAAGCACGGTGATCGGCACGCTGAACATGATTGTTATGAGCATGGCGGCCGTCGTCGCCGAATGCTCGGCGTTCTTGTTGCCGTGCGCGCGGTGCTTGGATATCACGCGCGAGAGGGTGATTGGCAGCCCGCTCGAAGTCGCGGTGAGAAACACGGCGAACACGGTGAGCGCGACCTGGTATATGCCCAACCCTTCGGGCCCGAGCGCGCGGGAGAGTATGATGCGGTAAAGGAAGCCGAGGCAGTGTTCGAATACCGAAAAAACGGTTACGACCGCCGCGGTGCGGTATAAATTTTGCATGTCCTATTTTATTCGCGGAAGGCTTATATTTATGTGTGCGCCCGCGCATTCTCCGTAGATTCGGCGCATAAAATAAGGCATGACGCTCGTATTGAAACAAGTAAGGTTTTACCGCGTGAAAAAGGGGCAGACGCTTTGCTCCGTCGCCCGCGCATTCGGCGTGCCGCCGCGCGTATTGGCCGTGCTCAACCGTCTGGAAGGGGAGATAGAAGAGGGGCGCGTTCTGGAAATTCCGCAAAAGGAAAACGTTTATACCGTGCGCGGTGGAGAGAGCAAGCGCATGCTTTGCGGCTCAGCGGAAAAATTCAGGGAGAAAAACGGCACCGACTGCCTTTACCCTATGCAGGAAATATTTTTGTAGTTTGCAAAAAATCCGGTTTTATGTTATAATTCCCGTATCTCGGTTTTACAAGGGGCGATATGATAGGAATTTATTTCAGCGGAACCGGCAACACAAAATTTTGTATCGGGCAGCTGTTCGGCTGTCTCGGCAACGGGGGCGCGATATACGAGCTCGGCGATCAAGCCGCGATAAAAGCCGCGGCGGATACCGACGAGATTATTTTTGCTTATCCCGTGTATTATTCCAATCTTCCTAAAATCGTTTCCGATTATATCGCGGACAACGCGGCGCTTTGGAAAAATAAAAGAATTTTTATTCTTGCGACGATGGGCTTGTTCAGCGGCGACGGCGCGGGATGCGCCGCAAGAGCGTTCAGAAAATACGGGGCGAAGATTTTTGGCGGGCTGCATGTAAAAATGCCCGACTGTATCGGCGACGTAAAAGCGTTAAAGCGGACGGAAGAACAAAACCGAAGGATTGTTTCCGCGGCAGAAGAAAAAATCCGGCGCGCGGCGGAGCAAATCGCCGTCGGTATTTATCCGCGCGACGGGCTGGGGATTTTTTGCCGGGCGGCGGGATTGTTCGGTCAGCGCCTGTATTTTCGCGCAAAAACGAACAAGTACTATCGCGGTATAAAGTTGGATAAAAATAAATGTATATCCTGCGGACTGTGCGCGACGCTCTGCCCGACGGGGAATATATCGGTAGAGGGCGGGGCGCCAAGGTTCGGGGGGAAATGCACGATGTGTTACCGTTGCTTCGCCCATTGTCCCGCCCGGGCGATCACGGTGATCGGAAAACGGGTTTACGTGCAGTATAAGTTGGAAAAATAACGATTTCATTTCCGATAAAATAACAAAAAATCTCCGCGGCGCATATCATGCAATATGAACTGATACGGTTCTTTACACGGAGGTAACAAATGTCATTTTTTTCCAATTTCTCTTCGGATCACTGCCCCGGCACCATTTCGGGCAATCCGTTGAACGGTCTTTGCGAAAAGGTGTGTATTCAAGCGGAAAAAATCTTCGACGCGGGCATCATTCAGACGCGCCTTGAAAATTATAGCATCGGGCTGGAAAATCCCGTGCCTGAAAATCCTACATATCCGCTCACGTTTATCAGCGCGCGTTCCCTCTCTTCCGAGGGCGTCGTTTCCAATCTTTCCGTAGAACGGCAGGCGGATAATCAATGCGCGCGCGTTCAGGCTACCGTTACCGTTCCCATCGAGGTGGTCTATCTCGACGCGGCGGGGGTCGAGGGTAAGGCTTCGAGCTCCATTACGCTCACCGAGGACGTCATCATGTACGTTCCGCCCGCGTCCGTTATGCCATTTACGGTAACGTCGATTGCGTCCTGCGTATCGCCCGAAGGAACGTGGGATTCCGCAAACAACACCTTTACCATCAGCGCCTGCGTTACTTGCATTCTGAAAGTGGCAATGCAGGTGGAGCTGCTCGTACCCAGCTACGGCTATTGCGCAATCCCGCCCGCGCAGGAGTATTCGCAGGAAGTCTGTTCGGGCTTCTTCGAACTGCCTCTGTATCCGCAGGGCAAGGCTTGCAGCCGTAAATAACGAATCCAACGGAATCGGATGAAAACAAAAGCGCCCCGAACCTGAAATTCGGGGCGCTTTTTTGCGCCGCCGAGATTTGTAAAATATGTGCAAAAATGCTTGACAAATGCTGGGGGGGGGTATAATAAGTACTAATAAATTTATTACGCAAAAGGAGTAGAAACATGAAAAAGTTTTGGAAGCGGTTCGGGCTGTTGCTGATAGCGGCGTGCATGATGCTTGCGTTTGCAGGTTGCGGCGAGAACGCCGGGGGCGGAAATTCGGGTGGCGGTTCCGATGCGGAACAGG
>CAJUJO010000039.1:0-90 GCA_910586675.1 uncultured Christensenellaceae bacterium | reverse complement strand
GCGGCAATACGGGCGAGGACGAAAAGAATCCCCCGCAGGGCGGCAATACGGGCGAGGACGAAAAGAATCCCCCGCAGGGCGGCAATACGG
>CAJUJO010000038.1 GCA_910586675.1 uncultured Christensenellaceae bacterium | reverse complement strand
GTTGCAATGCGTTCACTGCCCATAAACGGGCAATGAACTGTTTTTTTATAAGAAGTTTTGTCAAAAACGATTTTACCGACTAATTATAATTTTCACAGAGTATCGCTTAATTTGTTTGCTTTTTCTCTTGAAATATGCTATATTGGATATGCGAAACAATTCTTATAGCCCTAATTAGGAGTACGGGTTTTTTTATTTTCATAGGCAAGGTATATCCCTTTCTACACCCATCTATTGAATTTAGCAAAAATGCAAATTCCATTTATGTGGGTGTAGTAAATCCGTACACATAAGAATTGTTTCGCGACAGTCGGAGTTTGCGTTTTTCGTGCGTTGGCTTTGGCTGGCGCACTTTTTTTTGTCAATTTTATTTTATGGAGGTACTCTATGAAAAGGAAAATTTTAACCACTATTTTATCACTTGTATGCGTTTCCTGTGCTTTAAGTTTAGTCGCTTGCGGCGGCGGTGGGCATACACACGAATGGGCGCAATCTTGGGAAAATAATGAAACGCACCATTGGCATAACTGTACTGCGGATGGCTGTTTCATTACGGATATTTCAGATAACTACGGCTATGCCGAACACGATTTTTTCGACGGCGATTGCGTTTGCGGATATAAGCCGACATATAACTATACGGTAGGTCTTGAATATAATTTCGATTTTGGTACTGACAGTTATTTTATTAAAGGTATAGGAACGGCGACTGATAACGACATAGTTATTCCGTCCGAATATGAAGAGAAAACCGTAACGAAAATCGAAGATAGAGCGTTCGAGAATTGCGAAAATATAACAAGCATAACCTTACCTGACAGCATAACGGTTATCGGAAGAAACGCTTTTGCGGGGTGCGGCTCGCTTACAAGTATAAGTATACCCGACGGCGTAACAGTTATCGAAGAAGAAACGTTTAAGGGATGCAGTAATATTACAAGTATTGTTATTCCAAACAGCGTTACAACAATACGGCAGACGGCGTTTGAAGGCTGCAGTTTGCTAACAAGCATAAACATACCGAACAGCGTAACGCATATCGGTTGGAATGCGTTTGAGAATTGTATCAATCTTACAAGTATCAATTTACCCGACGGTATACCGTATATAAGCGACGCAACGTTTAATGGGTGTACCTCTCTTGCAAGTATCACCATACCGAACAGCGTGACGAGTATCGGCAATAATGCGTTCAATGGTTGCAGTAAACTTACGGATGTAACCATACCAGAAGCCGTTACACGATTGGGCAATAACGTATTCAGAGGTTGTAGCAGTCTTACAAATATCGTAATTCCGAGCGGCGTTAATAAACTATACTTTTCCGCGTTCAGCGGTTGTAGCAGTTTAATCAACTTAACCGTACAAGGCAGTGAAACCGTTATCGACGGAGATACTGTATTCGAGGGCTGCCCCATCGAAACGGCGACAATTCCGGCGCGCGTATGCTCGTATATAAACAATGCGGCATTAAAAACCGTGGTTGTAACAAGCGGCGACCGCATTTACGACGCGGCTTTAAAGGATTGCGCCAACCTTGAAAGCATAACCTTACCTGCCACTGTATCATATATCGGCGACGAGTCGTTTATGGACTGCAGGAAATTAACGAATATAACATTCGGCGGTACGAAAGAACAATGGTATTCCATTCAAGTAGGTTCTAATTGGAGTTACAGAACGGGCGAAATTATCGTTCACTGCACAAACGGCGAAGTAGACTACAACTAAACTGCCAAACGGCATAAAAACAAAAAGTCGAGAGTCCGTAAGGAGTCCCGACTTTTACTTTACATTGATTTTCAATATCAGAATATTGCCTTGTGTGAATAATGTCGCTCTGGTGTTGTATTTATTTTAGTCCATAACTATGTGCCACCGCACTACACTTCGCAAGCGAAGATAGTGCGCTATTTACATGTCCGCAAGGATATCCTTATAACAGATACCTATACGGCGGATTTTTTACTGAAACAAATTTTTTTGAAAAATTTGTTTCAAATGCTTGACATGTTATACTATGTAATGTATAGTATTATGTAAAGAGGGGTATCAAATGGACGTTCAGATGAAAAAAGGACTGCTCGACGTATGCGTGCTCGCTCTCCTCAGAAGAGGGGATTCCTACGGGTACCAGATCGTAACCGAGCTTTCCGGAATAATCGAGATATCGGAGTCCACGCTGTACCCTATTTTGAAACGGTTGGAACAGGCGGGGCAGTTGGTTACCTACACGCGGGAACACAACGGCAGGCTGCGGCGGTATTACAGAATTACGTATAGCGGCGCGCAGCGGGTGGACGAATTTGCCCGCGATTGGCGGGAAATGGAAAAAATAAACGCATTCATTCAAGGAGAAATAAGAAGATGAACAAACAAAAATATCTTCGGAAATTGAGAAAAGCGTTAAAGGGTGTGCCCGAACGGGAAAAGGATAACCTCGTCGAGTACTATTCCGAATTGATCGACGATTCCCTCGAGCGGGGCAAGAGCCCGCGCGAGGTGTTTTCCGAGTTGGAAACGCCCGAGGAAATCGCCTATAATTTCAGGCGGGAAAACGATTTTTCCGATTACGGAAGGAGAAGCGCACGGCGGGATTCCGCTTACGGCGCGCCGCCCCCGCCTTACGGAGACCCCGTTTATAACGTGCCGCCCGTTTACGGGCCCGCTTATTCGCAGGTGCCTCCGCCTCCTCCGCCTCCGCAGTACCGCCCTTCGCGCAGGGAGCGCTTCCGTGAAAAGAGAAGGGGACACAGCGCTTTGTTCTGGATCCTGCTTTCGCCCTTCCTGTTCGTATTCGGAGTTCTCGCGTTTGCGCTGGGGCTTACGCTCACCGTCGTAGGGCTTGCGCTGCTTGTCGCGCTCATCGCGGTTATCGCAGCCTTCACCGTCGGCGGGCTGTACGCTATCGTCATGTCCTTCCATATGTTTACCGTCAACGCGTCGATTGCTTTGACGCAGGTAGGGGCGGGGCTGGCGCTCATCGCGCTCGGCAACGTGCTATGCCTGCTGGTCGGGCCCGCGTGCAGGGGCTACGGCGCCTTTCTCGGCTGGATATTCCGCGGGTTCCGCCGTTCGTACAGGGTAAAGCCCGTGCGCTATCGCTCCTATGCGGGCAAAATCGCAACCGTTGCAACGGGACTTGCGGTGCTCGTAATCGGCGGGGTCATGGGAGTCGTCGGGTTTTCGCGGCTCGGATATGATTATAAAAACCTTGCCGTGTTCGACGATTACACCGAGCACACGCAGGTTTACGATGCAAAGGATACAGATAAAATTTCGGTAGCTTGCGGCAGCATGTCCCTTAGCGTCGTTCCCGCGGCGGGCGATGAATTCAAACTTGTCTGGTTTGAGAGCGAGCGGGAACCCAAGAGGGTCGCATGCGAAGACGGCGTGTTGTCCGTCTTTGACGCGGAAGATTACAATCAAGGCGGAGCGGCTTATTTCAAAAACGTGTGGGAGCGCGGAATCGCGTACAGCTCGCTTGCCCATCTGTATAACCGCGCCACGCTGGAAGTGCCCGCCGTATTCAAGGGTGAAATCGAAGTCAGTATTCAAAACGGATACGTGTCCCTTTCGGGAATCGAGGGCGGCGCGGCGAAGCTGGTTACGTCCAATTCAAAAATCGAGGTTTCCGATTGCGAATTTACTCAATTGACGGCGGAAACCAAAAACGGAGCCATGATGTTTTCACATCTCGCCGTGCAGTCTGCGGCGATCGAAAATACAAACGGGTACGTGGAGCTGAGCGGAATTGCGTGCGAGGGCGTGCTTTGGGCGAAGACCTCAAACGGCATGATAAAGGCGGTGTCCGCGACGGCGCAGGCGATCGAGCTTGCGACGAGCAACGGCGCGATCGAAGTCCAAAATGTACAGTCTGCCCACATTGCGCTGCAAACGAGCAACGGCGCGATATACGGCAATATCAAGGGAAAGAAGAGCGAATACACCGTTAAGGTTTCCACAAGCTTCGGAAGCTGCAACCTTACGCCGCAGGAGGGCGGGGAGAAGTTTCTGAGCGCGCATACTTCCAACGGCGCAATCAACATCAATTTTTCGGAGGATTAAATTCAGTTAGCAATTGCGAACTTTTTTTGAAAAACGACTGAAATTTGTTTGACAAGCAAAAAATTCCGTGATAGAATAAACACGAAAAAGCGCAGTGAGCGCTTTTTCAATCGCCTTTTAGTTCGCATATGCGAACTAAAAAATGAAGGGCGAAAAAGGAGATTGTATGCCGCTTGTGCTTGCGCCCGTAGGGCAGGAAATGAAAATCGTGAAAATCGCGGCGGACGAAAGAACGAAGAAGCACCTTTCCGACATCGGAGTCATCGAGAACGGTGCCATCACGGTAATTTCGTCGGCAGGGGGGAGCGCCGTCTGTATCGTGAAGGACGGAAGGCTGGCGCTCGATAAAAACGTCGCCGCGCATATTTTCGTTTCGTAACAGTGAAAAAGCAATAGGAGGTATATGAAAGTATGTTAAAGACACTCGACACATTTTCCGTCGGCGAAGCGGGGATCGTCAAAACCGTTTCGGGCGAGGGAAGAATCAGGCGCAGACTGTTCGACATGGGCGTAACGCCCGGCGCGGAAGTTCTGCTCAAAAAGAAGGCGCCGCTCGGCGATCCGCTGGAAATTACCGTCCGCGGGTACGAGCTCACGCTCCGCAAGACGGAAGCCGCCTGCGTGGGAACGGAGGTGGAGGCGTGAAAAAGTTTGCCTTGGCGGGAAATCCCAACTGCGGAAAAACGACGCTCTTCAACGCGCTCACGGGTTCGACGGCGTACGTCGGCAACTGGCCCGGCGTTACGGTGGATAAGCGGGAGGGCACGTACAAGCGCGGCGAAGAGCCTGTTTCCGTCGTAGACCTTCCCGGAATCTATTCTCTTTCGCCCTACACGCCCGAAGAGGTCGTGTCCCGCAACTACATATTGGACGAACGCCCCGACTGCGTCATCAACGTGGTGGATGCGACCAATCTCGAACGCAACTTGTATCTGACGACGCAGCTCATGGAAATCGACGTGCCCCTCGTCATCGCGCTCAACATGATGGACGCGGTGGAAAAGAACGGCGACAAGATCGACGCAAAGGAGCTGGAACGTAAGATCGGACTTCCCGTCGTGCAGATTTCCGCGCTCAAAAACAGCGGGATAAAAGAACTGATGGATAGGGCGGTCAAGGTTTCCAAATCGGGCAGAAAGGGGGAAACGGTATTAAAAGATTCTCCGATTGCGCACCTCGTCCGCGACGTCGCCATTTCTCTCGAAGGGCAGAAGGTAGGCGCGCCGCTCTTCCATGCGGTAAAGCTTTCGGAAATGGACGAAATAGAGGTGCAAATGCACCCCGAACTCGTTTCCACGGTGGACGCTTTTAAGGCGACCTTTTCCGACGACACGTTCGGGAACGATTTAGAAGCCGTCGTCGCCGACGCGCGTTATAAATACATTTCCGCGAATTACGCTTCCGTTCTTACGCGGAAGCAGAAAGAAAAGGGTAGGCTCACGAAATCGGATAAGGCGGACAAAGTGCTCACCCACCGCATTTGGGGGATTCCGATCTTTATCCTTATTCTATTCGCTATATTCCACGTAACTTTTGCGGAGGATTTCCTCTATTTAAGCGCGATGTCGGGCGGCAGTCTTCCCACGCTGTTCGATGCCGTGGAAGAGGGCGGACTCGGCTGGGAGGAGAACGCGGGAACCACGCTGCTCGCCTGTATTTACGACGGCGCGCTATTCTCTCCCGGCGTGATCGTTACCAATCTTCTCAACTGGGTACTCGATTGGATCAACGTCGGAATGGGCATGGCATGCGAAAATGCGCCCGCCTGGGTAGGCGGCTTCGTGGTGGACGGCGTTCTGGGCGGATTGTTTGCCGTGCTCGGTTTCCTTCCTCAGATTTTAACTCTGTTTCTGTTTTTCTCCATTCTGGAAGATTCGGGCTATATGGCGCGCGTCGCGTTCATTCTCGACCGTATTTTCAGGCGGTTCGGACTTTCCGGCAGGGCGTTCATGCCCATGATCATGGGCTTCGGGTGTTCTCTTCCCGCCATGATAAACACCCGTACGCTTGCCGACGAAAAGGAGCGGACGAGTACGATTCGCGTTATTCCCTTCTTTTCGTGCGGGGCGAAGTTGCCCATTCTCACCGCGATCGCGGGGGCGATCGTCAGTCATTTCGGCGTGGGCAATGCCGAACTCATTACGCTCGGCATGTACCTGCTCGGCATGGTAACAGCGATCGTTTCGGTGCTCCTCATGCGCTCGACGACTATGCGCGGCGACGTTCCGCCCTTCATTATGGAGCTCCCTGCGTATCACCCGCCCCTCTTCAAAGGGCTGATGATACACCTTTGGGATAAAACCAAACACTTTGTGAAAAAAGCGTTTACCGTCATCCTCGCTTCTACCGTTCTCGTATGGTTCCTGTCGCATTTCAGCTGGAATTGGCATTATCTCGAAGACGAAGTGATGAACGAGAGCATTCTCGCAAGTCTAGGCATGCTGATACAGCCCCTGTTCACGCCGCTCGGGTTCGGTTCGCAGCTCGGTGCTTACGGTTGGATTTTCGCCGTCGCCGCGCTCAACGGTCTCATTGCCAAGGAGAACGTCATCTCCACGTTCGGCACGATTGCGGCTTGCCTTTCGCTGGAAGTCGTTCCCGGGCTGGAAGAAGGGGTAGGCGAAGCAGTTGCTATGATTCAGGCGACCGGCATCACGATTCCCGCGCTCATCGCGTTTATCGCCTTCAATATGACGACAATTCCCTGTTTTGCGGCATGCGCTACGGCGAGGGCGGAACTTCCGAAAGGAAAATTCAAATGGACGCTTCTATTCTGGCTCTGCACGTCATATCTTGTATCTATGCTCGTTTATCTCGTCGGGAGTTGGTGGTGGACGGTGTTCCTCTTCGCAGCGGCGCTCGCGGCGGCGGTTGCGGCAATCGTGCTTTGGGCTAAAAAGCGCCCCGCGGGAAAGACAGTACGCACGGAAATTCCCGCAGAGATTGTCGCAGAGGCGGCGGTATCCGACGAAAAAGGGGATGAAAAGTAATGCAATGGTATGAAATATTAATCATCGTCGTTGCGGCGGCGTTCGTTGTGGGCGTTGCTGTATGGTCGGTCGTCCGCAGAAAGAAGGGGAAAACCGATTGCGGCTGCGGTTGTTCGGGCTGCGCGGGCTGTTCGCTTTGCAAGACGGCGAAAAAAGACGACGAAAAAACCAAATAAGTTCACACGGCACAATCTCCATAGATCTTTGGAAAAAGAGAACGGATTTCCGTTCTCTTTTTCCTTGTGGGTTAAGTTTATAAATATTCATATATGCAACTTTTTGTGAAATTATATTGAAAATATTCACATATCGGCATAACACGCTTGACAAAAATTCTCAATTTTGTTAATATAGCAGGGAATACAAAACGCGCCGCCCCTCGTAAACGGGGCGGCGGCAAGGAGCATGCATGATATTTTTTAACGAAAAAGCCAATCTGTTGGAGGACAGCATTTACGAATACGAATTGCAGGACGTAAAGGAACCGCATTTGTACCGCGAACTGTTCGACTACGAATCCATTCCGAAAATAGCGTTCGATAACCGCGTCGTGCCCGTCAATATGCCCGAACATATCTGGATCACCGATACGACCTTCCGCGACGGACAGCAGTCCACCTCGCCCTTTACGGTCAAGCAGATCGTCGATTTGTATAAGCTGATGGCGCGGCTCGGCGGGGAGAAGGGGCTCGTGCGCCAGTCGGAGTTCTTTATATATTCCAAGAAGGACAGGGAAGCGCTCCGCGCCTGTCAGGATACGGGGCTGAAATTCCCCGAAATCACGACGTGGATTCGCGCCAACGAAAGGGACTTCGAGCTCGTCAAAGAGGCGGGGGTAGAGGAGACGGGCATCCTCGTCAGCTGCTCCGACTATCATATTTTCAAAAAAATGAACCTAACGCGCAAGCAGGCGCTCGATAAGTATCTCGGCATTGTAAAGAGCGCGCTCGCCTGCGGCATAAAGCCGCGTTGCCATTTCGAGGATATTACCCGCGCCGATTTTTACGGCTTCGTCGTACCGTTCGCGGGGGAGCTGATGCGCCTTTCGGAGGAGAGCGGCATTCCCATCAAGATCAGAATGTGCGATACGATGGGCTTCGGGGTTAACTTCCCCGGGGCGACGCTTCCGCGCAGCGTGCAGGGTATCGTGTACGGTTTGCATCACTTTGCGCACGTTCCGCACGAGCTGCTGGAATGGCACGGGCACAATGATTTTTACAAGGTGGTTACCAACGCGTCCACGGCTTGGCTGTATGGCGCTTCGGCGGTCAACTGTTCTCTGCTCGGCATCGGCGAGCGCACGGGAAACTGTCCGCTCGAAGCCATGGCGATCGAATACGCTTCCTTGCGCGGCACGCTCGACGGAATGGACTTGACCGCGATCACGGAAATCGCCGACTATTTCGAGCGGGAAATTTGCTACAACGTGCCGCCCAAAACGCCCTTTGTGGGCAGGGCGTTCAATTCCACCCGCGCGGGCATTCACGCCGACGGCATGCTTAAAAACGAGGAGATCTATAATATTTTCGACACGGCAAAACTTCTCAACCGTCCTGCGCGCGTTTCGGTCAATAAGACGAGCGGGCTTGCGGGGATCGCCTTCTGGATCAACGAGTATTTCAAGCTTCCCGACGAGCACAAGGTGGAAAAGCAGGATCCGCTCGTGTTGGGCATGAAGGTGCATATCGACGCCGAATACGAAGAGGGGCGGAACAGCTCCTTCGGCGACGACGAGCTCGTCAATCTCATTTACGTGATCGCGCCGCACCGCATCCGCGAGCTGGAAGCGTTCAGTCTGTAAAAGAATCGGAACACAAAAAGCAGGGAAATTATCCCTGCTTTTTTATTGTATAACGAAAACCACGCGATAGTCGCGTGGTTCAAAAGAGGTTAACCGA
>CAJUJO010000037.1 GCA_910586675.1 uncultured Christensenellaceae bacterium | reverse complement strand
CGGAGAATTATAAACGACCTATAATGAATATCTATGAATTAGTTCCATATACCGACGCAGACCACGACAGTTATATAAAGTGCCAAATGGACGCTTTTGAAAAGTATATATTAGAGTTCTTTGGGATTTGCGATATGGCTATTATGGAAAGTCATTTGAAACAATTAAAACCTAATCTTCTTAAAATTGCAGTCAAAAATCAAACCGCCGGGTATGTTTACTATAAAGAAGAAGATACGAAAATTATAGTAGATGTTTTTACCTTGTTGCCCGAATATCGTAACAACGGATTAGGCTCTTTAATCTTACAAGGCTTTATTAAAAAGGCAGATGAATTAAATAAACCGATATTTTTGGATACTTTTAAGAGTAATCCTGCAAAGAAATTTTATGAAAGAAATGGCTTCGTCGTTGTGGACGAAAATTCCTCTCACTACATATTGAGATATGGAAAAGCTATTTGATACGATAAATTTCAATTTATCTTTGTAAATGGTTTGTAGTAAAAAGCTCTCGAACATATCGTTCGAGAGCTTTTGTCCTTGCTTGAAAGTATAACTCTTAATAATTTAGTTTTTTAATTCCCTATGGGAAGTGCGCTTTACGGGGGCGCCTCTTTTTTGTAAAACGGCGTGAATGATTTTCCTCTTCGCAAAAACAAAAAACGAGCGAAATTGTATAAAAAAACAGGAAATAAATAGGAAATTTTTACAAAAAAATTTATAAAATGGCATTGACAAAGCCATATTCGTGTGTTATATTATTGGCAGTACAAAGAAATGACGACAGGGGGAAAGTCATGGAATGAGGTACAACCGTTGTTTTTAATGTGCTCTTTTTTGTCTTTCGGCGAAAAGAGCGTGCGAAAACTGCGGTTGTTTTTTATTCTTTTGGCAATACCTTATTTGTCGTTTCGGTGCATACGGCCATCGGGCACGGTGTTTCGCCGCGCATGATCCCCCAAATTTGCGCGGACGGGGAACAAGCCCGGGCGTGCGCGCGGTACGCAAATCAAAACAAGAGGTGATAGGATGAAGAAGAGAAGAATTTTAAGGAACGCTTCTCTCGTTGCGCTTTCCACGGTGATGCTTGCGGGCGCCGCGGCGGCGTTTGCGGGATGCAGCGGCGGTTCGTCAGACGAACTTCGGGTTTACATTTTCTGTAACGATACCGATGCGAGAACGAATGAGAAAATTTGTAAAGATTGGGCGAAAAAATATTCCGAAGAGATCGGTCGCGAAGTAGATGTAGATTTTGCGTATGAGGCTCTGTCCGACGACTACACGACCAATTTGGATCGTTCTTTTACGGAAGGAAATCCCTTCGATGTATTTTATATGTCGCCCAAGTCCATCCGCGTGTGGAAAAACCTCGGGCGCGTGCTCGATATTTCCCCTTATATCAATGCTTCCGATAAGGACAAGATGAACGGTATCTGGCAGAACGCGCTGAGCTTCTACGGCTATACCGACGCGGCGGGCTACAACCGCGGCGACAGAATTTCCTATAAGACGACTTCGGACGGCGTCTCCGCCGACGGCTTCTATACGGAAGACAATAAGCAGGTCGGTTTGTACGGCTTGCCCAAGGACTATTCCAGCTTCAGCATGGCGTATAACGGAAAATTCCTTTCCGATACGATGAAAAAGCGCCTGACGACGGCGAAGGCGAATGACACGCGCAGCGTTAAAGGCGCTTACGGAAATACGGCGAACCTGACCTTTACGGGGGCGGGCAACGACGATGTCGTAACCTATGCCGTTTCGGGCACGTTCAAAAATCCCTACACCAGCGAGACGATCAACGCCGTAAAGGGGCAGCCTGCGCCGCTCATCAACGTCGGGATACCCGTAACGTATAAGCCCTATAACTTCTATCGCTTCAAAAATATCGATGACGCGCGCAAGGGCGGTGATCCGATGGTTCTCGCTATGGACGAGTGGATGCCCGACGGATACACCGTTACCGTTCCGGGCTTCCCCGGCGAAACGTTCGAAATTTCCGATTCCGACCTTGCGACGAAGGACGCGAATGCCCCCTACGATACCGATATGGGGCACGTGGTGCTCACGTATGCCGAATTCGGCGCGCTGAACTGGGCGCTCACCTATTACTGCAACACCTTCGATTGGGACGCGGCGGCGGACGCCGATACGACGAAGGGCACGGGTGGCATGACAATGAAGGGTAGCGCTGCGAACATTTACGGATGCGGACAGTACGAAGCTGCGCCCAACCCCACGTTATATATGCTCCCCTGGCTTGCGGGCAACGACGCCGATTTCATCAGCGAAGATTCCACGAAGGCGGTCAACCCCGGCGTTTCGACTAACGTATCCGGGCTCGATACCGTTGCGAAGATGAAGGCGGAAGCCGCGAAGTCTCAGACGGAAACGCGCAAAAAGCTCCGTTTGAACGGACAGTATGAGGACGTTCCCGTTCAGTACGGCGTTAACAGCGAGCGCTTTATCGAAACGTACGGCGCCTTCCTTGAATTTGGTTCTACCTGGAACGGCAACGGTGAAAATTGCGGCGACGAAGACGGGAAGGAAGATAACTCCTGGGCAAACTTCCGCGCGGGAAACAATATCTTCTACGGCGGCTCTTCCTGGGACGCTTCCACGAGGAACGAATCGGATCGCGACCTGTGCGACTTCCATCAGTTCCCGATGCCCGTTGCGGAAAAACACGCCGTTTATTCCAAAGTAAAGGACAGTTTCTACGAAGAAAAAGAATACGGCACGTTGCCTTCCGGTAGCCTTGACGAGACGTGGCGTACAGGAACGATTAAAACAAATCAGATTGCCCGTCAGGATAAGTGGGCGGCGCGTATGGACTCCGTCGGTTATGCAGTTTATGCGGGACTTTCCGAAAAGGCGGGAACGGATGAAGAGTGGAAAATCGCGGGCGCGGTTTCCCTCATACAGGAGCTCTGTGTCAACGAAGAGGCGCAGGTTACGTTAACCTATGCGGGCGCGCAGCTCCCCAACTTCAAACAGCAAGCCGTCGAGATGCTTAACTATCAGTCGGACGAATATAAGACGGACGGCGCGTTCAAAAATATGATCACACCCGAAGGCTCGGCAACGGTTACGGGTGCGGAAGGCAAAGCGCTTTGGGATTATTATTACGGGCTCGTCGTAGAAATGGACGCTCTCGCGCAGAGCGGGAGCAACAAGACGGTCGCAGAGTTCATGGCAGGTAAGAAGGAACCTGGCGGCGCGGACGCGAAGTATGACCCTCAGTACGCCGATACGACATTTAACAAATTTACAGGTGAAATTTCTAAGAAAGCGTTTGCGATGAAGATTCTCTATATGACAACCTTCACCAAGGCGGACAGAGATCTCAACATGAGAATGCAGTACGGTTTGAACGGCGCGCGCGACTCGGCGATGTATACCTATAACAACAACTGGATCAACGCGGTTACAACCCGCGGCGGAACCTCGCTCGCTTATATGCTACAGGCACCCATTACCGGGGCGAACAGTATCGATCAGCTTGTGTTGCGCGAAGCGTCGAAGGCATTAGCGGTTCCCTATCGCTATCAGACGGCGGCCGTCTGCTGCCTGAAGGTTGCGGCGCAGGTCGAAACCTTGCTCGCAACGGCAATTGCGACGGAAGAAAACGATATGGCAAACGGTTAAAAGTGGAATTCACGGAAGGGCGGTTTCCCCGTAAGGGGAATTCGCCCGCCCGTCAACGGGAGATAGGAAAAAAATTAAGGAGGAAACGGGATGGAAGAGAATATCACTGCGGTTGCCGGCGAAGCTGCCGGAACGGCGGAACCTGCAATTGCCGAGCAAGCGCTTCCGCAGAAGAAAAAGCGGAAACCCATCAATCAGCAAAAATTGCAGGACAACATCTGGGGCTGGGCGTTCTGCCTTCCCCTCATCATCGGAACGGTCTGGTTTGTGTACATAGCCTTCGTTATGGCGCTGCTCCTGTCGTTCACCGGGTACAGAACGGGTTCGACGACGCCTTTGCTCGAATATCTTTTCAGTATGGGAGAGCACCTTTATACGGGGTATAACGATCCGAATACGTTGGAGATCGAAAAAATCGGCGGCGCGTTCGGTTGGTATGCACAGATATTTTTACAAACGACGGCGACGGATGCTTCGCTCCGCGCGGACGGAATTGTCTTGAATGAGATGGGCGCGTACATGTTCAATACCGTATTCTACCTCATCGGTATTCCTATCGGCATGGTGCTTTCCGTGTTCTTCGCGGTGTGCATGTCG
The DNA here is from genome assembly GCA_910586675.1 of uncultured Christensenellaceae bacterium. Taxonomy (GTDB): domain Bacteria; phylum Bacillota; class Clostridia; order Christensenellales; family Borkfalkiaceae; genus Gallimonas. The sequence continues at coordinate 5,879 of CAJUJO010000037.1, read as the reverse complement.
CGCGATATCAAGGGCGGAAACGTGTTCCGCGTGCTCTACTATCTGCCTTGCGTAGCGAGCACCGTCGCGATCGTGTATACGTTTAAGATCATGTTTAAGCCGCAAGGTGTAATAAATTCCCTGTTCGGATTGACAAACGTCGAAATCGGCGGTTCGATAGGCGGTTTCAAATGGCTTCCCATTGCGCCCGATATCGGCTATTCCTGGAACGACTTGACGGGGGGAACGGGCGGCAGTGCATTTATGCGCGACCCCTTCTGGTGCCAGGGCATTTTCTCCAAGCTCGTCATCATTACCCTTTCCGTATGGAAGGGCTTGGGCGGAACGATCATCCTCTACGTCGCGGGGCTTTCGGGCGTGAACGCGGCGACCAAAGAGGCCGCGCAGATCGACGGCGCGAACGGCTGGCAGATTTTCTGGAAGGTTACCATGCCCGATTTATATCCCGTTATCTTCTATAACGTGGTTACGGCGGTCATCGGCGGCATGCAGATTTATATGGAACCCGAGCTATTGATGGGAGGAGAAAACGTCCTCACTTCCGGTTATGTGTCGCTCATTTACCGCTACGGCATTACCGATAAAAACGCGGGCGGCGGCGCGGCTTACGGTATGTTCCTTGCCGTCATTATCTTCGCGCTTACGCTGTTCCAGTTCTGGCTCGATTCGAGGAATAAGGATTAAGGGGGAAGGAAAATATGGAAAACGAAAACGTTATCTTAACTTCTCAATCGGATGAACAAACCTATTCCGCCTTCCGTTACGGGCTGGGCGCCGTGCTCGCTTTCTTCGGCTTTTCCAGCAAGACGCATAGCGCCAGCAGCAAGCGCAAAAAGCTGGTCGGGGACATCGTTACTTATATTGTACTTTTGTTCGGCGCGTTTCTGATGGTCTACCCCTTCTGGTGGATGCTTGCGGGCTCCTTTGCCTATACGCAGGACGCGGGTACCTCCAATCTGTTCAACCAAATGATTTGGTGGCCAGCCTATACCGTTACGGACGAAGGAAAAAATCCTTTTCATAACTATATCTGGCTGTTTACTGAAGGTTTTACGCCCGCGTACGGGCTTCCCGGAAAGCGCGGCGGAAATTTCTTTGAATCGTATTCTTACTGGCGGGCGTTGTTCAATAATCTCATATATTCCATCGTGCCCGTCGTCATCGGCGTCATTACCTCGGCGTCCGCGGCGTTCGCGTTTGCGAAAATCAACTGGATCGGAAGAAATCAGGTGTTCTTCTTCTTGCTCGCGGCGATCATGGTTCCGGGGCCTTCCATCATGATCACGCAGTACGTCATGTATTCGGCGGCGATGCTCAACTGGCAGCAGAATGGCTTGGTGCTCATCATTCCCGGCATGTTCGGCTCCATCATGACGGCGTTCTTTATCCGTCAGTTCCTGTTCGGGCTTCCGACCTCCATCATCGAGGCGGCGAAAATCGACGGCGCGGGATACTTCCGCATCTTCTGCAGCTTTATCTTGCCGCTCGCGATGCCCGCTATCATGGCGCAGGGGCTGCTCTCCTTTATGGGATGCTGGAATAACTATATGGGATCTTACATCATGATTCCCAGAAGTTCGACCTGGATCAACCTGCCGCACGCAATGTATCTTTTGGACAGCCGCCGCGACACGGATAAGGCACCCATTATCGCAGCTTCCGTGCTGTGCGTGCTTCCCGTCATGATTCTGTTTGCTTGCTTCCAGAAGCTCATCATCGGTTCGCTGATGCTCACGGGATCCAAGGAATAAGCAAAATACAACGCGGAATATGCTCCGCTTTTCCGAAAAAGGAAACGAATAAAACGGAGCGTTACCCGCTCCGTTTTATATTATTCGGGGCGGCAGAAATCACATAAAAGGAGTTTATTAACATGAATAAAAAACGTTTTGCATTACCTTTTGCGGTCATGTTTGCGGTAACGGCGATGTGCGCGACGCTCGCCGCTTGCGGCAAGGACGACGGAGAGGGGAAAGAACCCGGACCCGGGCCCGGTCCCTCCCCTTCGGCAGAGCTTGTGTATCCCGAAAAGGGATTTAACCGGCTCTACGAAAATAAAACAAAAAACGGCGCTTATAAGGCGCACGACCCCGTCGTCATCGAAGCGGACGGAAAATTTTACGCTTTCTCGACGGACAACGACGCGGGCTACGGCGTACAGGTGCGGAAAAGCGACGATCTCGTCGAATGGGAGTTTGTCGGCGCGGCGATCCCCGGTTATGGCGCGACGGAGTCGGAAGTAAAGGCGAAATTGACGGCCGGCACGAGCGAATTGCAGCCCGTTTACGAGTGGATTTCGCAGGCTTCAAATTTTGATTGCTATACGCTTTGGGCGCCCGACGTCGTTCCGGCAAAGGGCGGCGGATATTGGCTCTATTCCAGCTGGACAACGACGTTCGGTTCGTCTCGCTCGGTCATCTTCCAGTGTCATTCCGATAACGTTACGGGCCCGTACACGTACGTTGATATGATCGTCCGTTCCCCGAACGGCGGCATTAACGCCATCGACCCGTCCATCTATTACACGCCCGACGGAAAAATGTTCATGTCCTACGGTTCTTTTTCGGGCGGAATCGCAACGATTGAGCTCAATCCCGATACGGGTCTGCGCAAGGATACTTCCGTAAGCGCGGATACGACGGGTAAAATCATTATGCCCAATCGTGATATCGAAGGCTCGGTCATCGATTACAAGACCGTTCCTGTTTATACCGGCAACATCGCAACGGAAGAGTACGACGAAAGTAAGTGGGAAAATCAAAGCAAATATTATATGATGGCCTCCTTCGGCGCGCTTGCAAACAACTACAATATGCGCGTGTGGACTTCGGATAAGCCCGACGAAGGCTTCACTTCCGAGCGCGGCAACAGCGGCTTGCAGATTGCGGGCGCATGGACTTGGAGAAAGGAAGGGGAAAGCCGTTGCAACGACCTCAATTATTTTATTCCCGGACACAATGATATGATTACAACGTCAAAGGGCGTCAATCTTCTCGCTTACCATGTGCGCACCAACACGTCGGGGAGCGGATTCGATACGGGCGTGCACTACCTCTATACGAGCATGTACGATTTCAACTCCAAAGGGCAGATGGTCATGAATCCCAACCGCTATAACGGCGAAACGTACGGCAAGGTCGAGGCGGAAGATATTCTCACCAAAACGGAAGGAAAATATTCCGTCATACAAATGGCATCCAAAGATTACGGCTACAACGACGTTATGCCGACCGCTTACGCGCAGGATTGCGTTCTGCACGAGGACGGCACGATCACGGGCGCGGTAGAAGGAACCTGGAAACTGTACGGCGACCGCTACGTCTATATTAAAATCGGCGAAATCGAGTATTACGGCACGGCGATGCCCGCTATGATCCGCCAGTATCAGCGCGCGACCGACGGCTCGGGCTACAACGTCAAGGAAAACGGCGGACTTACTATTTCCGCGATTTCCGACGCGGTGAACGGACAAAATCATATTCTGTATCTGAATATGCAATTCTGACGGAAATACGAGGGATGTATGTCGGTAACATATCCGAAAAATCCACACTTTAACAAGCTTCAAATGCGCACGCCCGACTGTCGTGATTGGCAGGAGGGTTGCGCGCACGACCCCTCCCTTCTCGAATGGGAGGGGAATTTCTATGCGTATTCCACCGATACGTTCGGCGCGCCGAGCGGGTATCAAATTCGCAAAAGCCGCGATCTGCTTCATTGGGAATATCTTGGCACGGCGTTCAACTTAGAGGGCAGCGCGCCGCGTTACAAAAATGGCGAAGGCGGCGCTGCCTGCGGAAATTTGCAGGAAGCCTTCGATTGGTGTGTAACGGATAAAAAGGAATCCGGCTTCGGCGTTTGCGTGCGGACGGACGGCGCGCTGTCTCTTTGGGCGCCTCACTGCGTGCGCGGAACGGACGGTAAATTTTGGCTTTATTTCTGCATGACGGGCTATTTCGGCGGCTCGAAGTCGTGCATCGGGCTTGCCAAGTCAAATTCTCCCGAGGGCGGGTTTGAGTGCGTCGGACTTCTCGTGCAGTCGCCCGCAGGCTGGCGCACACCCAACGCCATCGACCCGCAGGTGTTCTTTGCCGAAGGGAAAATGTTTCTCGTTTACGGTTCTTACGGCATGGGGTTGTTTTTGATCGAGCTGGATCCCGAGACGGGCTTGCGCAGGGACGGCAGAAGTTATTCCGACTTTTCGTCGGGGAATTGCTCGTTTGCCGAATATTACGGCATAAATCTTGCGAGCGGTTCGCTGGAAGGCGGCGTGATTCGTTATCACGCGGGCGTTCCCGTCTTAAACGGCGGAAAATGGGAGAAAAAGAATTATTACTATCTTATGTGCTCGTACGGCTCCTTATCTTCCGTCTACCATATGCGGTGCGGGCGGAGCGAGCACCCCGAAGGCCCGTATACCGACGTCAACGATAATCCGCTCGTGTGTTCCACCGATCTGGGAACGGGCAACAAAATGCTCGGCTCCTATCGCTGGCAGTCGGGTTACGACCGTTTCTGCCCCGGACACAACGATATGTTCGGTACGGCAAGCGGCGTAAATCTCATTGCTTATCACTGCCGCACTAATTACTTTATTGAACGGAAGCAGAGCGCTTCCAACAATTTCCATTATCTGTTTTTGTCGCAGTACGCGTTCAATTCCGACGGCTGGCCCGTGGTGAACGCCAACCGTTACGCGGGGGAGCGCTTGCAGGCAATCACGGCGGACGAGCTTTTAGGTGTTTCGCAAGGAGCATTCGAAACCGTTCTCTTTACGCAGCGCGCGGAAACGGTAAAGTCTGTCGCTGTGCGGCTGAACGCGGACGGGACGGTTTCGGGCGCTTATCGGGGAAAATGGAGGTTATACGGCGATTATTATATTTCGTTAATATTGAGCGGAGAGGAATATCTCGGCATCGTGATGCCTGCCTGGCTGGAAAGCCTTTCGTCGGCGGGGCTGACAGTCACGGCGATGGGAAAAACGAGCGGCATGGCGCTCCTTCTCAATTCCGCGCAGAAGGGTTAAAAAGAGCGGGCACGTCTGCCCGCTCTTTACCATATTATATATAGAAGATTAGACGGCGTAAATCAGCCGTCCTTTTCTTCTCCGCCATCTTCGGGATTTTTGTTTGCTTTCGCCTTGCGAAAAGGATTTCCTCCTTTTACGAGGAACATGGCGACGGCGAACGCCGCGCCCGCAAGAAGCAGCGCGATACACCACGTCCAGCCGATGTAAGCGCCGACGGGGATTGCCGCGGCGATGCACAGCGCCGCAAGCAAGGTGAAGATTATCTGAAATATTTTTGCCATAATAATTTACCGAATGTATAATTTCCATTCTATTGTATCATAATCTAAGCGCAAACACAACATATTGTGGTCATAAAAAATACCGTAAAAAAACGGAAAAATTTTCCTTAAAATGACGAAAAAACGGTTGACTTATGCAAAAAGACATGATATGATATGCAAGCTGTCCGCGGGAAAGCGCGCGGAAGGGCGGCGAAAAATTTATTCCGAAAATCCGAAAAAAGTTTGCAAAAATGTTTGACAAACGAAATCGGATGTGATAGAATAAACAAGCTGTCCGAAAGGAAGGCAACAAAAAATCGGTCAAACGGAAGAAATTCCGAAAAAAATCGAAAAAAGTTGTCGAAAACGCTTGACGGACGGGACGGGCTTATGGTATCATAGATAAGCTATCCCTCTGAAACGGCGGGGCAGCGCCGAACTGTAGTTCGGTTTACGCAGATTAAAAATAGAATAAGAAAGAAACGATTTTTTGTAACACAAAAAGCAGTTTCTGTCAATTTTTTTGAGCAAATAGTACTCAAAACAAAGTCAGCAAAAAGATAACGAGAATTTATTCAAGTTAGAGC
>CAJUJO010000036.1 GCA_910586675.1 uncultured Christensenellaceae bacterium | reverse complement strand
TTAACCTCTTTTGAACCACGCGACTATCGCGTGGTTTTCGTTATACAAAAAACGCAGCTCCTCTTACAAGAAGCGGCGTTTTTTCCTATTGTTCGGATTCCCTGCAAATTATATTCAAAGAGGTGGTTTTCCCCCCCGATAGTTACACCGACTTTTCGCCCGTTTACAGCTGATACTTCGCCGTCAGTTTCAATACGACGGCAAGACAGTCGTTCAAGGAGCGCATTTCCTCGTCGCCCAGCCTTTTATTGCGATAAAGATCGAGCGAGCGGAACAGAACGTCCGTTTCCAAACGGTCGGCGGCGGAGAGCTTCGCCGTGCGGAGCTTTTCCAAAAGTTGCGTAACATAAGAAAGACGCAGCCCGCTTTCTTCCGCGCTCTGCAAATCTGCGGGGGGCTCTTCAAAACAGCATATTTTCGGCGGAAGCTTCCCCTTCTGCACGGAAGGCTTTCCGAACGGATCGGAAAGCTCCGCGCGAAATTTTTCGTATATCCTATCCTCTTTGCTCTTTGCCTTTCTCTTTTCCCGCTTTCCGCGCGGAATGAAAAAGAGCAAGCGCAAGAGCGCGCACTCGACGCCGAAAAGTCCCAGCCAAGCAAAAGAAAACGCCTGACCTCCCCGACATGCAGCAAAAAAGAATCCCGCGCCTCCCATTCCCGCCGCGAGATAGGGATAAGCGCCCTTTTTACCGATCAAAAACAAAACGAGCGCGCAAACGGCAAACACTGCGGGACAGACGATCACGCAGACCCATTCGGGCAAAGTCCCGACGGCGGATACAAAGCGGCTGAAAAAATCCATAATACAAACTCCCGTTAAAGGATACCCCGTTCGGGAAGCCGTATTTTGTCGAATGCGCGCGAAATTTCGGCGCTTTGCTCACATTTCGATTTCGCGGCAGGCGAGGATATTGACGATGCACGCACGCACGGTGCTCTCGTCCACGCGCATGATGCGCGCGACCGCTTTTTTATAGAGAGCGATCTGTAAGGCGTAATGCTCGCGCAAAGAATCGTCCCCGCGCGAAGAGTACTTATAATCGATTACCGTATACCCATTTTCGTCCAAACAAAGCAAGTCGATCGCGCCCTGATACACGATTTCGTCGTCGGCTTCCGTCGGCATCAGTTCGTTTGCGGGAAGCGATAAAAGGAATTTCCGTTCGCGCTCGATCCGTTTGCCCGCAAGCCATTTTAAGCAGGGCACTGCGAGTATTTTTTCCAGCTTCCGCACGTCTAAAAGGGCAATCTGCTTTGCAGACAAAATGCCTTTCTCCCGCATGCGAGAAAGCTCCCGCCCCGCATCTTCGCCAAAGCGTACGTATTGCAGAAAGGCGTGATAGGCGATTCCTTCCTCCGCCGTCCCCCCCTCTTCCCCGACGAGATAGTCTCCGCGGGAAAACTCACCGTCCGCTTGACGCATGAGCTCGGTTGCGGAGCTCTTGACGGGCAGAAAGGTACTCGACAAAAAACGGTAGGGCTTCTTGTATTCGGCAAGAATGCGCGCCTTCTTCTCTTCGTCCGGAAGGTAAACGAGCGCTTCCTTCTCTTCGGGCGGCGCCGCGGCCGATTCCTTGGTAAAGTAATGCGCGCAATCGGAAAAGTCGATAAAATCGGAAAAGCGGTCGGCAAAACGGGGAGAAAGCGCCCCTTCCCGTTCCCCGAACACCAGATGCAGACGATAGCGGGCGCGCGTCATGGCAACGTAAAAGAGATTCAACTCCCCTTTGAGCTCCTCTCGCTCCTGTTGGACGGCGGAAGCGCGCCGCAGCACCGTTTCGTAGACCAGCTTTTTTTCCGCATCGTAGCTCTTGGGCGCGAAGCGGAAGCGTTCCGTCCACATGACCTCGTCGCGCTCGGCGCCGTGAAAGGGCGCGTCTAAGCTCGCGAGAATGACGACGGGATATTCCAATCCCTTGGAAGCGTGCATGGTGAGCACTTTTACTGCGTCCTCGCCGCCGCTTTCCGAATAGTCGACGCGGTAATCGGAAGCTTTGAGTTTACGCAAAAATTCGTGCACGCTCCCTTCCGCGGCGGCGGTAAAGCGGCGAATCCTGCCCAAACGGCGCATGCCGTCCTTTTTGGACGCGATTTCCGCTTCCAGCCCTTCGGAAAGGAGTAAATCGGAAATCTCGCGCGCGGAGAGCACGCGGGAAAGCGCGCGCAGCCGATCAACGTTCCGCGCGAAGGCGTTCAGCTTTTCCGCAACGCCGTCCGCCATCTTGCCGCGGTATTCCTCGCATGCCGAACGGAAAGTAAAGCAAGGAGCAATCTTACGATTTATAGTTGGTGCTAAGCGTATCTGCGCCAGCTCCCCGTCGGAAAATCCCCCCAAAGAGGAGAGCATCGCCCCCGCGAGGGGAATGTCCTGCTCGGCGTTGTCGAGAAAGGAAAGCCAGTCGATGAGCAGCCGCGCTTCCCAGAAATCGCACACATTGACCTTGGAAACGGCGGTAACGGGAATGCCGCGCGCGGAGAGCGCCGCGACGACACGCTCCGCGTCGCCCGTCGTCTTACGGACGAGGACGGCGACGTCCCCATATCCGACCGTCTTTTCCCTGCCCTCGTCGGCGTCGTACCAAACGGAACCGAATTCCCTCTGCACGATGTCGGCGATCGCTTCAGACTGCTCGTCGGTGCGGATACTTCCCTTATCGGCGAGCACGGAATATACGCCGCTTGGCGCTATCCGCTTCGCCTTTTCTTTGGCGACGCGGTGGAACTTCACCTCTCCCTGCCAATCTCCGTAACGGCGTCCGCCGCGCATGTGCGAAGTTTCCGCATAGGAGAATCCGCACGTATCTTCCGTCATGGCGTAGGTAAATACGCGGTTGACGGCTTCGAGCACCGCCGCCGAGCTGCGGAAATTCTCGCTCAAATAAAGCGCGTGCTCGAACTCTTGCGCCTTGCGCGCAAAGTACTCCGAACGGCTTCCGCGGAAGCCGTAAATGGACTGTTTCAAATCGCCCACGAGAAAGACCTCTTCCCCGCCGACGAGGGAAATAATCTTTTCCTGCGCGGGATTTACGTCCTGATATTCGTCCACGAATACGTAATCGTACCTGCCCGCAACGTCGGCGCGCGCTTCTTCGTTTGTAAGCACGGCGAGCGCGCAGTGCTCCAAATCGTCGTAATCGAGCACGCCCGCTTCCTTCTTCAAGCGGGAATACGCTTCGTCGTAGCGGAGCGCGAGCGCGCCCAAAGCCGAAGCGCGTTCGCGCGCGTCGAAATAACGCGCCCGTTCTTCTTCCCTCCCGCCGAACTTGCCGAGCTCTTTATAAAGGTCTTTCACTCCGTCCGAAAGCGCGGAAAGTCTTTCCATTTGCGCGCGCACGTCCTCCTCTGCCTTGGTTTTCGGCGGCATGCGCGGCACGGAAACGGGGTTTTGCGCGGCATACTCCGCCATTTCAAATAGGTCTCTTTTTTCGAGCAAGCCCTCCGCCGCGGCGAGCACGCCTTTCACGACTTCCAGAACGCGCGGTTGCCGTTCGGCAAAGAAGGCGCCCGCTTCTTCCGTTTTCTCCGCATAGAAGGCGGCGCGGGAACGGACATCTTCCGCGAGGTAATCGCACGCTTCTTCGAACAGATCGGCTTCGCCCGCCGCAGCAAAAATTTCCCGATAATCGGAAAGTCCGCGGCACGTTTGATAGAGCGAAAGCACGATCCCGCGCAAGCGCGCGTCCTTCTTCTGACGGAAATAGACGGAGAGCAGGCGGTAAAAATCCTCCCCGCCCTCTTCGTATTCCGCCTCGAACGCCTCGTCCATGGCGCGCGCGGAGAGCGCTTTTCCTTCCGCGTCGTCGGGCGAGATGATGCGGAAGGCGGGATCGACGTCCGCGAGGAAAAAGTTCGCCCGCACGAGCCGCGCGCAAAAGGCGTGAATGGTGCTGATTTCGGCGAGCGGAAGGGCGGCGAGCTGTTCTTTTAAGCGCGCCTTTTCCTCCCCCGCGGTTTCGGAAATTTTTTGGATAAGCGCGCTGCGCAGCTTTTCCCGCATCTGCGCAGCCGCCTTGTTGGTAAAAGTTACGGCGAGCACGCGGCGCACGTCCGTTCCCGAAAGGATGAGGGATACCAGCCGCTCTATCATGACAAAGGTCTTGCCGCTCCCCGCCGAAGCGGAGACGATGACCCTGCCCCGCCGTCCGACGGCTTCGAGCTGTTCTTCCGTCTTATTTACGCTCATTCTTCCCCCCTTTCGCGGCGGACGATCTTCACCACGTCCGCGCACTTTACCGCGCCGACGTTCCGCGGCGCGCCATCGAAGGCGCAAAGGCTCTTCATCTTGCAGTACGAACACACGCCCTCGTAGGGGTTGGGCGCGACGTTGCCCGCCTTCATTTCCCCTTCCGCCTTAGAGGAAACGAGGAGCGCGTAATCGAGAAAGGCGGCGAAATCCTCTTCCGACATGCCTTTATCGGTAAACTTTCCGTCCCGCTTGCCGTCGAATAAAGCGCTCTTCTCCCCCTCTTTCAGTCCGCCGTCCATGAGCGAGAGAACTTCGTCGCCGCCGTCGTAAAATCCGAGCATGCGATACTTCTCCTCATCGGGTTTTGTGAAGCGGTCGGCGGCGGGAAAGTAAAAGGCGCCCGCCGCCTTTTTTCCTGCCGCCGACCCGCGCAGATACAGCTGAAGCTGCAATTTTCTGCCCGTGTAATAGGAAGCGGGCTTGTCGTCGATAGAGCCCGTCTTATAGTCGATAACGCGCACGTAATCGCCCGCTTCGTCGACGCGGTCGGTCTTGCCCGCAAGGGCGAGTTCGGGCAAAAGCACGGAACCTTCCGTCTCTTTCACGCGGAAGGACGACTGCGCGAGCTGACGGTACATAGCGCAGGAAACTTCCTTCCCCTCTTCCACGAGCCGTTCCGCCGTGTAGCCGCCCGCCTTGGTATCGCAAAGCGCCGAAAAGCGCGCACCCGAAAGAAGCTCCCGCCCCGCGCGCTCCGCCGCGCGGCGGCACGCTTCTTCGTCCTTAATGCCGTTCAATTCCTTTGCCACCCGTTCGAGCACGGCGTGGATAAAGGTGCCCGCGTCGGTGTCGAGCACGGCGCGCTCCTCCCGTTCGCGCAGCTTTAACCCGCGCGAAGCAAATCCCGCGTACGGGCAGGCAAAATACTGTTCGAGCAGCGTGGGAGATATGCTCCCGCCCGCAAAGTACAGCTCCTTCGTGCCGGCAACGCGATCCTTCCCGCCGCCCGAAAGCAGCTTTGCGATTTGTTCCTCTTCCTCCGTTTCCGCAAGCGCCGCGCGAAGCGTGGAAAATTCGTCTGACCGCCGCGCCCCCTCTTCCGCCGCGTGTTTGAGCGCGAGCAGGCGGAGCGCCGCGGGCGCGGGCTGATTTCGGTCGAAGGGAAACGGGTCGGGCAGAGGCGCGCAGACAAACAGCTTTTCGCAATAGGAGAGAACTTCGCTCTTGCCCGTTTCCTCGCCCTTCGCTTTGAGCGGACGGCTGAGGTAGAGCGCGTCCGAAAATGCGCAGAGATTGAGCGCCAAGCTCTCCCGCGCGCGGGCATTGACCTGCGCGATGGCAGGCTCCACTTCCACGCTCAATTCGGAAAGCGTCTTTATCTCCCTATCGGAAATGACGGCGGTATCCGTTCCCGCGCGGGGAAGCGCTTCCGTCAACCCCGTTGCGAACAGCACGCGCACGCGCCCGAAACGGCTGTCCGTCGCATCTCCGACGAACACTGCGTCAACCGACTGCGGGATCATGGAAACGGAAAGCGATTGCAGCCCGCTCTTCAAAACGGAAGCGAATTCGCGCGCGGCGAATCCTCTTTCCCCCGCAACGGCTTGAATTTCCGAAAGCACGCTTTCGAGGGGAGATAAATCGAGAAAGCGCTTCTCCCCGCCCGTAAAGCGTTCGGCAAGCTCCGCCGTGATTTTTTCCGCTTCGGTAAGGCGCATCAGTTCGCGCACGCCCGCTGCGAACGCAGATCCCGTTCCTTTCTTCGGGAAGAGCCCAAGGCAGGCGCGCATTTTTTCGCGGCAGGCGACGAGGCGGGCGCGGTCGTACCCCTTTACCGCTTCGCCCTCCTTGATTTCGCGGTTAACTGCGCCGCGGTATTGTCCGTATTTCAAGAGGTAATTGCGGTATTCCCCGCCGTCGCCGAAATAGACGCTGCCCGCAACGGCGTCCGCGTCGTCGGGAAGCGGACCGCTCGCCGCGGCTTCCAAAACGGACAGCGCGAACGCGCAGAACGGATGCTCGCCGAACGCGCGCTTCTTGTCGGCATAAAAGGGAATGCGGAAGGCGTGAAAGACCTTTTCCGCCACGGGGAAGCTCTCTTCGCCGGGCACCAGAACGGCGACGTCGCGGTAGCGCAGCCCCTCGGAAACGTACTTGCCGATATAGGCGGCGACGGTACGGAGTTCCTCTTCGGGGTCTTCGGCGAAAAAGACGCGCACGGCGCGGGAAGCAATCGCGGGCGCGGAAAGGCGCTCGGGCGAAAACAGCCCGTCGCGCAAGAAGAGAGCGTCGCTTTCGAGCGAACATTTTACCATGGAAGCGTTGACCGCGCCAAACTCGCTGCACACGGCGCGGAAGATCTTCGCCGCCTCGTTGGTATAAAGATCGGCATTCCCCGCGAGGAAGATTCCCGTTACGCTCTTCGCGCACGAAAGTGCGGCGCGCACGCCCTCGCGCGCCTGACGGGTAAAGGAAGGAAAGGCGAAGAAGATGACGTTCACGTCCGCCATGTCCTCGGCAAGAATTTTATCGGGCAAAAGCGCAAGATAACCGTTTTCGTCGATCAAACCGCGCTCTGCAAGAAATTCTCCGTACTTTTCCGAAAGGAAAGCGAGGTCGCTCAGCTTTTTGGAAAGCGTCCCCTGCGTTTCCGCCGCGCCCGCGCGGAGCGCTTCCGCGCTCACGCGGGAAGCGGAGAGCTGCGCGAGCGTCTCGTATACCGATTCCGCGCACCCCCTTTTGAAACAGGAAAGCTCCTCCCCGTACTGCGCTAAAAGGGCGGCGATTTCCAGAACGGAGCCCTGTTTGGAGAGCACCTGCGCGCTTCCCGAAAGAAAGCGGGCAAAAGTGGTAACCTCCGTGAAAAAGGTTCCGTCCAAGCCTTCGAGCACGGCGCGTTCGGCAAGCAGGGTGAGCTTGTCCTCGCAGAATATCAGATTTTTTTCGCCCCGCGCCTCTCCGTTTTTCGCCCGTTCGCGCAGAACGGCGAGCGCGTCGTCGAGCGTGGGCGCGCCGATAATATCCGCCATACGACCTCTTTGGTGTGTTTTTCTTTTATTATACCATACTTTTCACAAAAATTTCTCTTATTTTCGACGATTTGTTTTTACAAAATATCAAACTTGTGTTATAATACCAGCGAGAAAACTTGCTTGCAAGGGTTTTTGAGCGCCGCATTCAAACATCAGACTGTTTTTCGCGAGAAAAACCAATTGCGTAAACAATTTCAAAAATGCAAATTTTTGAAGCCGTTCTATGTTATAATACAAGCGAGAAAACTTGCTTGCAAGGGATTCCGAGCGTCGTATTCAAACTTTAATGGGTTTTTCGCAAGAAAACCACCGACGCCCAAGCGGCGCAAAAAAATCTTTGATTTTTTGCATTGCTATTGCTATGTTATAATACCGGTCGAACCTGAAAATAAGGAGTTCGTTTATGAAAAAATCACGCTTAGCGCCGTTTATCCTGCTCGCACCGCTTACCATGCTGTGCGCGTGCGGCGGTCTTACCCCCCTCACCTTCGAGGCGAACTGGTACGCTAATACCGCCAATAAAGAAAACATCACGGGAACGCACGAACAGCTGGAATACGAAGTTACCTTTGAAGGCGTTTCGGGCGAGTTTACCCTCTCCTACGACAAGGGAACGTATCAGACGGAGCTCACCGACAGTAACTCCATCACCCTTTCCGACGGCACCGTTAAGACGGGCTACGTGTACACCACCGAGCTCAACCTGACGGGGAGATATTCGCTGAACGGAACGGCGGGCGAGGACTTTCACGACAGATACGTTTCCACCGTGGAGTTCCTGCACGCGGGCGACGGATTAAAGCCCGTGAGAAGCCGCGTGGAAGCGCACGCCACCGCGCCGCGCTCCTCCTTGCCGTCCGACATCGAAACGGCGCTCGTCGTGAGCGATTACACCGTCGTAACCGAATACAAAGCCGACCTTACAGGCGCGAAAGTTACCCTTACGGGAACGCAGAAAACGGGAACTGCCGAAGCGCTCGATATCGGAAACGAAAAGGAAATCAATATCGACAACAACGGCACTTATCTCGACAACGAACAAATTTTATTCGCCCTGCGCGGCGTGAACTTAGCGACGGCAAGCACGCTCCGCTCATACGATTGGGTGGAAGGCGTGATTCGCTCCGTTTCAGTCGGCTCGGCGACGGCAGCGGATTATACCCCGCACGAAAATCTCACTCTGAACGGAACGGCAAGAACGGAAGCCATTCCCGCATATACCGTTTCCTTTGCGTACAACGGCGGAACCAATACGGGCGCGACGCGCTCTCTCACCTATGCGCGCACGGCGAGCGCCGACGCGAACACTTTCCGCAATGTGCTCCTCGCAATGGACGTGCCCGTCATGCAAAACCTCGGCACGATACACTATAAACTCGTGAAAGCCGAATTCGCAAATAAATAAACGGAGAAAAAACCGCCCGCGGAGTTCCCGCGGGCGGTTTTTTCACTCTATTAATCGTCTAACTTGCCATGCGGAATAAAAGCAACGGCGACCTGTATCACGCTCAGGCACAAAAACGTAATCGAGTATCCCAACAGCCACCACATGGAAGCATACAGCCCCAGCGCGATCGCGCCGACGGACACGCCGAGCATCACGAAGAAAGCGCCCCACGTCTTCTGCGTTTCGCACAGCCCCTTCGTTTCGGAGCCGATCCTTCCGTGCCGATCGATGTAAAGCGATTCGTATTTTCCGTCGGTGAAAAAAGTATGTATGTTTTCGGTTACGCACAAAGACGCCATGGCGAACATGAGCGCCTCCCATACTCAAGTTCCGAACGCGTATTTTTGCAAAATCGCTTCCGCCGATTGCTGCTGCTAGTAAAAATCATTGATAACTTAAAAATCAAGTTATCAATATTATACCCTCCCCGCATTTGTCAAGGGGTTTTGCACATGTTTTGCAAATCACGGCGGCGCAAGGAAAACGCCTTCTCTGTCAACCGATTGCACATACAAACTGCATTCGCTCAGTTTTTCTTGCGCCGTACAGTCCGCAGGCTATGCCGGATTTGTCAAATCTTTTTACATAAACTGACGAAAAAATATTGTGAAAATGCGTTATTAGAAAAGTTTAAGACAAAATAAAAAAACTGCGGCAAAATCCGCAGTTTTTTATAAAGAGAAACTTACTTCTTTTCGTAAATCTCATGTTTCAAAACGCCGATATAGGGCAGATTGCGGTATCTCTGCGCATAATCCAGCCCGTACCCGACGATAAATTCGTTCTCGATCTCGAAGCAGGAGTAATCGGCTTTCACCTCTACCTGCCTGCGCGCGGGCTTATCGAGCAAAGTAATAACGGTGAACGACTTGGCGCCGCGCCCTTGCAGCAGTTCGCGCATTTTCACGAGGGTATGGCCGCTGTCCACAATGTCCTCTACGAGAAGAACGTCCCGCCCCGCGACGGGCGCGGCAAGATCCATGACGATTTTGGGCATGCCCGAGCTTTCCGAGCTGTGCCCGTAAGATGACATGGTCATAAAATCCATCTGCACGAGCGTCTTCATTTCCCGCACTAAGTCGCAGAAGAACATGACGCTGCCCTTGAGCACGCTCACGGCAAGCGGAGGCTCGGTGCAGTTTTTGTACTTTTCGTCCAGCCACGCGGCGGCTTCCTTGACCCGCGCGCGGATCTGATCTTCCGTCAGCATAATGCGTTCGAGATCTTTGTTCATTGGTTTTTCCTCCGTAAATTTTATTTCAGCCTTTCGGCAGTCAAACTGATGATTTCCCGCGTTTGTTCCGTTACCTTCACGCAATCGGCAATTTCCACGCCGAACACGGCGTAAACCTCGCTCCCCGATGCCGCAACGGGCAAAAAATTGCTCACGCGTGCGGGAATTTTCCTGTCCGTCAAAAATTTTTTCAACGTTTTCCTCTTTCCCCCGAAGGGCGTAAACATATCCCCCGTCCGCCGCACGCGCACAGTGCAACCCTCCGGGAACGCCGCGGCATCCGCATAAAGAGCGCCGCATCTCCGCCCGTGCTTCACCTCGACGGTGTAATTTCCGAAAACAAACGAGCCCTCGGCAAACGGAATTTCTTCTCCCATCGGCTGCCGCGGCTTACAGAAAACGATATCCCCGCCCTCCCTCCAAGCCTCCACACCGAAGGGCAAACATACGCGCTTCCCGCTCTGCACCGCGCGCAGAGCCGCGATTTCGCCAACATTGGCGCATGTGTAATCGCGCAAAATTCCGAACTCCTTCATCGCAAGCACGCATGTGCGCGTAAATAGGGGCGCGGGAAGAGACACGGGAACGCGGACTTCGTCCGCTTCGCGAACGAGCACGCGAGAGGCAAGCTCCCGCAGATAATCTTCGTCCTCCTTGGCGCGAAGCGCGAAGCGGTAAATATTTTCCTTTGCTCCCGCAACAGCACGTTCAAGCTCGGGTATCACGAGCGCGCGAAGGCGGTTTCTTGCAAAGTTTAGATCCGCGTTGCTCTCGTCCGTTACGAACGGCAAACAATTTACCCGCATGTATTCTTCTATTTGCGTGCGTTCTATCCCGAGAAAGGGCCGCACGATCCCCTCCCGCTCCCTTACCGCCGCCAGCCCGCCGAGCGAGGTCCCCCGCGCCAAACGGAAGAGCGCCGTTTCAATACAATCGTCTTTATGATGCGCCGTCGCGACGGCGTCCGCTTCGCCCTTTTCCATAAGCTGCGAAAAACAGCTATACCGGAAAATACGCGCTTCCTCTTCCAACCCCCTGCCACTCTCTTTTGCACGTGCGGGAATATCGGCGGAATACGAAAACAACGGAATTTTCCATTCCGCGCACAATTCGAGGACAAACGCCGCATCGCGCAGGGAATTTTCCCCGCGGATTCCGTGCTCGCACGTTACGGCGGAAACCGCAATGCCGTATTCACCTGCCTGCTTATAAAAATGATGCAAAAGCGCAACGGAATCCGCCCCGCCCGAACAGGCGACGCATATCTTTTTTCCCGAATACGCTTGCAACGATACGAGCCGATTCATAAAACAAGTATATCATGTTTCCCGCAACTTTGCAACGAAATATAAAATTTTGGAAAAAATATAAACAAAAACAATGACGGAAATTTCACAGCTTATTCCCGCCGCAAACAATGCAAAATAAAAGACTATCCGAACCCTTCTCTCTAAAACAAAAGTGTTCGGATAGTTACCGATTGGTGAACTTTGCTCAGTCTTAATCGAATATTAATCCTATTTGCTAAACGCTTGTTGCATAATGTTTTGCAAACAAATAATTTGTTTACTTTCTAATTTCAACTTAGAATATAAATTAAATCTACGGATTCTATTATATGTCGCCTATACTATCAGACTTTTCTGAAAAACATTTATCAATTATTTCATCTGAAAATTTATTATATTGACTTGAAGTATCAAGTCGCGTTACGTTTACCGTCAACGTATTTGCTTCGACATAATTATCGTCTTGCCACA
>CAJUJO010000035.1 GCA_910586675.1 uncultured Christensenellaceae bacterium | reverse complement strand
AAAGAAATAAGCCTTGCCGATAACGACAAGGCTATTGACGAATTAAAGGTTCAACCTTTATCGTCTTTGGTGCAGCTTCAGGGACTCGAACCCTGGGCCCATTGATTAAGAGTCAATTGCTCTACCAGCTGAGCTAAAGCTGCATATAAATGGTGGTCCATCCGAGATTCGAACTCGGGACACCTTGATTAAAAGTCAAGTGCTCTACCGTCTGAGCTAATGGGCCGTCTGGCTGGGGTGGCTGGATTTGAACCAACGAATGCCGGAATCAAAATCCGGTGCCTTAACCTCTTGGCGACACCCCATTATAAATAAGAGTGGGGCGGGCGACGAGAATCGAACTCACGACCTCCAGGGCCACAATCTGGCGCTCTAACCAACTGAGCTACACCCGCCATATATTTTGGTGCGCCTGAAGAGATTCGAACTCCTGACACACGGCTTAGAAGGCCGTTGCTCTATCCTACTGAGCTACAGGCGCGTTTCCTGGCAGCCCGAGTGAAGTTCTGCGCATCTCTTGCTGTCTGCTTGTAAACTTTTGGAGCGGGTGATGGGAATCGGACCCACGCGACCAGCTTGGAAGGCTGGGATTCTACCATTGAACTACACCCGCATCAATCAACGCTTGTTAATTCTATCAAAATTTGCGGTATATGTCAATTGTTTTAGGGGGAAATTTGTAAATTTTTTCGTGTTATTTCGCTTTTTTGCGAGAAGCTGCACTGCATCGAATAGCCAACCGAAAACGTGATAAAGTTTGTTTTCATTGTAAAAAAATATAATATTTTATGTTATAAATTCACAGTTTTTTGTTGCGCTTGATTTTCCCTTTTTCATGGTAAAATTTCGGACGGGAATATGATATAATGAAAAAAGAGGAAAAACAATTGGGACGGATTTGGGCTGATGAAAACCTTGTTTGTATCCGATTTGGACGGCACGTTGTTGACGAAAGAGGAGAGGGTTTCCGATTACAGCAGGGAACTCATCAATCGTTTGATTGGTGCGGGGATGACTTTTACGTATGCGACCGCGCGTTCTGCGTGCAGCGCGGCGCGCGCCGTAGAAGGTCTTGCGGTGCATGCTCCCGTTATTTTGTATAACGGCGGATTGATTTACGATTATCACGCAAAAAAAGTATTACGCTGCATGTATTTTGAAGAAGATTGGAAATATTACGTTTTTTCCGCGCTTCGCAGGTTCGGAATCAATCCGTTTGTGTTCGGCGCTTGCCGGGATAGGGAATGGGTAAAATGGATGACGGGAGGGGAGTCGTTCGGCATGCGTCGTTATATTTCACGTAGAGAGGGAGATATTCGGCTTCGGCCTGTATATTCGGAAAGAGATTTGCTGGATGGATATATTTTTTACTTCAAATGTATCGGACCGAAGGATCAGCTTGAACGCGCATGGAACGATTTGAAATTTGACGATCGTTTTATATGTATTTTTCATCAGGAAATGTATCAAAGCGATTTCTGGATGGAGATTTCACCGCGCGCTGCAACGAAGGCGAATGCCGTTACGTTTTTGAAAGAGTATCTCGGATGCAGTAGAGCAGTATGCTTCGGCGACACGTCGAATGACTCCGATATGTTCGACGTATGCGAAGAAAAGTATGCCGTGATGAACGCCGACGATTGGTTGAAGAAAAAGGCGAGCGGAATCGTCGGATATTGCGAAGAGGACGGCGTTGCGAAATGGCTGGCGCAGAATTCGGGGTTTTGATCTTATAAAAAGAGGTAGACTGCGCGGTATCCGAGGAAGAAACAGTATAAGTTTAGTACCGACAGAACAGGCATTGCAATCATAAACAGCAGATTGCTTAGGCGAAACCGAAGGCAGAACATCGTAATCAGGATGGCAGGCGCGCCTCCGATGATAGCGGCGAGAATCAATTTTCCGTCGCTTTTTTCCGCTTTTTCTCCAAGATCCGTCCATTCGTCGCGTTGACTTTTCAAAAGTCGAAAGGCATAGAAATTGACAGCCAGAATATATACCGTTAATAAAATATACAAAAGAGTCATACCATTGTTATTATGTGCCGAAATATAAAATAAAACCCCTTTCCTGATCTGAGGAAAGGGGTTTATCATCGTTTTTAGTTGATTTTATACGTTATTTATTGCCGCTAAGATAAGGCTCCAACGCTTGTGCGAGCTGGTCGGGGCAGGAAGTATTCTGGCGACAGCGAATACCTTTCAGAAGGGGAACGACTTCGTCGGGCGTTTTGCCTTCGACGAGTTTGCCGATGCCCTGCAGATTGCCGCTGCAACCGCCTATGAATTTTACGTTGTGGATTTTGTTTTCTCCGTCGAGATCGAAGATGATCTGTTTGGAGCATGTGCCTTTTGTTGAATAAGTAACCATATATTTTCTCCTCTGAGTCAGTCAACGAGCGTATCGTATACCACGGAATACAAATCGGACGCCTTGTCCTCCCATTTTTTATAGATGTTATTTGCCGTTTTTTTATCGGGCACGACAAATCTCAATTCCAACATGGGTTGAACGGGGGCTAGAATTTTGAGATAAACGGTGTAAGTTCCGTCTTTATTCTGGTAATAGTCCGCTTTGCATTCCTGCTTGTTACGGAATTTTGTGCTGTTGTTTTTTATAAAGCGGGATATTTCTTCGCGCGAACTTTTCGGAATATTGATATAGAAGTTTGCAAGAGTTTCTCTTCCTTCCGGCGTTATCGTAAACAGCGGATCGTCGTCTCCGGGGATTTCGCAAATAAACCCGTCCGAGAGCAGTTTATGAATGAGCACCATGCAGTCCATATAATTAATCCAATCGTTGGACATCGTGCACATATCGATCAGCGTTCGTTCCGAAAGGGGGCTTTCCATTTTATCGAAAACGAAGAGCAGTATTAATTTGTTAACGGAAGTTTCGCCTTTAACTTGCATGATTCATCCTGTGCTTTCGTTTTCGGTTTCTAAAATCCGAAATGATACAAATAAGTCGCTTAAAAATTTAAGCGACTTGATTCGTTGTGATACTGAAAAGTTTACGCCGCGAATTTGGAAAGTTTTGCAATAAGATCCGCACAGTCGTCGCTGTAAATTTCAACGGTGAGGGGCTTGGATAAATCGAGACTGAAAATACCGAGAATGGATTTCGCGTCTACGACGTACTTGCCGCTTTTCAACAGGATTTCACATTCGCTTTCCTGCGTGATCGCAACGAATTCTTTTACTTTCTGCGCCATCTCAAGCGAAATTTTAAGGGATTTCATAATATTTCCTCCACATGCCTAAGTTTGATGACATTATACATAAAAACCGCAATAAAATCAAGATCTTTTCGGAAAATTTCTTTAATAATTTTTCTTTTTGTGCTATAATAGCACTATACGCCAAAAAAGCTGTTCAAATTGCTGATTGTGATGGAGGGTTTATGGAAGACAAGTTTACGCAAATAGAATGTTTTTTGAACGTTTGCGACGAATTGGTGGAAGGTAAATTTATCCTTGCCGATACCAAAATCGGGGAATTGCTCAGATGTATCGCTGCAAGTACGGAATTAACGAATTTGTTCGGCGCCGTAACCGACGGTTTCGATTACGCAGCTGCTAAAAAATTATATCTTCGGTTCCCTGCGGAGAAGGGCGCAGCGCACGGAACGGCTTATCTGCCCAAGGAGCGTGGAGATGTGCTTGCGTTCGTCTTTTGCCTGCTTGCGGAAATAGATGCGGGCGCGCTCAAAATAGGAGATTTTCTTCTCCGTTACTTTTACGAGGACGGCAGTTATACGGCGAGCTATGCACTGTTTGCCGACCGCATGATCCGTCCTTTCCGTGATATTGTACGCGACTGTTTCCCCGATTGCGGACGGCGCGGCAGACTTGCCGCTTTGCGCAAGAAGGAAGCGGACGCGCTCGGTCTGCTTACGGAAAAGATTTCGACGGAGCGTGCGCGCGTTGCTTCCGCCGTCCTTTCCGCGGAGGATAAGGGGGCGGGGGAGTCCATTCTCGCCGAATTGTACGCGGCTGCGGGAAGAGGGGATATTCCGGAGATAAGAGCGCTCTCTTTCGGTTACGGATATTTTCTCTCTGCGGTCGGTTTAAGCGCGGGCGCATATCCCGATATATTGGAGCTCGTCCGCAAACTTACGGCGGAACAGGAATAACGGACTGTAGTTCGGTATAAAATGAACGGGGGACGTTATGAAACTTCAGGAAAAAACGGTGCGTAAGCGCTATCTTTATAAAGGTAAAATTATCAATCTCCGCTGCGACGACGCGCTGCTTCCCGACGGTAATCTCTGTAAGAGGGAAATTGTAGAGCACTCAGGCGGCGCCGCTGTTTATTGCGAGTTTGAAGGTAAAGTCGTACTTGTACGGCAATACCGTTATGCTTACGGAGAAGAATTATTGGAAATTCCTGCGGGAAAACTGAACGCGGGGGAAGATTCCGCCGTTGCCGCTGTGCGGGAGTTGAAGGAGGAAACGGGTTTTCTTGCGGACGCGCTGGAGCTCGTCCTAATATTATATCCCACTCCGGGGTATACGAATGAAAAAATCTATATTTACCGCGCGAAGGGCGTTCGCGCGGGAGAACGGAGTCTTGACAAAGACGAATTCCTGAACGTCGAATATCTTTCCCCGGAAGCGCTGCGCGCGCAGATAGAAAGCGGAAAAATTCACGATGCCAAGACGGTCGCGGCTTATTATGTCTGTAATGCAAGTAAAACGTAAAAACAACCGCCCGCGATTTACGGTCGCGGGCGGCGTTTTAACGGAATCGGATTCAAAACGGTGAAAAGTTTACGTCATCAGCCGTTGCAGCAGCCGCAACCGCCGCGTCCGAAGAGCGAGCTGAGCGTGCCGTTTTTACACATGCAGTATGCGAGGGCGGCGAGGATGGGCCAGCCGCAGCCCGAGAATACGCTCGAAGAGAACACGTTCCCGCACGTTCCGAGAATGAGCAGGATGATAAGAATCCAAAGACAGCTGTTGCCAGTCAGACAGCAATTCATAGTTTTTCCTCCTTTAATACGGCCGCGGAGTATGTAATTTATCGTTTCTGCGGTCGTTATATTAAATTGTATGATGGGGCGGATGAAAAATGTTCCAGCCGAGCGTCCAATTACTTGCAATTAAAATGCGGATTTGATATAATAATTATCGGTACGGTTCGGAAGGAAAAACACGGAAACGGTTTTATCTTTCAACGGACGTCCGAATTACATTTTTTCACGGATATTGCATGGAAAGGGCAAATCCGATGGAGGCAATTATGAATATCAAAGGTTTCTTTACTGCGAAGAATATCGCGTATCTTGCGGTTCTTCTCTCACTCGTCGTCGTGTTGCAGGCGGTTGGCGGAAGCGTATCATTCGGGCTCGTCAGTTTGAATTTCACGCTTATTCCGATTGTGATCGGCGCCATTTTGTTCGGCGCGGCGGGTGGCGCGTTTTTGGGGCTTGCCTGCGGAATCGTCGTTCTCGTGCAGGTTATCTTCGGCGGAGGCTTCTACGCCGTTATCTGGGCGGGCAGCCCCGTCATCACCTTCTTTACCTGCGTGTTAAAAACGACGGTTGCAGGGTTTGTTGCCGGGCTCGTTTACGGCTTGCTTGCAAAGAAAAATAAGTACGTTGCAACGTTCGTCGCGGCAGGGCTTGTTCCCGTTATCAATACGGCGTTATTTATTCTCGGATGTCTGTGCATGAGCAGCGAAGTACTCGCGTTCCGCGATTTTCTTGTGAATGACGCGGGAATGGCGGAATATGCGGGTATGAATCCTTTTATTTTCATTCTACTTGTTTTGGTAACCTTTAACTTCTTTATCGAGTTTGCGCTTAACCTCGTATTGGCGCCCGCAATCGTTCGCGTCGTTGCCGTCGTGGAAAAGACGGTCATGAATAAAAAGAAGATTCATCGGGCGGAGGTTCCCGGAGAAGTCTCCGGAGAATCGCTCGAAACGGAGCGGCAGGACACAGAACAAAATAACTGATTATGATTATATGTATAGACGTCGGTAATACAAATATTAAATATGCTATTTTTGACGGAAGCAATCTTATTTTTTCTTATCGCGTGGCGACCGATTTGAAGCGCACGTCGGACGAGTACGGTTCCCAACTCGTCGGCATGTTGGAATTTAACAAAATTTCCGCCAAAGATATTACGGGCGGGATATTTTCTTCCGTTGTTCCCTCTCTCGATTATACGATAGAGCATATGCTTCGCGTATATCTGGAAATCGTGCCAAAGCAGCTCGCGCCCGGGCTGAAAACGGGGTTGAAGATGCGGGCGGACAACGCGCGCGAAGTGGGGGCGGACAGAATCGTAAATAATGTTTCCGCGATACGAAAGTACGGAAACGGCAAGCCCATTATCGTAATCGACTTCGGCACGGCGACGACCTTTAATATCATAAATGCCGAAGGGGAGTTCATCGGCGGCGTTATTGCCCCCGGAATCAAGGGCTCGCTCGACAGTCTTGTAAACGGCACGGCGAAGCTCCCGCGCGTGGAAATCGAAGCCCCGAAGAGTGTAATTGCAACGAACACTGTAACTAATATGCAGGCGGGAATCGTATTCGGATTTGCGGGGCTTGTTGAATATATTGTCAAAAAGATCAAAAAAGAGTTAAAGACGAGTGATGTTCTTACGGTCGCTACGGGCGGTTTTTCCGAAACGATTGCCAAGGAAACGCCCTGTATCGACGTGATCGATAAA
Source organism: uncultured Christensenellaceae bacterium (assembly GCA_910586675.1). Taxonomy (GTDB): domain Bacteria; phylum Bacillota; class Clostridia; order Christensenellales; family Borkfalkiaceae; genus Gallimonas. Next base: position 5,389 of record CAJUJO010000035.1, on the reverse strand, counting down.
ATGCTTACGTTGAACGGTTTGAAATATCTTTACGATCTGAACAGTGCGGAGGAATAATATATTATGAAAAAGGTTGGTGTGGCAATTCTCGGGCTCGGCATCGTGGGCGGCGGAACATATAAAATTCTTACCGAACACAGGGAATTTTACAAACGCACGCAGGATGTCGATATTGTCGTTGAAAGCGTGCTCGAACTGAATCCCGAACGCGTGAAAGCGCTCGGCGTTCCCGAATCGGCCGTTGCGGGGAATATTGCCGAAGTCGTTTCCAATCCCGACGTCAATATCGTGGTGGAAGTGATCGGCGGTATCGGTATCGCGCGGGAGTTCGTGCTTGCGGCGCTCAATGCGGGAAAGACGGTCGTAACCTCCAACAAAGAGCTGTTCTGCAAGTACTCCCATGAATTGGAGCGCGCGGCGAAGAGGCACAATGCGGGGTTGTATTTCGAGGCGAGCTGCGTGGGGGGCGTGCCCATTATCAGAACGCTTCTCGACGGATTGCAGGCGAACAATATTACTTCCATGATGGGGATCATTAACGGTACGACAAACTATATTTTAACGAAAATGTCCGAAGAAGGCGCATCTTATGCAGACGTTCTGCATGATGCGCAGAAGCTCGGTTATGCGGAAGCCGATCCCACCGCCGATGTAGAAGGCTTCGATGCGGCTTACAAGCTCTCTATTCTTTCCTCCATTGCGTTTCATACCAAGGTTCCATTTTCCAAGGTATTCCGTGAGGGTATCTCGGGCGTTTCACGCGAGGATATTGCTTACGGGAAGGAATTCGGGTACTGTTTGAAGCTCCTTGCAATCGGCAAGCAGACGGAAAACGGAATCGAAGCGCGCGTTCATCCTACGTTTATCAAAAAGGAGCATCCGCTCGCTTCGGTAAACGACAGTTTTAACGCCGTTTATTTGACGGGCGACGCGGTGGACGACGTCATGCTTTACGGGCGTGGCGCAGGAGCGCTCCCCACGGGCAGTGCAATCGTAAGCGACATTATTTATGCCGCCACGCACAGTGAAAATAAATACTCTACCTTCAAAAATACCGCTTCGGCGGACAAGGAAACGGATTTCGTCAACAACTTTGAAAGCGCCTATTATCTGCGCCTTACGATAGAGGACAAGTCGGGCGTGCTTGCGAAAATTTCGTCTGTATTCGCAAAATATAATATATCCATTGTGGAAATGATTCAGAAGCCGAGCGCTCATGCGGACAAAGCGACCCTGCTCCTCATTACGCATAAGACGAGGGAGCTTTCGGTGAAAAATGCGGTTGCAAAAATCGACGCGACGGAAATCGCGAAAGTAGATTCCGTTTTGCGCGTCGTATCTTAATAGTCGTTACGGGGGCGGAGATGCGCGCAAAGCGCATTTCCGCCTGATTTTTTTCGGGAGTCTTTTATGAAAAAAGGTTTGATTCTCGTCAACGCATATTGGAAATCGGAGACGGAAATTTATCAGGCAGATCGCTTGCGGGAGGAATTTGCGGCGCTCGGCGTGGAAATCCGTATCAGGCGGAACAACTATTTTCCCGTTCATTTAAGGTGCACGGGGAACGTTTCGCCGCTTGCCGAAGCATATGATTTCTGCATTTATCTCGATAAGGATAAATATACTTCTTATTTGTTGGAGCAATCTGGTTTGCACTTGTTTAACAGACACGACGCAATCGTCGCCTGTGACGATAAGCTTCTTACGTACTTTGCATTGAGAGATGCGGGGATCGCGATTCCGCGCACCTTTGCGGGTTTGCTCTGTTATACGCCGTCGGAAAAGGTTGCGAAGGAAACGCTTGATATTATCGAAAGTGAGCTTTCCTATCCGCTCGTCGTAAAGGAAAGCTTCGGCTCTATGGGAAAAGGCGTTTATAAGGCGGATAACCGCGAGGAGCTGGAAAGCATTGCTGAACAGGTCAAGTGTAAGCCGCATCTCTTTCAGGAATATATCGCGGAGAGTTCAGGGCGCGATTTGCGCGTTCTCGTTGTCGGTGGAAAGGTTGTCGCCGCGATGAAGCGCATATCCGACGGGGATTTTCGTTCCAATGCCGCGCTCGGCGGAAGAGGGGAATCTTATCCGTTGGACACCGCGGGAGAAGCGCTCGCTTTGAAAATCGCGCGCGTTATGAGGCTGGATTATTGCGGAATCGACTTCTTGTTCGGGAAGAACGGATACGTGCTGTGCGAGGTTAATTCCAACGCATTTTTTGCGGTCGCCGAACGCGTTACCGGTGCGAACATTGCGGGGGCATATGCCGCCTATATTTACAAGGAAATTTACGGAGAATAAGATTATGATACGTTCCGTGAAAGAACTGAAGAGATTGATTTCCGCCCGTGCGAGCGGCGATGAGGTAGAGCGCGACGAAGGCGGGCGCGCCGTTATCGAGCTTACCGTCCTCCGCGACGAGGGCTTTTTATCCGATTTTTCGGCGGGGACTCGCCCCGTAATCAGCGGCGAGGTCGCGCAATACCTGGAAGAAAGCGCGATGCGCTTTTTGCCCAAGGAGCCCATCTGTATTAAGATTTACGGCGATTGCATTGATAAAATGGAGGAAAAATTATATATTGACGGATTAAAAGAGTACTATGTCAGACATTATGAACATAATCGCGGGCAATTGAAGCGGAATTTGCTTTTTTCCGTGATAATGGCCGTCATAGGGATTTTCGGAATCGCGGCGGCATTGGCGATTTCCTTTTACGGAAAAATACCCGTGCTCGCGGAAGCGGTGGATATTTTTGCCTGGGTGTTTTTGTGGGAAGCGGTCGATTTATTCTTTTTACAAAGAAGTTTATTGCGCGTTGAACGGAACCGATGTCTGCGATTTTTCGAGGCGAAAATTTTATTTTTACCGCTTGCGGACAGAAGAGCGCGCGCGGTTTCAGAGTCGTAAAAAGCGCCCCGAATATCGGGGCGCTTTTGATTATATTCAAGTTTAGCTAACGATAAGGTTGACGAGTCTGCCTTTTACAACGACGCATTTTGTCAGCGATTTTTCCGCCATGCGTTCCTGTACTTCGGGTAGGGTGCATACGTATTCGCGGATTTCATCGTCGGACAAACCGTTTGCGATCATCGCTTTGCATACGATTCTGCTGTTGACTTGTACGGCGTATTCTGTTTCGTCCAGTTGCAGCGCCGCTTCGTCAGGTACAGGGAATGTTTGCTCGAATACCGACTCTTTTCCTCCCGTAACTTCCCAAAGCTCTTCGGCGAAGTGGGGGGCGCAGGGAGCGATCAGAAGATTCAGATCTTTTGCGCAATCTTTCAGCAGTTTAATGTTTTTGCTTCCTTCCGCGGCTTCGTATTTGCACAGGGCGTTTACGAATTCCATTAAGCGCGCCACAGCGGTGTTGAACGAGAAGCCTTCCATATCCCGCGCGATTTGCCGAATGGCGTAGTTGCGTGCATAATCGAGCGCTTTTTCCTGCGTGCCGATGTTTCCCGTTTTTGCATTATCCTCGTAAGCGTTGATTCTGAGCACGGTTTTTTCCACGCGGTCGAGAAATTTCGCAATGGATTTGATTCCGTCGTCGTTCCAGGGGCCGCCTTCCGTATAGGAGAATCCGAACATGAGATACATGCGGAACACGTCGGAGCCGTACTGTTCGATGAATTCGTCGGGAGAAACGATGTTGCCCCGCGATTTGGACATTTTGTTTCCGTCCGGTCCGAGAATGGTGCCTTGATGCACGAGCCGTTTGAACGGTTCGTCAAAGGAAAGATAACCCATGTCGCGCAGTGCTTTGGTTAGAAAGCGGGCGTAAAGAAGATGCATGCATGCGTGTTCCGCGCCGCCGACGTAGGTGTCCACGGGAAGAAGCGCGTCTACGGCTTCTTTATCGAAGGGGACTTTCGCGTTCTGCGCGTCGGCGTAGCGCAGGAAATACCAGCTTGAGCACACGAAGGTGTCGAGCGTGTCGGGATCGCGCTTGGCTTCGCCGCCGCATTGCGGACATGCGGTATTCATGAATCTGTCGTGTTTTGCGAGCGGGGATTTTCCGTCCGGCTTAAATTCCACGTCATAAGGTAGCTTTACGGGCAAATCCTTTTCGGGAACGGGCACAATACCGCATTTCGGGCAGTGTACGACGGGAATGGGCGCCCCCCAATATCTCTGGCGGGATACCAGCCAGTCGCGCAGGCGGTAATTTACCTTTTTCCCGCCCTTGCCGAGCTTTGTAATATGTTTTGCGATTTCGCCGCGCGCTTCTTCGCCGCGCATTCCGTCGAATTGCAGGGAATTGACGACGATCCCATCTTCGCAGTAGGGCAGTTCCGTCTTTTTGCCCTGTTTTTCGATGACTTGCACGACGGGTAGCTTATACTTCTGAGCAAACGCAAAGTCGCGTTCGTCGTGCGCGGGAACCGCCATAACGGCGCCCGTGCCGTACGAATAGAGCACGTAGTCGGCGAGATATACGGGAACTTTCTTTCCGTTTACGGGGTTGATGCAGTATGCGCCCGTAAATACGCCCGTCTTTTCGCGCGTTGCGGAAAGGCGGTCTATTTCGTTTGCTTTGGATGCGTATTCGATGTAGTCGTCCACGGCACGCGCCTGTTCGGGCGTTGCGAGCTTGCGTGCGAGGGGATGTTCGGGAGCGAGCACGACGTAGGAAACGCCGAAAACGGTATCGCAGCGCGTCGTGAATACGCGAATTTTATCGCCCGTTTCGCATTCAAATTCGATTTCGCATCCTGTGGATTTCCCGATCCAGTTGCGCTGCATAGCTTTTGTTTTTTCCGGCCAGTTCAGATTGTCCAAACCGCTTAAAAGCTCTTCTGCGTATTCGGTGATTTTGAAAAACCACTGCGTCAAATTCTTTCTTACGACTTCCGTTCCGCAGCGTTCGCAGCAATTGTCGTTCACCTGTTCGTTGGCGAGCACCGTCTGGCAGGAAGGGCACCAGTTTACGGGCGCTTCCTTGCGGTAGGCAAGCCCTTTTTTGTACAGTTGGAGGAACATCCACTGCGTCCATTTATAATAGCTTTCGTCGCAGGTTTTGATTTCCGCCGACCAGTCGAACATGGCGCCCATCGCTTTGAGCTGTGTCTCCATCGTTGCGATATTCTTCTCGGTGGAGTCCTTAGGATGAATCCCCGTCTTTATGGCGTAATTTTCCGCCGGCAAACCGAATGCGTCGAAGCCCATCGGCTGAAAGACGTTATAACCCTGCATTTTCTTAAACCGCGCGTAGGAGTCGGTCGGGCCGTAGTTATACCAGTGCCCGACGTGAAGCTTCGCGCCCGAAGGATAGGAGAACATTTCCAGAATGTATAATTTCGGGTCGGCGCTCTTCTTGTCGTAATTGTTGATTTTCGACTTTTCCCAACGGGATTGCCATTTTTGTTCGACAGACTTCATGTCCATGCGAAATCA
>CAJUJO010000034.1 GCA_910586675.1 uncultured Christensenellaceae bacterium | reverse complement strand
TGCGAAAAAAGTGGTCTATAAGTCAGAAGACTTATAGACCAACTTCTATGGTGCTTGTGGCCGGACTTGAACCGGCACGGTATCTCTACCGAGGGATTTTAAGTCCCTTGCGTCTGCCTATTCCACCACACAAGCATACATTTTTGTTAAATTTTCAGTTTTTATGTTAATTTTCTGTTAATTATTTTCTGCCAAAAATTTTAAGTCCCTTGCGTCTGCCTATTCCACCACAGCGGCATATTTTATTGCATTTCCCTACGACTATTTTAACAAATAATCGGCATTAAGTCAAGCGCGCGCACCGAACTTACGCGTGCTTTTCTTTAACGAAGCCATAGCCATAACAGCAAAGCAACCAAACCAAACGAAGCGAGCACGATCAGAAAGCGCGGCAGCAAAACGGCAAACATCGCGCGCATCATGGCGCGGCGTTCCTTGCGCGAAATATCGCTCTTTTCCCTGCTTTTCACGACGCGCTTATTTTCTCGACCGGAAAAAACCGCGCGGCGGTAGGAAGGCAATTCTTCCCCCGTCATAGGGGCGATTGTCCTGCCGTCGTCCCAATCTTCCCGCTTCTCTTTACGATTTTTCACCGTTAATCCTGCGGATAGAGATGGCACGCCACGCAGTGCCCGTTTCCGTAATCCTTGAATACGGGCGCAACTTCCTTGCACACGTCCATGCATCTGTTGCATCTTGTGTGGAATTTACAGCCGGAGGGCGGATTGGCGGGCGAAGGAATATCTCCTTCCAGAATAATACGGTTCATCTTAACGTCCGGGTCGGGCACGGGAACGGCGGAAAACAGCGCCTGCGTGTATGGGTGCATCGGATTGTCGAAGAGGTCTTTTTTGCTTCCGAATTCTACCATGCTGCCGAGATACATGACGCCGACCTCGTCCGAAATATGCTCCACGACCGACAAATCGTGCGAAATAAACACGTACGCGAGATTGTCCTGCTCCTGCAAATCCTTAAAGAGGTTGATGACTTGCGCCTGAATCGACACGTCAAGCGCCGAAACGGGCTCGTCGCAAATAACCAGCTTAGGCTTGACGGCAAGCGCTTTGGCGATACAGATACGCTGGCGCTGTCCGCCCGAAAACTCGTGCGGATAGCGCTCATAATAATGCGTCTGCAAGCCGCACTTTTTCATGACGTCGAGCACGTAGTCCTTATGGTCGGATTTGGGAACGATATTGTGCACGCGGACGGCTTCCCCGATGATTTCGCCGACGGGCAGGCGGGGCGAAAGCGAGGAATACGGGTCCTGAAAAATCATCTGAAAATTGGGGCGGACCTTTCTGAGCGCTTCCCCCTTCAGTTTGGAAATATCTTTGCCTTCAAATAAAATCTCGCCGTCCGTAACGTCGTAGAGGCGAAGTACGGTACGCCCCATCGTCGTCTTACCGCAGCCCGATTCGCCGACGATTCCCACCGTCTTGCCGCGCATGAGATTAAAGGAAACTCCGTCCACGGCGCGAAGGTAAGTCTGATTCTTTTTGAAAAAACTCTTATTTACTGGGAAATATTTCTTCAAATTTTTCACTTGAAGAAGATATTCCTCCTTCTCCTGATTGGGAGCGGCAACCAACTCGCTCATTTCTTCTTACCTCTCTTGTCGGCTACACTCTTTTGGGCGGGAGCTTCGTCCTCGGGTGCGGGAATTTCCGCGAGATAACACGCCACGCGGTGCGTGGGAGATACCTGCACGAAAGGCGGATACTCGCCATTGCACTGCGCGCAAGCCCTGTCGCAGCGATCCTTGAAATAACAGGTGGACGGCATGTTGATGGGATTGGGTACGTTCCCGGGAATGCTGTAAAGCCGGTCTACCGAACGGCGAACGACGGGTTTGCTCTTTTGCAGACCAATGGTGTAAGGGTGCAGCGGATTTTTGAAGATTTCCTGTACCGTGCCCATTTCCACGATACGCCCCGCGTACATGACGACGACGTAGTCCACCATCTCGGCGATTACGCCAAGATCGTGCGTGATGAGCATGATGCTGCCGCTTATCTTCCGCTTTACGTCGCGCAGCAAATCGAGGATCTGCGCCTGAATGGTAACGTCGAGCGCCGTCGTGGGCTCGTCCGCAATGATAAGCTTAGGATTGCAGCACAGCGCCATAGCGATCATAACGCGCTGGCGCATTCCGCCCGAAAGCTGGTGCGGATAAGATTGATAAACGTGCTCGGGCATGGCGATGCCGACGAGCTCCAGCATTTCGATACTGCGCGCTTTCGCCGATTCCTTGGTCGCGCCGTTGGTGTGCAGAAGGGAAACCTCGTCCAGCTGATAGCCTATGGTAAACACGGGATTGAGGCTGGTCATCGGTTCCTGGAAAATCATGGCGATTTCCCGTCCGCGGATGCTCGTCATTTCCGATACAGGCATCTTCGCGATGTCGTAGACCTCTTCGTGCTCCTCGTAAACCTTCATCATGCGGGGCTTGCCGAACTTATTGAGCACGGGCTCCATGATAGGTTCGCCGTTTTCGTCGGTCATCGGCGTTCCCGCCTTCATCTTTTGCCGCATCACGGGCTGTACGCTCACAACCATTTCGGGATTGCCATCCCCGTCGAGCACGGTCTCCATAACGGGTTCGCCGTTCTCGTCCAAAAGGGGCGCGCCGTTCTCGTCCTTTTTCTCCCGCAGCAGCGGCACGGATACCTTTACCGTCTTGGGCTTACCGTTCTTTTTCAAAACGGGCTCCATGACGGGCTTGCCGTTTTCGTCGAAAATCGGTTCGTCGGGACTCATTTTTCTGCGGAGAACGGGCTCGTACAGCTTTTCCGTTTTGGGATTGCCGTTTTTATCGAGTACGGGTTCAAGCACGGGATTGCCGTTCCCGTCCAAAACGGGCGTGCCGTCCGCGTTCCGCTTCTCCTGCATTTTGGGCGCCGTTTTATGCGTGCGGACGACGGTGCGGAAGCGGATGCTGCCGCTTACGATCTGCCCGCTCGGTCCCTGCACGAGTTGCATGAGGGAAAGGCTGGTAACCGATTTCCCACAGCCCGATTCCCCCACGACGCCGACGGTAGAGCCCTGCGGGATCTCGAACGTAACGCCGTTGACCGCCTTCACCACGCCGTTATCGGTAAAGAAATAGGTGTGCAAATCCTCGAATTCGACGATGTTTTTAGGATCGCGCATTTCGGTAACGTAGTCCTCGCGCGTGAACGATGCGCGCTTGCGCTGCAAATCGCGCACCGTTTTGCGGTTTTGCTTAGCGATGTCGCGCGATTCCTTTGCCGAAATATAATTCTTGTTCTTTTCTTTCTTCATCGGTTATCTCCTCGCTTTCGGGTCGAAGGCGTCGCGCAGTCCGTCGCCCACGAAGTTGAACGCGAGCACGGCGAGCACGATACAGATACCCGGAGAAATCCAAAGATTGGGATAAAGCCGAAGCGCCGTATTGTTTGCAGCGGCGTTGATCATGTTGCCCCAGGTCGCATAGACGGCGGGAAGCCCGATATTGAGGTAACCGAGCGTCGCTTCCGTAAGGATGATTCCGCCGAGCCCGAGCGTCATGGACACGATGAGCTGCGGCATGACGTTGGGAATCAGATGCTTGAAAATCTTACGCCAGACGGGCAGCCCGCTCGCTTCGGCGCTTATCATGAATTCCTGTTCGCGCAGAGACAAAATCTGCCCTCGGACGAGCCGCGCCGTGCCCGCCCAACCGAACAGGGTCAGCATCGCCATCATGATATATAGCTTGGCGACACCGTCTATCTGATTGGCTTCCAGCGAAACGCCGACGATCATCAGCATGGGCATAGTCGGCACGCAGTTGAATATATCCACGATTCTCATGATGATCTGATCGACCCACTTGCCGAAATACCCCGCAAGTCCGCCCAAAAACACGCCGATCAGCGTTTCCAAAATGACGACGACAAAGCCCACCGTAAGCGAAATTCTTCCGCCGTACATAAGCCGAGTAAACACGTCAAAGCCCTTATCGTCGGTGCCGAGCCAGTGCTCCCAGGAAGGAGGCAAATGGTTTTTCGGCTCCGAATAGGTTACGACGTAAACGGTATACTCCTCGCCGTCCGCGCCCGTAACCGTTACGGGCGTGGTGTATTCCTCCCGTACCGTACTGGAATAGTCAGACTGCTGCTCCGGCCAAATAAAGGGCAGGAACTCGAACAACGGACCGACAAATGAAAACACGAACAAAGCAATCAGAATGACGAGCCCGGTAACGGAAAGTTTGGATCGGAAAAACCGTTTGAGCACCATGCGGGTAGGACTAAGCGTGCGCATGGTGGCCACTTCGATTTCCGACATCTGCTCGCCGCTCTCGGCCGCGGGTTCTTCCGCGACGGAAAGTACGGGCGCAGCCGCGCCTTCCTCTTCCGTGTTTTCCGTTTCCGTGCTATTCTTCCGGAACAGTTTCTTGCAGAATCCGCTTACCGAACTCCAAGCCGTTCCGCACGCTTTCCATACAGAATTCCATGCGCGCGCGGGCAGCGCCTGCTTATTTTCCTTTTCCTGTTCCGTTTTTTCTTCAGTAACGGGAACGCCGTTCCCTTCGGGAAATTCGGACGTTTCGTCTTCCGGTCGTTTCACATCTTTCTCGTCCATAATCCCCTCCTTACCTGCCGATTTTGACGCGGGGATCCACCACCGCGTACATAAGGTCGCTGAGCAGCGTGCCGAGCACCGTCATAATCGCAATGAACATATTATAACCCATGATAAACGGCACGTCTGCGACGATAAGCGCATCGTATGCAAGCTTCCCGATTCCGGGAATCGCAAACACCGTTTCCGTGATCATCGCCCCGCCGAAGAGAGACGGCAGAATCCCCGCCATCATGGTAACGAGCGGAATCATGGTATTGCGGAAGGCGTGCTTATAAACGACGGAGCGTTCGCTCAGTCCTTTTGCGCGCGCCGTGCGGATATAGTCGGCATTGAGCACTTCCAGCGTGTTCGTGCGCGTATAGCGCATGAGCGAGCCGACGGAGAGCACGACGAGTACGAACATGGGCAGCACCATATGCCAAAGCATATCCCCCATGCGCAGAAACCAACTTGCGTCGGTCGGCAAGGAAGATACCAGTCCGTTGACGGGGAACCAGCCCAGCTGCACGGAAAATAGACGGATGACGATTGCCGCAAGGAAAAAAGTGGGCAAGCTGATGCCCATCATGGTAAGCACGGTAACTGTGTAATCGACGACGCCATACTGATTGGTCGCAGCCTTGATGCCGAGCGGGATGGCGATTGCAAACTGTAAAATCGTCGCAATGAACGCGATGGCGAAGGAAATGCCCATGTTGCTGACGATAACCGTCTGAACGGGTTTTTTGTACTTGAAGGACATCCCGAAGTCGCCCTGGACCAAATTGCCGAGCCAATTGAAATAGCCGCCGAAGAGCGCGCCCGCCTTATCCCAAAAGGACGCAACGCGGTAAATCATATCCGCATTGAACGCGAAGGGTGCTTCCTCCTTCCAGGAACCGTTCTCCGCCGAATGCGTAAGCACGAACGCGATGGTGCCGTCCTCGTTCACCGACCAGGTTCCCTGTTCTACGGGGCGGAGCTCTTCGTCCAGCGTGATAACGGAATTATCGTTCGATTCCGTTTTATCATCTTCACCCTCGCCCTCCACGACGGAAGTTCCGCGCATATGTACCGTGTAAATACGGTAAGTCGTGGGCGTAAAGACGGAAACTCCGTCTATCTTTTCCGAGGTGCTGTCGAGATAAATGCGGTATTCGCCCGCGTCGTAGGAGCCCGTATACCATTCCTCGCGCGACATGACGCCGCGCTGAATTTTATCGTACGTGATTTCCTTGGTATTCTTCGTAAAACTCTTTCCCGAGACGGCGCTCGTCTTTGCGTCCGTCTTCACGGAAAGATACGCGTCAGGCACGTTGAGCCCGTAGATCTCCTTGATACGGTCCACGTCCTCCTGCGACATCGTGCCGTTCGACACCGCGGGGAGATATTGATTGTCCACGTAGTCGGTCGGCATCATACGCGCAAGCATATAGATGATGATCGAAACGCCGAATAATATCAACAGCGCGATGAGGATACGCTTTACGATATATTTAACCGTTTCCATAGTACCTGCCTTTACGCCGAAAAGACGAATTCAACATTCGTCTTTCGGAGCTTTTTCGAGTTTAGTTGTAGTCCACTTCCCAGATGCGGGCAAGGATGCCGCTGTACGGACCGAGATCGGCTTTCGCCGTCATCGTACTGCGGTTGATGAGCTTATCATTGAACGCCGACATATCGTACCGCTGATAGCTGGGGAATTCCACCGCAAGCTCCATAACCTTGTCGAGCGCCTGCGCGTAAACCCTTTCGCGCGTCGGCTGATCGTTGGTTTCACGGCCCTGGTCGATCAGCGTGCTGAGTTCGCCGATGATCTTCCATTCCGTCGCGTACTTGACCTTATCGTTCTTGATTTCGCCATAGCCCCAGTTGTTGACGCTGGACGCGTTGGAATCCTTATGGTAGACTTGATACATATCGGGGTCGATGGTGGAAGACCAAGCCGCCGCCCATACGGCGAGCTTTCCTACCGCAAGGTCCTGCAATGCCGTCTGCGCCGTTACCACGCGAACGTGGATGCCTTCGCACTTATTATTGAGAATATCCATCGCGTTCAGGAACATGGAATATGCGGGGTGATCGGTGGAAGCGCCCGCGATCGTAAAGGTATAATCTAACTTGTCGCCCGTATTGCCGTTGGTATAAATCCCGCCGACCTTGCGGTATCCTTCCTGTTCGAGCGTATCGAGCAGCGCCTGAATTTCCCGTCCCGTGCTGTCGTAACGGTAGCTCGTTCCGTTTTCGGAAACGTACACGCCCGCCGCGTCGGGATATGCCCAGGAAGCCTTGGACATGGGGCGGAGAATCTTTTCCGCAAGCCCGCCCTTGTAGTAGTTCTCGGTGATGATGTTGGTATCCATCGCCTTCATGATGGCGCGGCGCACCGTAATGTTGGGAACGTGGCGGGGGTTGATCCCGACGTAACCGTAACCGTTGGTCTGAATCTCTTCGTGCGCGATTCCCGCGCCGTCGAGCACGTCCTTGTTTTCCTGCGTGGCGTTGGGTTCGCCGAAGTCGATGGCGCCCGTCGTAAGCGCGTTGATGATCTGATCGGTTTCAATGACCTGATAGCGCAGATACTTGATTTTCGCGTTGTTGATTCCGCTGCCGAGCGTTTCAAAATTGGTGTTGCGCTCGAAATAAATCATGTTGTTGCTGTAAAAATTATCCGCAGTAACCGTTCCCGAAGAAGTCGCATTGGTCGCCTTGTAAACGCCCGCGCCGACGGGAAGGCTTACCTTTTCGGGTGCGTTGAGCACTTCGTTCATGAAATCGGAATTGCCGTATTCCAGCCCGAATTCGCCCTTGCTCGCATCAAAGGATGCAATATAATCCTTGGTAACGCCCGTCTTGGGATTGGTCCAGGAATGCGAAGAATAGTAGTGCATGGGTGCGACGGTAAAACCAAAGTTCCAGATGGCCTTAGGGTCTACGCGGTTGATTTTTACGGTGAGGATATCGTGATCGCCGCCTAAATTTTTGCCGTTGAAGTTTCCGGCGCGGCGCGTTGTGATACCGCGGACGGTGGGAACCGTTCTCGGCATTTCCCGGAAGAATAACGTTCTTCTGTCAGCGGTGAATTTGTTGAGCACGGCGGGCGCCGTCGCGCTCCAATATCTGGCAACTTCCTCGAAGTTGTTCGCATTGGTGTTTTCGATGCCGCCGACGGGGAAATAGCTTTCGTAAACGCGCGTGATCGCCCACTCCTTGGTATTTTCCGCGTCGTTGCCCGTGTGCTCGGCGAGATATTCGTTAAGCTCCTGCTGCGCGGCGATGATGCTCGCGTTATCGGGATCGAAAATATACCTTCCCTCTTCGTCTTTCACATAGTTGTCTTGCTTATCCTTTTTATAGCAGTCGACGCCTTCGTCCGTCATTAAAAAGACCTGCCATGCCGCCGTAAAGCCCTGCTCGCGGTAGGACTCCATGCCGCCCGCGGCGGAGTTCCAGTCCGTTTCCAGTTCTTTTTTGAACTCTTCGGAAACCATTTTGAAGTCTTCCTTGAAACCGGCTTCCTTGCTTTCGAGGTCGGGAATGGTCGGCTTATTGCTCCCCGACCATTTGCCCTTAATCCTAACGTAATCGATAAGTTCGTCGAGATGCGTTCTCGCTTCTCCGCGGAAGCGGTCTTCCAACTGCTGCGCGTAGTCTTCGCTCGCGCCTTCTTGCTGCGTGCGGTAGTCGTTCAATCCCACGATGTCCGTGGAATAGATGGTGGAAGATCCGGTATAGTTGGGGTCGAGATAGACGTACAGGTTAAAGAGCACGTCCTTAATGGTGAGCGGCTCCCCGTCCGAAAACTTAATCCCGTTCTTGATGACGAATTCGTACGTTGTATACTGTTTTCCGTCGCTCTCGGTCGCCGTCGAAATCGTATAGTCTTTGACGACGGTCGGTTCGTTGTCGCCGCAGGCGATTTGTCCTTTTTTATCCGACGTAAGCATGCCGATCTGCGTCATACCGACGATGTTGGAATCGTATGCGGAAGTGGAAAAGAACGGGTTGAAGACGCGATCGGGCTGCGCCGTGGAAAGCACGAGCGCGCGCGTTTCGGGATCAAACTCGTGTTGACCGCACCCCGCCGCGACGGCTACCGTCGAAAGCGAAAGCGCAGCCGCGCAAGCGATCGCCGCGAATTTCTTTGCGTGTTTATTCATGGTTAATTCCTCCTTGTATTATGCTCTTCGGCGCGAACGCGCCGCGTTACTTTGTTTTATTCGCCGACGGTCAGATTCTCCGTCGTAATTCCGCTGAAATCGCAGGTCGGGAAATCGGAATTCCCTTCGATGCAAACGGGGAAAAGATCCATTCTGACCCCCTCTACTCCTTCACCGTGCCGCCCCGTCAGCCTGCCCGATACGGTAACGTTTTCTATCTTCGCGCCCTCCATGATTTCCTGTGCAAAGAGCGCCGCCTTATAATCGCCGAATCTCATCGCCGTAAAATCAATTTGCACGCCCGTGATACTCAGGTCGTAAAGGTGCGCCGCCGAACTTAAAACGCCGAACAGCGCAAAATTCGTTCCCGTGGCGGGGCTTGCGGCGAACGAACAGCGGATACCCGTAATAGAATGGTTGTTCCCGTTTATCGTCCCCGAATAGTTATAATTGCCGTTCCATTTCGATTCGGATAAATCGATGTCGTTTTCCAGCCAGATATTTTCGCGCAGGGCGAGAGAACTTAAAAATTCATCCGCCGTCTTTACGAACGTCCATTTGCCTTCATAGAACTTGGTATAGACGGGCGTGTCTTCCGTGCCGAACACAAAAGGCCATTGCATGGGATGGGTACATTCGGGATCGGAATAATAATCGTAAAGCGTCCAACCTTCTTTCGTGGGAATGTCCACCGAAATAGAAGGCTTGTTAAAGCTGCTGCCGGGAAGCCCTTCAAAGGTCTTTTGCGCGACGCCGTCCACCATGAAAGAGAGCACGGGGCGCGGAAGAAGCTTGGCGTACAGCGTAAGATCGTTATTGACTCTGTCGGAAGAGAAATCCCACTTTCTGTCCAGCTCCACACAGCCGTTTTCGCCGACGGCGGGGACGCCCTCTTCGTCCGTTTTTCCGATGTACCAGCCCTCGATGTAATAGCCCTTAATTTCGCTGAGGTCGAACTTTACGCCCGCGGAGTTGCCGGGATATACGACGAGAAGAGAATTTTCCGCCACGCCGAGATATTGGTCTTTTACGTCCTTTACGGGATTGCCGTCCTCGTCCTTTTCCGGCTCGCCGAGAAGGTTGCCCACGTTGTAGTCGAAAGTAACGAGGTAATCGTAAACTTTTTTCCCTTCATCCTCGCCGCAGCCCGCCAAGGCGAACGCGAACGCAGCCGCGGCGGCGATAGCGAGAATGATTTGTCCCAATCGTCTTTTCACAGTATTTGCTCCATACGGTAAAGCTTTTTGCCGAACGGCTCGGGCATGTCCGCGCAAGGCGGCTCCCCCCGCACCGAATTGCCGTTTTTCCGAAAAAGTGCAAAAAACGCCCTTTCCGCTATTTTATTATTATATAACCAAACCGTCTCTTTTGTCAACAAATTCGGCAGGAGGACGGGAAATTATTCCTTATCCCCGTCCTTTCCGTTTTCCTGCTTTATTTGCGCTCGCGCTTTTTCAACACGCATACGATCGCAATCGCCGCGCCCGCAATCATGACCGCGCCGCCCGCGCCGTACGCAAGGGAAGACCCGCAGCCGCCGCAGCCGCTTTCGTCGTCCTTATTATCGTCGTCGCCGGGACCGGGTTTCTCCTCTTCCGCGGAAACGCTCACGTAGACGATACAGCTCTTACCGTTGTAGCTTACCGTAACCCTGTCGTCCGCAAGGGCGAGCACCGTCTTATCCACGGTGTAATCGGTTACTTCCGTTTCGGAAGTATCGTCGTATACGGCATTTACGACCATGCCCGTTTTGTCGAAGCTCTCGCCGACGAGATAGCGGTATTTATCCGGCCCGCTTTCCAGAACGAGCGCCGTCATCACAGCCGGAATCCCGAGGGTTTCTTTTATATCGCGCACGGTTTTTTCCACTTCGAGCAGTTTGGCGTAGTCGGTTACGAGCGCCCTCTGCGCCGCCGAAGAAATTTGTTTATACAGCGCGCGCACGGGCTGAACCTGCGTTTTGCTGAATTCCCTGATTTGTTCCTGCTTTTCCTCCAATGTGCCCGTAAGTCCGCTTTCGATCGAGGATGCCGCGGGAAGGTCGGAAATGAGGACGATCGTCTTGCGGGTTACGCGCTCCGCGGCGTACGCCGTCTTTTCCACCGTGGAGAAGAACCCGTTCCAGATAGGCGTATCGTAACCGATTCCGTTTTCGGGATAATGCACGGTGAGTCTGAAATTATTGCCTGTGTTGTGCAGTACTTTATAAACGTAATCCTTGAAGTTGCAATAGTACAGCCCCTGCGAGAAGGCGTCGGAAGAAACGTCCTCCGTGTAATAGCTTTCGAGTACGGGCGCTTCCACGCTTTCAAATGTGTAATCGGTTACCGAGCTGTTATAGAATGCGCCGTCGCCGATTGCCTGCACCGTGAACGGGATGAAGACCGCCGTTACGTTTTTCACGCCCTCGAACGCCCAGTCGGCAATGCGCACGGTGTTTTCGCGCACGCTGTATTTGCCGCCTTCCGCCGTTTTCCCCGCGGGGTACTGCACGAGGGTAAGCCCCTCTTTTCCGAAGGAATAGAGCACGCCGTCGTAAGACACGAACGCCTCGTTCCCCGCCGCCACGTTGATCGCAAGGAGCGTGGGAATATCGGCAAACGCGCCCGCCCCGAGGCGGGGAGCCTTTCTGCCCGTTTTGAGCTCCAGCCTGCCCGCGTCGTTCATGACGTACCATTCGTCTTCGTAGGTAAGCTCGTTCATCGTCGCGGGAATCGTAATTTCCGTGAGCTTGGTGCCCGAAAAGGCGTTGAACCCGATTTTTTCCGCCACGGGATAGGTCGCTTCCGTCAGTCCGCTTGCGCGGAAGGCGCCCGCGCCGATTTCTTTTGCGCTTGTAAGCTCGACCGAAGCAATTTTCTTCGTGCCGTCGAACGCCTGCGCGCCGATCGTAAGAACGTTGCCGAGATCGAGATTCGTGAGCGAACCGCAGCCGAAAAACGCAAGATTCCCTACGGCCGTTACCCCCGAAAGATCGATGCCGTCCGATTTCAGATTGGTAAGATTGATGAACGCGTATTCGCCGATTTCCGTTACCGTGGCGGGAACGACGACATTCGTAAGCGCGGGACGCGCCGTAAGATTCCCCCTCGAATCGTACGCGGCAAACGCGTAATCGCCGACGACCGAAGCGCCGTTTGCGAACGTAACCGCGCTCAGCTGGCTCGCTCCGGAGACGCGGAACGCGAAAGCGCCCATTTTCGTTACCGCGCCGAGGTGAAACGCCTTCACCGAATAGCAGTTTGCAAACGCATACGCGCCGATTTCCGTAAGCGCGGGAAGGTTGACCGTTTCCGTAAGATTGGTGCCGTAGAACGCCCTTTCTCCGACGGAGGAAAGAATGTCCGCGGAAATGCCCTTTAATTTGGTATAGTTGAAGGCATAATCTCCGACGGAGGTCGCGGCAGGCAGGGAGATGACTAAATTTTCAAGGTTGGCTCTGTCGAACGCGTATGCGCCGACCTCGACGATTCTATCCGCATTCAAAACCTGTTTGAGCGCCGCACAGTACGCAAACGCGCCCTCGGGAATCGCGGTGAGCGAAGAAAGATTGACGGAAGTAATCTGGCAGCCGGAGAACGCATACGCGCCGATTTCCGTAATTTTACTCAAATCTACGGAAGTTACCGCGCTTCCCGCAAACGCGCCCGCGCCGATCTTGGTAACGGTAGAAGGCAGGCTGATCTCGCTTTCGGCTTTGCCTGCGGGAACGCACTCCACCGTCGTTTTATCCGCATTGTACAGAACGCCGTCCTGTACCGCATAGAAGCTGCTGGCGCCGGCAAGCGCAAACGATTTAAGCGCCGCGCAGTTTGCAAAAGGCGTCAGGCTGTCCTTCAGAATATTCGTTTCGGGAGACAGCGTTACTTGTGCGAGCTTCTTACAATCCGCAAACGCGTTGTCGCCGATGGGATACGTTCCGTTCGGAAGCGTGATCCCCGTAATCGCCGTATTCGCAAAGGCGCGCGCGCCGACGTCGTAGAGCACGTGCCCGTTCGGGAAGGTTACCTGCTTTAACGCGGAACAGCCGTCGAACAAGCCCGCGGGGATACGCGTCGCTTTTACCTCGAACGAATCGAGCGAGGTGCAGCCCTTGAACATGTCGTTTCCGAGATAGGTGTAATCGGAAGTCGTTACCGTTTTCAAATTGGTACAGTTCTTGAACACTTCACTGCCGCCCACGCGCAAACCGGAAAGGTCGAGCGAAGAAAGGCTCGTGCAATTTTCAAATGCGTTGGAATAAACGGTCGTGAGGCGGTGCTGATTTTCGATCGTTTTCAGCTTGATACAATCCTTAAACGCCGATTTCCCGACGGTAAGGGTGCCCGTCGTCTCCTGCCCCGTTACTTTATCTTCCGCGGGAAGCAGCGTGATCTTTTCTAGCGCTTCGCACGCCTTGAAGGTTCCTCTTCTCGAAGTAAACGCACTGAACGCGCTTTCGCCGATAAAGGTACACTTGTCAGGGATGACAATTTCCTTAAGATTGACACAGCCCGAAAAAAGTCTGCATTTGTAACTTTATCATACAAATGATTAGCCTGTTCAGCCGCAAATCCATGCCCTCTTGGTGTCGAAAACTTATCCGTACCGTATATCGTACTTGCATTACTTACATTCCCATAGACTATTCCACCGCTGACTGCTCCTGCTTTCGTATTTTTTTCTTTTAAATCTTTCTCTTCCATGATTAACCTCCATGTTA
>CAJUJO010000033.1 GCA_910586675.1 uncultured Christensenellaceae bacterium | reverse complement strand
GCGGGAACAATGGCGATGCCTATGGCACAGCCTGTCATCGTGCAGCAGCCCGCGGTGGTGCAACAGCCGCAAGTACAGCCTCAGGCGCAAGCTCAACCGCAGGCGCAGCCGAAGGCAGCGGAGAGACCGAAGATACTGATACGGCAGAATCCGCAGAGCGCCGAAGCGGACGCGCGGGTAAAAGCGGCGGAAGAGCGTGCAAGGCGCGCGGAAGAGCTTTTGCGCAAAGCGCTCGATGACCGCGCGAAAAACACGGTAGCGCAGACGCAGCAGAACAACGGCTATATGCAGCCGCAAGCACTCAATCCGTTCTCGCAGAACGCTTCGCCGTACGCGATGCCGTTCGGCAATCTCTACAACGCGCCTTCGCCCGAGCTCCGCGCGATGGAAGAGCGGGTACGCGCCGCCGAAGAGCGCGCGAGGGGAGCGGAGGATGCCATGCGCCGCTTCATGGAAATGCAGATGATACAGCGCGGCGCTTCGCCGCAAACGGGCGGGCAGAACGCCGAAATGCTCGTTGCGCAGGAACGCATGCGCGCTCAGGAAGACAGGATAGAGCGTCTCGTTGAAGAGCGTATGCGCGCGGCGGAAGAGCGGGCGCTCCGCGCCGAGCTTGCGGGGAAGCAGAGCGGAAACTCCGCTATGCCCGATTCCGATTTCCTAAAGACGCTGCTCGAAGCCGCGCTTCGCGGCAGAGACGCCGCTCCTGCCGCGCAGACGGAGGAAAAAAATCATAGCGAGCGCAACGCGCTCCCCATTACGTTTACGGCGGTGAGCAGTGAAAACGTTGACGCTTCGGAAGAGGTGGCAAAGGTTACGCTTCCCACGGGTTTGCATTCCATACCCCGCAATTCCGTTATGACGTCCACCACGACGACTACCGTTGACACGACGGGCAAAAAGAAACAGCCCGACCGCCGCGAACTATACGACACCGATTTCGCCGATCACGCGGGCAGGAAGGAAAAATAATTTTTCAAAAATGAAAAAGGGGGCTTTCGTGAGAAAGCTCCCTTTTTTGCGTCTTTACGGAAACGCGCCGTTCAAAAGGAAATCGAGGGGATTAACAAGGCCCGCGCCAACGACTTCCGTTTGGGTCATTGTTTCTGTTGAAGTCAAGCAGGACGATAAGCCTTTTTTCGGAAAAAATCCGGCATACAAATATACATTAAATATCGTATAAAAATATAAAAACGGGGTAAAATTACGTATTTTACTCCGTTTTATGCGCTGGTGGGAAGAGGTGGATTTGAACCACCGAAGTCGAAGACGTCAGATTTACAGTCTGATCCATTTGGCCGCTCTGGAATCTTCCCGTATATAAAATTAAATTTTTTGACCGATGGAGCCGGTGGCAGGAATCGAACCTGTAACCTGCTGATTACAAATCAGCTGCTCTGCCAGTTGAGCTACACCGGCAAGGGTGGTGCCTTGGGGCGGAATCGAACCACCGACAGACGGATTTTCAGTCCGTTGCTCTACCATCTGAGCTACCAAGGCGTTTTTGCCTTTTTCAAGGCATAAGCCTCATTCCTCGGAATGAGGCTTTTTTTTGTGGCGACCCAAAACGGGCTCGAACCGTCGACCTCCAGCGTGACAGGCTGGCGCTCTAACCAACTGAGCTATTGGGCCGTATCATACGGCGTGCGCGCAATCCGCGACGATAACACCGAAATTTTGAGTGGTGGGCCTTCACGGACTCGAACCGCGGACCGATCGGTTATGAGCCGACTGCTCTAACCAACTGAGCTAAAGGCCCGCTTGATACGGTGCGCTTTGCAACGCTTGATTATCATATTATAAATGCAATGAAAAGTCAAGCGTTTTTTCGGTGCTTTTTACAAAATTAAAGCAACTTTTTTTCGACGAATTTTTCCCACATTCGCGGTTATCATCCAAATTTCCTGTTTTGCCGTCTGTTAATATGGTTACGTTATAAAACGTTGCGGAGGTTCATTTATGAATATGCAGAGCCGAAGAACGGGGGAAAGTCTTTACATTTATCTCGACGGGGAACTGGACGAGCATTCCGTGGCGCAGGTGCGCGAGCGCGCCGACCGCCTCATTGACGAGAACGCGGGCGCGAGTCGCGCCGTCTTTAATCTCGCCGCCGTGCGCTTCATGGATTCGACGGGGATAGGCTTTCTCATCGGGCGGTATAAAAAATTACGCAAATACGGCATGGTCATGGCGCTGGAAAGTCCCAACGCGGGCGCGGATAAAATTCTCGCGCTCAGCGGCGTCTATTCCCTGATGCCCAAAATTTAGGTGGATTTATGAATCAGATGCAATTAAAAATATTATCCCGTTCCGAAAACGAAATCTTCGCGCGCAACGCCGTCGCTGCGTTTGCGCTTCCGCTTAATCCCACGCTTTCCGAACTGTCCGACGTAAAGACGGCCGTTTCCGAGGCGGTAACCAACTGTATCGTGCACGGCTACGCGGGGGAAGAGGGGTGGATTACCATTGAATGCACGGCGGAAGGGAGCCGTCTACATATTCGGATTTCCGACGACGGAAAGGGCATTGCCGACCTCGAACAGGCGCAGCAACCCTTTTATACGACGTTGCCGGGCGAAGAGCGATCGGGGATGGGCTTTACCATTATGCAGACCTTTATGTCCGATTTTTCCGTGCGGTCGGAAGCGGGAGCGGGCACGACGGTGAGTATGAGTAAGGACTTCGGCGCGAAGGCGGAAGCAAATGCTCAATGAACAGGAAACGTTACATTTTCTCAGGCTGGCGAAGGAGGGAGACAACGGCGCGAAGGAGACGCTGCTCGAACACAACGCTTCCCTTCTGAAAAGCATCTTAAAACGCTATCTCGGCAAGGGTGTGGAGTACGACGATTTGTTTCAACTTGCCTGCATGGGGTTTCTGAAAGCCATTTCCGGATTTGACGAGAGCTTCGGCGTGCGCTTTTCCACCTACGCCGTGCCCATGATAGCGGGGGAAATCAAGCGCTTTTTAAGGGACGACGGAAGCGTGAAGGTCTCGCGCGCGCTTAAAAAATCCGCGCGGGAGATAAACCGTTATATCGAGCAGTATTCCGCCGAGCACGGCAGTCAGCCTTCGGTAAAGGAGATCGCCGCCGCCTTTTCCATGGACGAGGGAGACGTCGTGTTCACGCTCGGCTCTTCCAAAATGCCCGTTTCCATTTACGAGCAGTCCGATTATAAAGACGAGAAATCGGCGACGCTGGGCGAAAAACTCCCCGCAAAGGACAATCAGGACGAGATGATCGAGCGCATGCTCCTAAAGTCCGCAATCGAGAAGCTGCCCGAACGCGAAAAGAAAATCGTGTTTCTGCGTTACTTCCGCGACATGACGCAGAGCGAGGTCGCTCGGCGCATCGGCGTTTCGCAGGTGCAGATCTCCCGCATCGAGAGCAAAATCATGCGCGATTTCAAAAAAGAACTAGACGGATAAGCCCAAGTGTTGTATAATTGTGAATAATTTTATTTTTTATACAAATTTTTAGGGAATGAACGGTGTTTCATTCCCTTTTTTATGCAATTTATTTGACAGCGACGCGGAAAAAGTGATATAATCGTAACAATATACCAAGGAGCGCGATATGAACTACCGGAAATTGCCCGCGGGCGTGGGGGATACGCTCCCCGCCGAATGCCGTATTCTTACGGAAATCAAGGTGCGGCTGCAAAATAAATTTACGGCGTGCGGGTTCGAGCCCGTATCCTCCGCCGCGCTCGAATATTACGATACCTATGCGGCGACGGAAAACCGCATTCCGCAGGAACGCATGTTCAAACTGACCGACGTGGACGGCAAGTTGCTCGTCCTGCGACCGGATACCACGCTTTCCATCAGCCGCATCGCGGCGGCGAACGGCGTATCTTGCGCGCGCCTTTTTTACTTTGCCGATAAGTGGGATTTGCGGAACGCGGGCGGTATCTACGATAGGGAAGTCTATCAGTCGGGCGTGGAGTGCCTCGGCGAAGAGGGGGTATTCTCCGACGCGCAGGCGATTGCCTTTGCCGCGGAATGTTTGAAAGAAACGGGGCTGGAAAATTTCGTGATAGACGTCGGGCACGTGGATTACTTTAAGGGGATTTTAGAGGAGAGCGGGCTTTCCGATGCGCAGACGGAGGAGGTGCGTGCATTTGTGGACGCAAAGGACGCGCCCAACGTCGAGCGCGCTTTGCGCCGCGCGGGCGCGGATGAGAGGACGGTGGGCGCGGTGCTCGCGCTTCCGTATCTGTTCGGCGGGGAGGACGTCCTCGATAAAGCGGAATCGCTCACGGAAAACGCGCGGGCGCGGGCTGCTGCAGAGCATCTGAAAAAGCTCGGCGCGCTGCTCTGCGAAATGGGCTACGGGAAATATATCTGTT
Organism: uncultured Christensenellaceae bacterium; assembly: GCA_910586675.1. Classification (GTDB taxonomy): domain Bacteria; phylum Bacillota; class Clostridia; order Christensenellales; family Borkfalkiaceae; genus Gallimonas. The sequence goes on along the minus strand of CAJUJO010000033.1, from coordinate 11,433 downwards.
TCGACCTCGCCGCGGTGCGCAAGCTCTCCTATTATTCGGGCGCGGTTTTTACCGTGCTGACGAAAGAGTTTGGCGCACCCCTTTTGAGCGGCGGAAGATACGATAATCTTGCCGACGGCTTCGGCGCGCACATTCCCGCCGTCGGTTTTGCGATCGGCTTGAAGCGGCTTGCCGCTGCGCTGGAACGGCAGGGGAGCTTGCCCGAAATTCCCGCGCCCGCGCTCGTCGTCGCGGCGGATGCGGGGGCGGAGTGCGCCGCCTACCGCGTCTTTCGGCGTTTGACGGATTGCGGAACGCGCGCCCGTCTGAGCGCGGAAACGGGGCGCGCCTCCGCCGAGCGGGAACGGAAAAGCGGCAACGCCGTATTGTTCGTAACAAAGGACGGGGCGGAAGAAAGTTTATGATAAATTTTGCATTGGCGAAGGGGCGCCTCGCCGAGGAGAGCGCGGAGATTCTCGCGCGGGCGGGCGTCGACGTTTCCGTTCTGAAAGGGAATACGCGCAAGCTCGTCTTAAAGAGCGCGGACGGGGCGTACGGTTTTTTTCTCGTCAAGCCTTACGACGTTCCCGTATACGTGGAAGCGGGCGTCGCCGACATGGGCATCGCGGGTAAGGATACTCTTCTCGAACAGGGCAGAAATCTTTACGAAATGCTCGATTTGAGAATCGGCGCGTGCAGGTTGTGCATAGCGGGCGATCCCAAGAAAAAGGATATTTTGAAAAGTCCGCGGTTGCGCGTGGCGACCAAGTACGTGAATACGGCGAAGCGCGTGTTCGCTTTCCGCGGCGGGGAAACGGAAATCATACCGCTCAGCGGCTCGATCGAGCTCGCGCCTCTCACGGGGCTTGCCGACGTCATCTTCGATATCGTGCAGTCGGGCTCCACGTTAAAGGCGAACGGGCTTGCCGTGCTGGAAGAGGTGTATCCCGATATTACGGCGCGGCTGGCGGTGAATAAAGTCAGCTTAAAGACCAATCCCGACGTGCTGCCGCTCGTCGGGCGGATCAAGGAGATATTGCAGTGAAAATTTACGAAAACGCCAAAGAACTGATCGCCCGCGGGTTGGAAGAGCGGGATAAGGAGCTTGCCGCGGTAAAGGAAATCATAGCGGACGTACGCGCGCGCGGCGACAAAGCCGTATTTGAATACGAGGCGAAGTTCGACGGCACGCTTTTGTCAAAGCGCAATTTCCGCGTGAGCGCGGAAGAGATCCTGCGCGCATACGACGAGATTTCGCCCGATTTGCTTGAAAGTTTGCGTTTGGCAATCGGAAATATATACACATATCACATGCGTCGGGGCGCGAAGGACGACGTACGCGAGGAAGACGGACGGACGACGGGCTACGTGGTGCGCCCCGTCAAGAGCGCGGGCATCTACGTACCGGGCGGTACTGCGCCGCTCGCGTCCTCGGTGCTGATGGGCGTTCTTCCCGCAAAGGCGGCGGGGGTGGAGCGCGTCGTCGTAGTAACGCCCGCAAAGAACGGTAAAGTTCATCCGCTCGTGCTCGTCGCGGCGAACGAGTGCGGCGCAAACGAAATTTATAAGGCGGGCGGCGCGCAGGCGATCGCCGCGCTCGCATACGGCACGGAGAGTCTGAAAAAGGTCAACGTCATCGCGGGGCCCGGCAATATTTACGTAACGCTCGCCAAAAAAGAAGTGTACGGGCAGGTGGGCATCGACATGCTCGCGGGGCCGAGCGAGATCCTCATCATCGCCGACGACTCCGCCGATCCCGATTTTATCGCGGCGGATATTCTCTCGCAGGCGGAGCACGACGTGCTCTCCCGCGCCGTCGTCCTCACGGACGACGCCGAGCTCGCCCGCAAAATTTCCCTCGGCACGGAGGATCGGCTCCGAGATCTGCCGCGTTCGGAAATCGCGCGCGAATCGCTCAAACACGGCGGCGGCATTGTGCTCGTGAAAAACATGGCGCAGGCTTGCCTCATTGCCGACGATTTCGCGCCCGAGCACCTCGAACTGTTCACCAAGCACCCCGAAGACTTGCTCCCGCACATTCACAACGCGGGAGCGGTGTTTCTCGGCGGCTACACGCCGGAGCCGATCGGCGACTATTTCGCGGGGCCCGATCACATTCTGCCCACGGGCGGGAGCGCGGCGTTCTTTCAGGCGTTGAGCGAGGATACGTTCACGCGCAAAATGAGCATCATTTCCTACACGCGGGAAGCGCTGTTGAAGGATGCCGAGCACGTCATCGAGCTCGCCGAAAGCGAGGGGCTTTACGGGCATGCCGCGGCAGTGCGCGCGCGGGTGGGAAAACTCACGGAGGAAGAGCAATAAGAAGGGCGGAAATCAACAGAAAGACGAAGGAAACGGAGATAAAACTTTCCCTGAACTTAGACGGAAGCGGAAACGCGGAAGTCGCAAGCGGCGCGGGATTTTTCGATCACATGCTCGAACTGTTCGCCGTGCATTCGGGTACCGATCTTTCCCTTGTCTGCAAGGGGGATACCGAGGTGGATTTTCACCATTCGGCGGAGGATATCGGCATCGCGCTCGGGAGCGCGCTCAAACAGGCGCTGGGCGATAAGCGCGGGATCGCGCGGTTTGCCGACAGGGTGATTCCCATGGACGAATGCGCCGCGCTCGTCGCGCTCGATCTGAGCGGGCGCGCCTATCTCAATTTTGAATGCGAGCTTTCGGGGAAGGCGGGTTCGTTCGACTTGGAGCTCGTCGAAGAGTTTTTGCGCGCCTTTTGCTATAACGCGGGCTGCAACTTATATGTGAAGCTGCTCCGTGGCGGAAACAAGCACCACGAGGCGGAAGCCGTTTTCAAGGCGCTCGCAAGGTGTCTGCGCGACGCGGTAAGAATCGAAGGAGATAAAATTCCTTCGTCCAAGGGCGTTCTTTAATGACGGGCATCGTCGATTACGGAACGGGCAATCTGCGTTCGGTTCAGAAGGCGCTGGAATATCTCGGAGAAAAGACGATCGTATCCTCCGATATGCGCGCGCTCGACGGGTGCCGTCGGCTGGTGCTTCCCGGGGTGGGAAGCTTCGGCGCGGGCATGGAAAATGTGAAGCGCGCGGGGTTGGACGGCTACGTCAGGCGGCGCGTTGCCGATACGCCTCTTCTCGGTATTTGTCTGGGAATGCAGCTTTTTCTCTCCGCGAGCGCGGAGGAGGGCGAGTTCGAGGGCTTGGATCTGATACAAGGGCGCGCCGAACGGTTCGCGCGGGGGAAGATTCCGCACATGGGCTGGAACGGCGTAACCGATATGAAGGGGAAACTGTTCGCAGGGTTGGAGGACGGAGAGGAGTTTTATTTCGTGCACAGCTATTACGCCGATACGGCCGAAGAATTCACCGCGGGCAAGACGGACTATTTCGGCGCGTTCGCTTCGGCAATCGCAAAGGGCAACGCGTACGGCGTGCAATTCCACCCCGAAAAGAGCGGGGACGCGGGCTTGCGGCTGCTGGAAAATTTTACGAGGATATAATATGGTATTGTTTCCCGCGATCGATATTCTGGAAGGGCGCGCCGTGCGGCTGCTGTACGGCAAAAAGGACGCCGTAACCGACTACGGCGATCCGCTGAAGCGCGCAAAAATGTGGGCCGATCAAGGCGCGGAGTTTTTACACGTCGTCGATCTTTCGGGCGCGTTCGGCGGGAAAAGCGCGATCGACGAAACGGTGGAAAAAATCGCGCGGCTGGGCGTGCCCGTGCAGTCGGGCGGCGGCTTGCGCACGGAAGAGGACATCCGCCGCAGGATAGAAGCGGGCGCAGAGCGCGTCGTGCTCGGCACCGTCTGCGCGGAGAATCCCGAACTTTTTTGCACCGTCCTGCGGCGCTGGGGAAACAAAATTGTCGCGGGAATCGACGCGCACGGCGGCATGCTCGCCGTGCGCGGCTGGACGGCTTGCGCGCAAAAGGAGGCGTTTGCATTCGGGCGGGAAGCACGTGCGCTCGGTGCGGAGTACGCGGTGTATACCGACGTTTCGCGCGACGGCGCAATGTCGGGCGTCGATTTGGAAGGTACGGCGAAGATGGCGGAAACGGGCTTGAAAATCGTCGCTTCGGGCGGCATACGGGATATGGATGACTTGCGCGCGCTGCGGCAAAGGGGCGTGTACGGAGCGGTGCTCGGGCGGTCGATCTATACGGGCGCTATCAACCTTGCCGAAGCGGTTGCGGAGATGAAGCAATGCTGAACAAGCGCATTATTCCCTGTTTGGATATCAAGGACGGGCGCGTCGTAAAGGGCGTGAATTTCGTCGGCTTGCGCGACGCGGGCGACCCCGTGGAAACGGCGAAGATCTACAACGCATGCGGCGCGGACGAGCTCGTATTTCTGGACGTCGCGGCGAGCTACCGCGGCAAAAATCCCGTGTGGGAGATCATCTCGGCTGCGAGCGAGCAGGTCTTTCTTCCGCTCACCGTGGGCGGCGGGATCCGTTCGGCGGAGGATTTCCGCTCCATGCTCGCGTGCGGGGCGGATAAGGTTGCCGTCAATTCGGCGGCGGTCAAAAATCCCGACCTCATTACCGAAGCGGCGATGAAGTTCGGGCGGCAGTGCGTGGTGCTTGCAATCGACGCAAAGAGGAACGCGCGTGGCGGTTATTCCGTATACCTCAACGGCGGGCGCGTGGATACGGGGCTGGACGCGGTAGAATGGGCTGTACGCGCGGAACGCTTAGGCGCGGGGGAAATTCTCCTCACGAGCATGGACTGCGACGGCACGAAGGCGGGTTACGATATCGCGCTCACGCGCGCCGTTTCGGACGCGGTCAATCTCCCCGTGATCGCTTCGGGCGGGGCGGGGCGCGCCGAACACTTTTACGAGGCGCTCACCGAAGGCGGCGCGGATGCGGCGCTCGCCGCTTCCCTCTTCCATTTCGGGGAGTTGAAGATACGCGAGCTTAAAAAATATCTTGCGGGGCGGGGCGTTCCCGTACGGAAGGAGAAGCTGGAATGATAGAGGGTATAAGCATAAACGATATGAAATGGAATGAAAAAGGCTTGCTATGCGCCGTCGTTCAGGATTATAATAGCGGCGAGGTGCTGATGCAGGCGTATATGAACGAGGAAGCGCTCCGCTTGACTCTGGAAACGGGCTACGCGCATTATTTCAGCCGTTCGCGCAACTGCCTGTGGAAGAAGGGGGAAACGAGCGGACACGTGCAGAAGGTTCTAAGCGCGGCGCTCGACTGCGACGGCGACTGTATCCTCCTCGGCGTGGAGCAGACGGGCGTCGCCTGCCATACGGGAAGCCGCTCCTGCTTTTTCCGCAAGAGCGCGCAGCCGCCTTGCGCGGGTATTCCCTTTCTCGCCGAGCTCGAACGCGTCGTAAACGACAGAAAGGAAAACCCGGAAGAGGGCTCGTATACCGCTTATCTCTTCCAAAAGGGAATCGATAAAATTGCGAAAAAGACGGGCGAAGAAGCGGTGGAGGCGGTCATCGCCGCTAAGAACGAGAATAAAGAAGAGTTCGTCGGCGAATGCGCCGACCTCGTTTATCACCTTCTCGTGCTGCTGCGGGAAAAGGGCGTAACCCTGTCCGAAGTATGCACGGAATTAAAGGCGCGGCGCGGGGAATGAGCGAAGCGCAAAAAAAGTTGAAAGCGGCGCACATGCGCCGGGGAGGTAACAAATGAAACATTCGAGAATCGGGAGGGGGAGAGCGCTTTTACTCGCGTTCGCCCTCGGTACGGCGCTTGCGGGATTTGCCGCATGCGGGGAGGTTGAAAGCGCGGTCGTCATCACGCCCGCATCCGCTCCCGTCGCGTACGTCGGCGGAATTGCGCCCGACTATAGCGCGCTCTTTACGGTAACGGTAGACGGAAAATCCTTCGCGGTTACGGCGGACATGATTGACAGCTCGGCGGTAGACCTCAGCAAAGCGGGCGAATATACCGTTTCTCTCCGCTTTACGGTGGACGGAAAGGAATATTCCTCGTCCGTCATTCTTAAAGTGGAAGGGGAAAAGACGGTTGTCGTAACCCCCGTAGACGGAACGACGACGGTTGGCATCGCGCCCGATTATACCGCGCTCTTTGCGGTTACGGTGGACGGCGCTCCCTATACGGTAACGAGCGATATGCTGGATATATCCGCCGTCAACTTGAACGAAACGGGGTCCTATCTCGTGAAGTTCGCCGCGACGATCGCGGGGAAGAATTTTTCCGCGCAGGCGTATCTGTTTGTCAACGACGCGTTAAAGCCCGACCTTTCGGCGGCGCTTGAAAAGGAATACGGGAATTATACGCTCACGACCGTCGTTTCCGAGATTTATGATGGAGAGAACGTTTCCTATACCGAAACGAGAAAGGTAACGGACGGCAAATTTTCCTACGACATGGCGGCGGAATGGTCGCGGGGCGAATCCTACCGCTACGAAACGGACGCGGACGGATTGGTTACGGCGGGGTATTATTACAATATCGAAGAAAAGTGGGTCAAATCGTCGGAAGGAAACGGATACGTTTATTATCTGCATTTTTCGGGATTCGACGAGGACGACTTCGAATACATGGGAGGAAGGTTTTACGCGAAGCCGAAGGGAACGGAAGAACCCGGCAGTGCCGTCGAGAACGAGAATGCGGCGGAGCTCGGCTGGCAGATCTTCAATATCGCGCCCGCACACGCGGGGAATTTCACCGAAGTGTCGCTGAAAGTCAAGGACGGCGTTGTTACCGAAATCGAGGGCGAAACGGACGAAGGACTCTTCTTCAAGGCGACGGTTTCGGCAATCGGCGAAACGGAAGTGGAAATCCCGTTCGTAGAGCCGATCGTCGAAATTACGGCTGTGGACGGCGAAACGGTCGCAGGAAGCGCTTCGTTCGATTATAAAACGTTGTTTGCAATCAAGGTGGACGGTATCTCGGTTGCCGTAACCGACGCCATGATCGATTCTTCCGCCGTCGATTTGAGTACGGAGGGCGTGTACGACGTTACGATTGCGTTCACGGCGGAACAGGGCACGCGGGAGCATACGAAAACGGCGCGCCTTACCGTAACCTCGCCGCAGGAGCTCACTTTTGCGCAGGCGCTCCGCGCCGCCGCGGCAAACTGCACGGTTTCCAAAACGACGAACAGCAATGCTACGCCTAATCTTTATTATATATCAAACGGTGTTTGTTGTTACGAAATAGCAAATCCTATGTTTTTTATTTATGAAGACGACGGAAGCGTTACGAATATTAAATATCAGACCGGAGGTTATAAACGTTTTGAGAATAACACAACGCCGTTTCCCGATCTCAAGCTGATTTCCTCCGTTGCCGACGAATTTACGGATAACGAAAACGGTACGTATATCTATACGGGAAGTCAGCTTGCCGCTATCTTCAAGGCATGCGTCGGTTTTGGAACGGCAAAGAATATTGAGATAAAATTTGCAGGCGGCGCAATCGTTGAAATAAAAATTAACTATAACAGTTTGAATAAGGACAATTATCAAATCTATGCTATCAGTAAAATCGGCACGACGACGCTCCCTGCGGAAGTGCCCGAAGTATAACAATAAATGATAAAGCCCGCGGAAAAAGCGGGCTTTTATTTCACAAAAAAATGAATTTTTTGTGAAAGACTGAATAATCCCTTTGGATTTGTTGACATTAAAAATTTATCGTGATAAGATAAAAAGACTACCGAAAATTGCGCAAGAAAACTTGCGCGGTTTTTTGATTTTCGATTGAACGCTCCGCGTCAGAGCGAAGGAGGTATTTTTTGATTCGGAAACTTTCGAAGTGCATACGGGAATTCAAGCTTCCTTCGATTTTATCGGCGCTGTTCGTAACGCTCGAAGTGGTGTTCGAGTGCCTGATTCCCTTTATTATCGCGCAGCTCGTCAACGCCATCGACGTAAAGGACGGCGCGGCCATCGAGCTTGCGCAGCTGCTCATTTACGGCGGAATCCTCGTCGCCATGGCAATCGCCTCTTTGCTGTGCGGGGCGCTTTCTGGCGCCTTCTGCGCGAAGGCCTCCACGGGCTTTGCCCGCAATCTCCGCAAGGATTTATATTATAAGGTACAGGAATTTTCCTTCGAGAATATCGATAAATTCTCTACTCCATCCCTCGTTACGCGCATGACGACGGACATCACCAATGTGCAGTTTTCCTTCATGATGATCATCCGTATTGCCGTCCGCGCGCCCATTATGATGATATTTTCGCTCGTCATGGCGTTTATCATGGGCGGCGTGCTCGCCTGGATCTTCGTCGTGGTCATACCGCCGCTTTCCTTAATTCTCTTTCTTATTATGCGCAAGGCGATGCCCGTTTTCAAACGCGTGTTCAAGAAATACGATGCCATGAACGAATCCATTCAGGAAAACGTAAAGGGTATCCGCGTAGTGAAGGCGTACGTCCGCGAGGACTACGAAAAGGAGAAGTTCGACCGCACGGCGGAGGACGTCTGCATGGACTTTACGCGCGCCGAACGCATTCTCGCCTGGAACAATCCCGCCATGCAGTTCTTCTTTTACGGCGTGCTTTCGGCGGTGCTTTTTATCGGATCTTATCTCATTCTGAAAACGAACGGCGCGACCAACTTCGGTGAAGTTTCCCAGCTCATCGTGTACGGCATGCAGATCCTCATGTCGCTCATGATGTTCTCCATGGTGTTCGTCATGATCGTCATGTCGGTGGAAAGCGGACGCCGTATCTGCGAAATTCTCGACGAAGAGAGCACGCTTCACAATCCCGCACATCCCGTTTACGAAGTTGCGGACGGCTCCGTCGATTTCGATAACGTTTCGTTCAAGTACGCGCAGAACGCCGAAAAGAACGTTTTGGAAAATATCGATTTGCACATCAAGTCGGGGGAGACGATCGGCATTATCGGCGGAACGGGCTCCTCCAAGACCTCGCTCGTCAACCTGATTTCCCGCCTGTACGACGCGAGCGAAGGCGCGGTGAAGGTGGGCGGCGTGGACGTGCGCGATTACGATATTGCGACGCTCCGCAATCAGGTTGCCGTCGTGTTGCAAAAGAACGTTCTCTTTTCGGGAACGATTAAGGAAAACCTGCGCTGGGGCAACGCGTCCGCGACGGACGGGGAGTTGGAAGAGGCTTGCCGTCTCGCGCAGGCGGACGAATTCGTCCGCGCCTTCCCCAAGGGCTACGATACCTATATCGAGCAGGGCGGAACCAACGTTTCGGGCGGGCAGAAACAGCGCCTCTGCATTGCGCGCGCGCTTTTGAAAAAGCCGAAGATCCTTATTCTCGACGATTCGACGAGCGCCGTCGATACGCAGACGGACGCGCTGATTCGCAAATCCTTCCGCGAATACATTCCCGAAACGACCAAAATCATCATCGCGCAGCGCATTTCTTCGGTGGAGGATGCCGACAGAATTATCGTGATGGAGAGCGGGAAAATCAACGGGATCGGCACGCACGAGCAGCTTCTGAAAACGAATGAGATTTATGCGGAAGTGTACAATTCTCAGAACAAGGGAGGGAAGAAGGATGAAGAATAATTCCGTTCCCAAGCAGAAAGGGGTGTTCGGAAGGGTGGTAAAATCGCTTTTCCGCGCTTATCCCGCTCTTATGACGATCGCGCTTTTATGTATTATCTTCAACGCGGTCATAAGCTCTCTGCCCTCCATCTTCATGCAGCGTATCTTCTCCATTCTCGAAGGCGCCGATCTTTCGCTCGGCTGGGCGGAATACGGCGGCGCCATAACCGCCAATATGCTCGTTCTCATCGGGCTGTACGTTTTCTCGCTCATCTCGGGCGCGGTGAATAAGCAGATCCTCGCCGTCGTAACGCAGGGCTATCTCAAAAAAATGCGCGGCAAAATGTTCAACGGCATGCAGGATCTGCCCATAAAATATTTCGATACGCACAACCACGGCGACATCATGAGCTACTACACCAACGACGTGGACACGCTCCGGCAAATGGTTTCGGAAAGCCTTCCGCAGCTGCTCACTTCGGCGATCATGGTGCTGACTTTGTTCTGCATGATGCTGTGGTACAGCTTGTGGCTCACGCTCATCGTACTTGCGGGCATCGTCATTATCGTATTCGTTACCAAGGTCGTGGGCGGCGGCGCGAGCAAGTACTTCTTCGGTCAGCAAAGGGCGATTGCAAAGACGGAAGGCTTTATCGAAGAAATGATGAACGGGCAGAAGGTCGTCAAGGTGTTCTGCCACGAGGCGGAAGCCAAAGCCGACTTCGATAAGGTCAACGATTATCTTTATGACCAGTCCAATCGCGCCAACCGCTACGCCAACATGCTCATGCCCATTCTCGGCAACATCGGGCACGTGATGTACGTCATTATCGCCATCGTCGGCGGGGTGTTCATCATTAACGGCGTTACGAACGTTGCTGTCGGCGCAGCGTTCGATCCGACGCTTTCGGTGTTCGGGATCGCGCTCGTCGTTGCCTTCCTGCAAATGGCAAGGCAGTTCTCCAACAACGTCAACCAGGTTTCCCAGCAGGTCAACTCCGTCGTTATGGGTATGGCGGGCGCGCGCCGCGTGTTCGCGCTCATCGACGAGGAGCCCGAGCAGGACGAAGGGTATGTTACCCTCGTCAACGCAAAAGAGGAAGGCGGCGTGCTTACCGAGTGCAAAGAGCACACGGGTTTGTGGGCGTGGAAGCACCCGCACGGCGACGGCACCGTTACCTATACCAAGTTGGAAGGCGACGTAAGAATGACGGAAGTGGATTTCGGCTATACCGAAGATAAGATCGTCCTTCACGACATCACGCTGTTTGCGAAGCCGGGGCAGAAGGTGGCGTTCGTCGGCGCGACGGGCGCGGGAAAAACGACGATAACAAACCTCATCAACCGCTTTTACGACATCGCCGACGGCAAGATACGTTACGACGGCATCAACATCAACAAAATCAAGAAATCGGAGCTGCGCAAATCGCTCGGCATGGTCTTGCAGGATACCAATTTGTTCACGGGCACCGTTATGGACAATATCCGTTACGGCAGACTTGACGCGACGGACGAGGAATGCATTGCGGCGGCGAAGCTCGCGGGAGCGGACGACTTTATCACCCGTCTTCCCGGCGGATATAATACGCTCATTCAGCACAACGGCGCCAACCTTTCGCAGGGGCAGCGGCAGCTCCTTTCCATCGCGCGGGCGGCGGTCGCCGATCCCCCCGTCATGATTCTGGACGAGGCGACGAGCTCCATCGACACCCGCACGGAAGAAATCGTGCAGAAGGGCATGGACGCGCTCATGAAGGGCAGGACGGTATTCGTCATCGCGCACCGCCTTTCCACCGTCAAGAATTCCGACGTTATCATGGTGCTCGAACACGGGCGTATCATCGAACGCGGCACGCACGAACAGCTCATCGCCGAAAAGGGCAAGTATTATCAGCTGTATACGGGCGCGTTCGAGCTGGAATAAAAATCATAACAAGCGGGAAAATTCCCGCTTGTTTTTTTGTATAACGAAAACCACGCGATAGTCGCGTGGTTCAAAAGAGGTTAACC
>CAJUJO010000032.1 GCA_910586675.1 uncultured Christensenellaceae bacterium | reverse complement strand
ATCAGGGCTATGCCCGAAAATGAAATACCACCCGCTACGCGGGTGGATTATTATTCGTGCAATCGGGAAAAGTTCGTTTGTAGTAAAAGCACGGAAAAGCGCATACAATAAGGAAGTATGAGACTGTTTTCCGAAATCCTCAAAGAGCTCGCCGCCGAAGGAAATTCCTTGCGCGTGCAGTATTCCGTCGTAGACGGCAAGGGGGGATATTTTCAGAACGTAAAGCGCCTGATTGAATTTTCCGAGCGCAAAATCGTTTTGCAGGGCAGAAAAGGAACGCTCGGCATCGAGGGGGAGAATCTGTCCCTCGGGAAATATTTCGGGGGAGATCTCACCGTATTGGGAAATATTATCCGCGTGGAACGCGGGGAATAACGGAGGAGCGGAGGCAGAATGCTGCGCAAGACTCAGCTTTATATCGAAGGATTGAGCGCCTGGCGCGCCGCAGACAAGCTTACGAAGGGCGGAGTCGGCGTGCTTTCCATGCAAAAAACGCAAAAAAACGCCGTTCTTATCGAGGTTGAAAGCAAAGATTTCAAAAAAGCTTTTGCAATTTTGCGCGGTTCGTGTTATAATGTCAAAAAGGTGCGCTTCCGCGGACTTTCGTTTTTGCGTACGAAATGCGTTCGGCGCGCCGGTCTCCTTGCGGGGGTATGCTTCTTCGTGTTGTTTACGCTCGGAATGCAGACGCGCGTGCTGCGCATTGACGTTACGGGCAGCGGCGCCTGTTACGGGCGGGAAGTGCGGGAGATCTTATCCCGCGGCGGGATAACGGTGCTCGGCGCGTATCCTTCGGATACGGCGAAGATGACGGCGGAAATCTTATCGCTTCCCCGCGTGAGCTTTTGCACGATCGGCAAGTCGGGCGGGATCGTAACGGTCGAGGTGCAGGTGAGCGACGACAATGCCGTGCTCGACAGTCGCCCTCTGCTCGCGCCCGCATCGGGGAGAGTGGAAGAACTTACCGTTGTGCGGGGAACGGCGCTTTGCGCCGTGGGCGACGAAATCGCGGAAGGCGCCGTCGTCGTGGCAAGCAGCGAACCCGTCGGCGAGGGGACGCGTTCCGTCATCGTGATCGCAAGAGTGAAAATATCATACGGCTTTTCGCGGGAATACGCATGCGCGGAAGAGAGGCAGGCGTTGGCGCAGGCGGAGCTGGATTTGGGCGAACTGCGCGGGATACATACGGAAAAGACGGAGGGCGGCTGGCGCGTAGAGGGAACGACTTTCAAAAGCGCGTCCGTCAATCTCGGTTGAGGAGGATATTACGGAAAAATCGGCGTCAGTCGAAACGGGGAGCCTCGCAAAGTTGCAGCGCGTGCTCGGCGTGTTCGACGAGAATTTACAGACGATTTCGCGCGAACTCGCGTTGTTTCCGCGCGTGGACGGCACGGTTATCGCATTGGAAGGCGAAAACGCGGAAATCGGCGCGGAAGTGATAAGGAGTCTGCTCGCCTTAGCGGACGCGGGGGAGAATATCGATAAGAGCCGCCTCTTGTACTGCGTGGAGCTTGCGCGGGAAGGACGTGCTTCCGACATCGAGGGAATCATGAAGGGCGTGGTCGCCGTAACTTCGCGCGGGAAGCAGATAAAGTGCAAGACGGTGGGGCAGAAGGAATACGTTTCCGCCGTAAAAAACAATACGATAACCTTCGGCGTAGGGCCGGCAGGCACGGGCAAGACCTATCTCGCCGTATGCCTTGCCGTTGCCGCATATAAAGGCAAACAGGTCGAGAAGATCATTCTCACCCGCCCGGCCGTGGAAGCGGGCGAAAAACTCGGATTTCTGCCGGGAGATTTACAGACCAAGGTGGACCCCTATCTCCGCCCCCTTTACGACGCGCTGCAAGATTTGTTCGGCGCGGAGACGTATGCTAAACTGATGGAAAAGGGCGTGATCGAGGTCGCTCCGCTCGCGTATATGCGTGGCAGGACGCTTTCGGGCGCGTTCGTCATATTAGACGAGGCGCAAAACGCCACGCGCGAGCAGATGAAAATGTTTCTCACCCGCCTCGGCGAGGGGAGTAAGATGGTGGTTACGGGCGACCTCACGCAGACGGATTTGCCCGACGGCAAGACGAGCGGGTTAAAGCAGGCGGTAACGCTCCTGAAAGGGGTGGAGGACATCGCCGTTTGCACTCTTTCCGATAAGGACGTGGTGCGGCATCCGCTCGTAACGCGCATTGTCCGCGCGTACGAGAAGGACGCGGCGAAGAAAAGCAAAGGAGAAAGGAAATGAAGGGAACGACCGATTCGGTAAAGGTCAGCAATAAGCGTCTCGTCGGGAGCGCGCTTGTCTTTGCCGTGTGTTACGTTATCCTGATCGTATGCGTCATTCTCATGATGGCGTTGCAGGACGTATCCAACTGGAAGAAAATTTTCAGCGAAAATCTTTCGGGAATGCTTTCGCTCATTCTCTGTACCTTTCTGTTGTTTTGCGTCGTTTATTATTACTATTACTTCGAGGACAGGGCGTTTTTGGGCAAAGCGCAGAACGTGCTTCTCATCTTCTCCGTGTATATTCTCTCTGTGATTTTCTGTTTTCTGCTCGGGGAATACGTCAACATTTACGCGCGCCCTTCGGCGATGCTCGCGCTCGTTTTTGTATATCTGTTCAACCGCAGACAGGCGGTCATGCTTAACTTTGTGTTTTCCGTCATGATGTTCGTCATCGACGCGTATACGGGAAAATTTATCGCGTTCGATATGGATAATTCGCTGTACTTTTCCCTCATGCTCACCTTTGTGTGCGGCACGTTCGCCGTGTTCCTCGCGGGGAGGGTGAAAACGCGCGGCGGCCTGCTTCTCACGGGCGTGTTTATCGCCATTCCGGCTACGGCGGTATTGCTCCTTCTGAAACTGCCGGAAATCGGCAAATACGGTTGGATCCAATACGTCGCTTCTGCGGGCTTCGGAATTATGGGCTGCATTCTTTCCGCCGTACTCGCCCTGGCTCTTCTGCCCGTATTCGAGCGGGCGTTCAACCGCTTGACGGCGTTCCGCCTGCGCGAGCTGACGAGCACCAACACGCCTCTTCTCATGCGGCTGAAAACGGAAGCGCCCGGTACGTTCAATCACTCGCTCGTCGTGGCGCAGCTCGCCGAAACGTGCGCGCTCGCACTCGGTGAGGACGCCGAGCTCGCCCGCGCGGTCGCCTATTATCACGACGTGGGTAAGCTCAAACAGCCCGACTGCTTTACCGAAAACCAGACGGGTTACAACATTCACAACGAGCTTACGCCCGAGCTTTCGGCGGACATCATCCGTTCGCACGCAAATGACGGGTACGACTTGCTCACGGCGGCGCATCTTCCTAAAATTTTTGCGGACGTCGCGCGCGAACATCACGGAACGCTGCCCATCAAGTACTTTTACGCGAAGGCGAACAAGCTCGCTGGGGGCGACGCCAACGTGCGCGATTACGCCTATTTCGGCCCCAAGCCGAGCACGAAGATCGCGGCGATCGTCATGATTGCCGACGCTTCCGAAGCCGCCGTCCGTTCCATGAAGGAAAGAACGCCGGAGACCGTGGAGCGCGTCATCCGCGGCATCATCGAAGAGCGCATGGACTTGGATCAGTTTACCGATTGCGACGTTACCATGCGCGAGCTTACCGTGATCAAGCAGTCGCTTGCCGACGCGCTTTCGGGCGTGCACCATCACAGGGTGGAATATCCCGCGATTCGCTTCAACCGCGCCAAGGTTGCGGTGAACGAAGAGGACATCGAGAATGAGTAAAATCGAAATCGACAGTGAAAATCTGAGCGCGGAAGAATCTTCCGCGCTTTCCCGCGCGCTCGATGGACTTGCGGAGGCAGACGTTCCGCTCGTTGCCGAACTAATCGTAACGGACGATGCAACGATAAAATCGCTCAACCGCGAATGCCGCGGAATCGACGCCGTTACCGACGTTTTGAGCTTTCCTTCGATGGAAGGGATTAAGGGGAGCTATCTCCTTTCGGACGAGCACGCGGAAGAGCTGGACGAGGAGGACAGGCTCTTTCTCGGCAGCGTCGCCGTGTGCGAAAAGCGCGCGCGGGAGCAGGCGGATTCTTACGGGCATTCGTACGAGAGGGAATTGTTTTATCTTACCGTGCACGGCGTTCTGCACTGTTTGGGATACGATCACGAAACGGAAGAAGAGCGCGCCGAAATGCGGGCTATGGAAGAGCGCGTTATGGAAAAAATGAACTTGAAGAGGAGCTGACATGAAGAGCGGATACGTCGCCGTCATCGGCAAAGCCAACGCGGGCAAGAGCACGCTTATCAACGTGCTCGTGGGGGAGAAGGTCGCCATCGTTTCCCCCAAGCCCCAGACCACGCGCGACCGCATTCTCGGCGTGCTGACGGAAGAGAACAGGCAAATCGTATTCGTCGATACGCCGGGGGTATACCGCGCGCGCAACGCGCTCACCGACCTCATGATGCGCACGACGGAAACGACGGCGAAGGACGTCGACGTGCTTTTGTTCGTGCACGACGGGCACGGCGGCGTTTCCGAAGAGGACGCCGCGCTCATGAAGAAATATAAATCGCTCGGAATTCCGATGATTATCGCTTATACGAAAATCGACATCATGCCCGCCGAAAGAATTCCCGCAGATATGGAAACGCTCTATTCCTTGGGCGTGGACTGCGACGTGTACCCCGTTTCGGCGCGCAAAGGGAAGAATTTACGCAGGCTCACGGACGCGCTCTCCGCGCTCCTGCCCGAAGGGGATAAGATTTTTTCGGACGACGTGGTGTCCGACCGCAGCGAGAAATTCATGATTTCCGAAATCATGCGGGAAAAGATTCTGCTCAAATACGAAAAGGAGATCCCGCACGGCGTGGCGATCGTCGTCAATATCTTCCGCAAGCAGGAAAACGGCGTATATGAGATCAACCTTGATATCGTCTGCGAAAAGCCCAATCACAAAGCTATTCTCATCGGAAAGCAGGGGAAAGCGCTCAAAGAAACGGCTTCCTTCGCGCGCGCGGACATGGAAAAGTTTTTAGGGGCTAAGGTCTTTCTCACCGTTTACGTAAAGGTGCGCGAGGATTGGCGCGACAAAGCGGGGCTTATGAAGGAGCTGGGTTATTTCGCCGAAGATTGACGGCGCATAAAACGGAATTATCTTCCCATACTGCTTTCGGAGGGCGGTCATGCGGGAAAAACAAGGCAAAGACGCTTGCGAACTTGCTTGGGACATGTTTGAAAAGACGGGCAATTTTACCTACTATATGCTCTATAAACAGTTGAAGGGGTAAAACGCGAAAAATCTACAAACGGGAAAAGTCATGGAATTCAAGGCGGACGCGCTCCTGCTGCGGGCGGTCGATTACGGTGAAAACGATAAAATGGTTACCCTTCTGACTGCCGAGCGCGGCAAGATCGGCGTAGGAATGAAAGGGGTAAAAAAGGCGGGCGCCAAATTAAAATTTGCGGCGCAGCCTTTTTGTTTTGCCGAATACGTTTTGTCCGGCCGAGGCGAGCGGTACACTGTGATTTCCGCTTCCTTGCACGACGGATTTTATCCCCTCAGAGAGGACGTAACCGCTTACTATGCTGCGGCGTGCGTGTGCGAGGCGTGCGACGCGCTCGTATTCGAGGGTATGCAGGCGGGCGCGCTTCTCGTTGCGGCGATAACCGCGCTCGGCGAAATGTGCGGCGGGAGCGTGCCGCGCGCTCTTATTCGCTTTTTGCTTACGGCGCTCCGCTTGGCAGGATATCCCGTCCTTACGGAAGACTGCGCGGCATGCGGAAAAGCGCTTTCGGGCAAGCTGTTTTTCGACTTTGCGAGCGGCTCCTTTTTCTGCGCCGAATGCGCCGTGGGAACGCCTGCGAGCGAGGTAACGCTTTGCGCGCTCCGCGCCGCGGAGAGCGGAACGGGGCAGACCTCGCCCGACGGAGAAAAGCGCGCTTTGCGCCTGCTCGGCGCGTATTTTTCCTATCAGACGGAACAAGAGATCTCTTCCATTTCCGAACTCTTAAAACTGTTATAAATCTTTTCCCTGCGGAAAGATTTTTTTCTTGCCATTTTACGAGCGTTTATGATATAATGGAATCGGGCGGCGGACGAGAAAAAGCCGCCGGGAGTGATAATATGATCGATTTATCTTGCATCAAACAGACCGACCCCGAACTTTACGGCGCAATGGAAAAAGAGCTTGCCCGTCAGCGCGGCAATCTCGAACTCATTGCGAGCGAGAATATCGTATCTCCCGCCGTTATGGCGGCGATGGGCAGCCATTTCACCAACAAGTACGCGGAAGGGTATCCCGGCAAGCGCTATTACGGCGGTTGCGAATTCGTGGATATTGCGGAAGACCTCGCAAGAAACCGGTTAAAGGAAATTTTCGGCTGCGAATACTGCAACGTGCAGCCGCACAGCGGCGCGCAGGCGAATTTCGCCGTTTATTTTGCCGTGCTCAAACCGGGCGATACCATTATGGGAATGAATCTTTCTCACGGCGGGCATCTCACGCACGGCTCGCCCGTCAACATTTCGGGCACCTATTTCAATATTGTTCCCTACGGCGTTTCGGAAGAGACGGAAACCATAGACTATGACGAGATGGAAAAAATCGCGTTGGAATGCAAGCCGAAACTTATCGTTTCGGGCGCGAGCGCTTATCCCCGCATCATTGATTTCAAGCGCATCCGCGAAATCTGCGATAAAGTCGGCGCGCTCATGATGGTGGACATTGCGCATATTGCCGGTTTGGTCGCGGCGGGGCTGCATCCTTCGCCCGTGCCGTACGCCGATTTCGTTACCACGACCACGCACAAGACGCTGCGCGGACCGCGCGGCGGCGCCATCATGTGCAAGGAGCAGTACGGGAAGACGATCGACAAGGCGATCTTCCCCGGAACGCAAGGCGGTCCTTTGATGCACGTCATCGCAGCAAAAGCCGTCGCGTTCAAGGAAGCGCTTTCCCCCGCATTCAAAGCCTATCAGGCGCAGGTCGTGAAGAACGCCGCGGCGATGGCGAAGCGGTTTACGGAAAACGGCGTGAAGCTCGTTTCGGGCGGCACGGACAACCACCTCATGCTCGTCGATTTGCGCAAGGAGAGCATGACGGGCAAGGAGCTGGAAGCCCTTCTTGACAGAGCGCACATCACGGCGAACAAAAACACCATTCCCTTTGAAACGACTTCCCCGTTCATTACGAGCGGCGTTCGCATCGGCACGCCCGCGGTTACCTCCCGCGGAATGAAGGAGGCGGAAGCTTCGGAAATCGCCGACCTCGTTACCGACGTTATTCGCGGCAGGGAGGAGGCGGTGAAGGGCGTCTCCGAAAAGGTCGCGGCGCTTTGCGAAAAATTCCCCATTTACGCAAACGATGTTTTATAACGTAGCAAAAAAATTATGTCATAAAACGCTTGCGTTTGCAAAGCGGAAGTAGTATAATGTTTGCAATCGAATATTCTTTGGGGCGAGGTGCGATTCCTCACCGGCAGTAAAGTCTGCGAAGAGCTTCGGCTCCCGATCGGGTGCAATTCCCGAACCGACGGTATAGTCCGGATGGAAAAAGAACGGTTTTTATGCGTGCTTTTCGTGCGCCCCGATTTGGCGGGGCGCATTTTTTTGTGCGGAGAATATCCGATGAGTATAATTTTTCGGAGGTATCTCTATGGAAGAAAACAGCATTGCCGCGCAAGCGGCGGAACCCGCCGAGGCGCAGGATGCGCCCAAGGCGAAGAAGTCGGCGCGCGTGAAAGACGTATTCCGTTCGCACTTTACGGCGCCCCGCATCGCCTATATGGCGGTGTTTACGGCGCTTGCGTACGTCGTAACCTTTTTGGAGTTCCCCATATTTCCGCAGGCGAATTTTCTGAAACTTGACTTTGCCAACATTTTTTTTCTGATCGAAGGATTTATTTTCGGGCCGGTCGAAGCCGTCGTTTCCATCGGCATCAAAGAGCTTTTGAGTTTTGCCGATTCTTCGACGTTCGGCGTAGGCGAAGTCGCCAATTTTATCATGTCTACGGCATATGTCATCGTGCCCGCGGTCGGTTACCGCTTTTTGAAGGGCAGGAAGTGGGTTACCGTGTTTCTCGTGATCGCTTCCGCCGTGCAGATCGGAATAAGCCTTATCGTCAACCGTTATATAAATTTCCCTTTCTTCGGCGCGCTGGCGCACTTCGACGGCGTGGAAATGTTTCATCAGCTGTGGCCGTTCGTCATTTACTTCAATATCATCAAGAGCGTTTCCATCAGCGTCGTAGTGTTCTTTATCTATAAGCCGCTTTCCCGCTTTATCAAGATGACTTCGGAAAAGTTCGATAAAAAAATGGCGGCGGCAAAGCGCGCCCGTGCGGAGAAAAAATCGGGCACAGCGCCGCAAGCGGAGATTGCCGCCGCGGAGGAAAACCCGCCCGAAAAAGAGTAAAATTCTTAATAAATTCTTGCAAAATTCAGCCGTATGCGGTATAATACGCATATGGCTGAATTCATCTCCGCGTCGGAAAATAGCACGGCGCAATGGGCGGAACATTACGCAAAGACCCTCCGCGCGGGGGATACCGTTCTCCTAATAGGGGAAATGGGCGCGGGTAAGACGTCGATTGCCAAAGGTATCGCGCGCGGGCTCGGTATTGCGGAAGAGGTTACGAGCCCCACCTACGCCTATATCAATAGCTACGAGGGCAGGCTCTTTCACTTCGACTGTTACCGCATCGAATCGGAGCGGCAGGCGGAAGAGCTCGGCTTTGCCGATTATTTCGACGCGGGCGGGATCTGCCTCGTCGAATGGAGCGAAAATATCGCGGGGCTTCTGCCCGACGGCTGTAAAAAAATCACCGTCGTAAAGCTCGGCGAAGGGGAAAGGAAGATAGAATATTGAATTTTCTTGCAATCGATACGAGCGGGAAGCGGCTGTGTGTCGTCGCTTATCGGGACGGCGAAATCTTCAAAAGCGATCTGTCGGACTGCGCTATGCAGCATTCCGTGCGCCTTATGGGGGAAATCGACGGCGTGTTTGCGCGCGCGCGGATTTCCGTAAAGGACTGCGATTTTTTTGCCGCCGTCGTCGGAGCGGGGTCGTTTACGGGCATTAGAATCGGCATTTCCACGGTCAAGGGGCTGTGCGCGGTGGCGGAAAAGCCCGCGCTTGCGGTAACCTCTTTCGACGCCCTTGCATACGCTGAAAAGGACGTTCCCCTTCTCGCGCTCGTAGACGCGGGGCACGGTTGCTGTTACGCCTGCGCGTACAATGCCGATAAATCGGTTGCGCTCGCACCGCGGTATCTGACGGCGGAGGAAGCGCAGCGAATCGCGGAAAGTGGGTATACGCCCGTCGCGGCGGAGCCGTTTTTTGCGGGCGCGAAGCTTGCAGACCCGTGCGCAGGGCTGTTGAATGCCGTGCTCGCAAAGCGCGGGGAGCTCTGCCCCGCGGAAGCGCTTGCGGCGCTGTATATTCGGAAATCTTCGGCGGAGGAGAACGCCAAATGAATGGCCGCGCATGGAAGTTCGAGGACATAGAACCCATCGAGGAATTGGAGCGGGAATGTTTCCCGGGCGCTCCCTGGAACAGGCGCGCGCTCGCCGACTCCTTCCTTTCGGGGCGGTTTTTCGGCTCGCTTCTGGAAGAAGACGGCGTAATCACCGCATACGGCGGCATGAGCGTAACGCTGGACGAGGCGGAAATCGAGCTGATTGCCACGGCGGAAATGTACCGCAGGTGCGGGCGCGGGCAGAAGATTTTACAAGATCTCCTCGAGGAGGCGAAAAAAAGGGGCGTAAAGCGCGTGTTTTTGGAAGTGCGCGTATCCAATGCGCCCGCGCAGCTGCTCTATCTGAAAAACGGGTTTACGGGAGTTTACGCCCGTTCCCGCTATTATCCCGACGGGGAGGACGCCATCGTCATGAAAAAGGAGCTTGCTTGAATAAAGTTTCCGTTTTGCAAAAGGGAAGAGGGAAGGATCTTGTGTTTCTTCACGGCTACCTTTCCTGCAAGGAGAGCTTTTACCCGCAGATTGAATATTTTTCCCGTTTTTACCGCGTAACGGCGTTCGACTTTCCCGGATTCGGGCAGAGCGGCGCATTGGAAGAACCCTATTCCGTGAGTGATTACTGCGACTGGACGGAAAATTTCTTGAAGGAAGAGGGGATAACCTTTCCGCACGTCGTCGCCCATTCCTTCGGCGGGCGGGTGGCGGTCAAGTGCCTTTCGCGCGGGGAGATATTCGACAGGGCGGTGCTGTGCGGCTGCGCCGGCATTATCCCTAAGCGCACGGCGCGCTACCGTATGCGCGTGCGCGCCTATAAATTAGCCAAGAAGCTTGCGCCGCGCTGGGCGGAGAAGAAATTCGGCAGCGCGGAATATAAAACGCTTACCCCCGTCATGCGGGAGAGCTATAAAAAAATCGTCAACGAAGACCTGCGCGCGGACGCGGCAAAAATTACCCGTCCCGTGCTCTTCGTGAACGGCGCGCTCGACAGGGATACGCCCGTATCGTCCGCGCAGATTTATGCGTCGTGCGTGAGTGGGAGCAGGTTGCTCGTTTTAGAGGGCAGCGGGCACTTTGCGCATCTCGACGATCCGCTTGCGTTCAATCTGGCGGCAGAGGAGTTTTTTACATGTTAGATTTCAGCCTTTACATTTCCATGGCGGCGGGCGCGCTCGTGTGCGCGCTGCTCCTTTCCATGTGCTCGGCTTCCCTATTCGGCATTTTGCAGCAGGGCGGTTATTCGGGCAAATCGCTCGTCAAGTGGTATTGCAGGAAGGGAAACATGTTTCCGCGCAGATATTCTCTCCTCGCGCTATGTCTTGCGCTGTTGACGGCTCTTCTCGATTTGTGCTTTTCCTTTCTCGGCGCGAAGTACGCCAATATGATTTCTTCCGTCGCCTTTATCGGGCTGTGCGTGCTCTTCGAATATTCCGCATGGAGCGCGCTCAAAGTGCCGTTGAAGCGCACGGGGCGCGTTATGCGGCTCACCGTCTGCTACTTTATCGTCGTCTTTGCCGTCGCTTTCGGCGCGTGCATAGGGCTTGCGTTTGCGGCGCAGGCGATCGGAAACAATTTCGTTTCTCTCTTCCGCTTCGTGCCCGTGTGCGTTCTTCCCATGCTGCTACCTTTCCTGCTCGCTGCGGCGAACTTTCTTATGAAGGCTTACGAAACGCCGAAAAACCGCTCCTATATCCGCCGCGCGGCGCGGAAGATAGCGGAAAGCAATTGTATCAAGGTCGGCATTACGGGCAGCTACGGCAAGACGAGCGTAAAGCACATGGCGGCAGAAATTCTTTCGCATAAGTTCAAAGTTATCTATACGCCGTCCTCTTATAACACGCCCATCGGCATCGCCCGCACCGTATCGGAAAAGGGGTGCGACTGCGAAATTTTTATTGCCGAAATGGGCGCGCGCAAGACGGGCGACATCGCCGAACTGTGCGATATGGTGAAGCCCGATTATGCCGTCGTTACGGGCGTTTGCGAACAGCACTTGGAAACGTTCGGTTCCCTCGAAAACATCAAAAAGGAAAAATCCGTGCTCGCCGCGCGCGCCGCAAGAGGCTGCGTGCTGGGAGAGACGGCAAAGGACTTCTCCGCGGAAAACGCTTGGAAGGAGGGCGAAGGCTTCGCCGCCGAAAACGTCGTATGCACGGCGGACGGCACCGCGTTCGATTTGCGGATAGGGGAAGATAAGATAAGCGTGAAGAGCAAGCTGCTCGGCAGGCACGCGGCGCAGGACGTCGCGCTTGCGGCGGCGCTCGCGCATATGCTCGGCATGACTTTATCGGAAATCGCCGAAGGAATCGCGGAAATTCAGCCCGTGCCGCACCGCTTGCAGAGGACGGAAAACAACGGACTCGTCATCTTGGACGATTCGTATAATTCCAACGTCGAAGGTGCGCGGGACGCCGTTTCCGTGCTGAAACTGTTCGGCGGTAAAAAGTACGTCGTAACGCCGGGGCTGGTTGAGCTGGGCGTGCTGGAAGAGGAGGCGAACAAAAGTCTGGGCGCTTCCCTCGTCGGGCTGGACGGCGTGATCCTCGTGGGGGAAACGCTCGTACTCGCCGTGAGACGGGGGTACCTCGAAGGGGGCGGGGAGCAGGAAAAACTACGCATCGTGCCCTCTTTGGGGGCGGCTTCGGAAATTTTAGGAAACGAGCTGGGCGCGGGCGACTGCGTGCTCTTCCTGAACGATTTACCCGATATTTACAACTGAAATTATATTTTTCTGCCAATGAAACACCCGAGAAAATGCTCGGGTGTTTTTTGTTTGTAAAAGGAGAATTTTATGAAAAATCAGAAAACGGTAGGCGTATTCTTCGGCGGTATTTCAAGCGAGCACGAAATTTCCGTCATTACGGGCATGTATGCGGTCAATCTCTTGCGCACGGCGGGATACCGCGCCGTACCCGTCTATCTCCCGCGCGAAGGCGGCATGGCGACTTCTCAAAGCATGCGCGGCGTGGAAGATTTCAAACAGCCGCTGCGGGAAAAATTTACGCCCGTCGCGTTGGAGGGCAAAAATATCGTGCGGACGGGGAAGAGGAGGAAAGTCCTTTATTCGCTTGATTGCGCGCTCAACTGCTGCCACGGCGGCATGGGAGAGGACGGCACTCTGTCTGCCTTGTTCGTATGGAACGGCATTCCGAACGCTTCGCCCGATACGCCCGTTTCCGCTATTTTTATGAACAAGGAATATTCCCAGATTGCGGCGGCGGGGTTGGGGATTCCGATTGCGCGCTCTTTCGCCGTATCGGAAGAAGAATGGAGGAAAAACGGCACGGGCGTGCTCGCGCGCGCGGAGGAGTTCGGTTATCCCGTCATCGTCAAGCCTTCCCGCCTCGGGTCGAGTATCGGCGTTACCGTCGCCGAGGACGAAGCGCGTTTGAAGGAAGCGTTTGAACTTGCTTTCGAGCTGGATCGCGGCGCGCTCGTCGAGGAGTATTTCGCCGATAAGCGGGACGTCAACTGCGCCGCCTGCCGAATCGGGGGCGAGGTTTCCGTATCTCCCTGCGAAGAGGTGTTCTCGGCGGAAAAAATCCTCACCTTTGCGGAAAAGTACGAGGGCTCTCCCGCAGCGCGCCCTTCGGCGTTTCCCGCCGATTTGCCCGAGGATACGGCGCTAAAAATCCGGGAATACACGAAAACGATTTACGAACGGTTCCACGTGCGCGGCGTGGTGCGCGCGGACTTTCTCGTCGCGGGGGATAAGGCGTATTTCAACGAGCTGAACACCGTTCCCGGTTCGCTTGCGGGATATCTGTTCGGCGGGTCGCTTACCGCCGTCAGGGCGTTTGTCTGCTCGCTCGTGGAAGAGTGCCTTACCCGCCCCGAAAGACCTAAGCAAACGGTGCAAACGGGAATCTTAAACGCGGATATTTTCTCGGGCGGAAAGAGTTGCAAACGGCGCTGATTTTTGGTATAATAAGGCAAAAGAATCAACCGAGGTAACTATGCCGAAAATCAGCATGACGACCCCCCTCGTCGAAATGGACGGGGACGAAATGACGCGCGTTCTGTGGAAGATGATAAAGGAAATCCTCCTTCTTCCCTACGTGGACTTATATACGGAATACTACGATCTCGGGCTTGTTCACCGCGACGAAACGGGGGATAAAGTTACCGAAGAGAGCGCGCGCGCCGCCAAAAAATACGGCGTCGCCGTTAAGTGCGCGACGATCACGCCCAACGCCCAGCGCATGACGGAGTACAATCTGCATGAAATGTGGAAGAGCCCGAACGGTACCATCCGCCGCATTCTCGACGGAACGGTGTTCCGTGCGCCCATTCTCTGCGAGGGAATCAGACCGTATATCCCTTCGTGGAAAAAGCCCGTTGTGCTCGCGCGGCACGCCTACGGCGACGTGTATTCCGCAGTTGACGACAGGGCGGAAAAGGGCGAAAGAGCGTATCTCGTCATCGAAGACGAAAGCGGGCGCGAGGTGCGCCGCAAGCTCGTGCACGACTTCGCGTGCGGCGCGGGCGTGGTGCAGGGCATGCACAACTGCGATCAATCGATTTATTCCTTCGCGCACTCCTGTTTCCGTTACGCGCTTGAAAATAAAATCCCCATGACGTTCGCCGCGAAGGACACCATCGCCAAGGGATACGACGGCAGATTCAAGGAGATTTTTGCCGAGGTGTACGAAAGCGGTTACCGCATGGCGTTCGAGGAAGCGGGAATCGATTATATGTACACCTTAATCGACGATGCGGTCGCGCGCGTCGTGCGCTCGGAAGGCGGTATGCTGTGGGCTTGCAAGAACTACGACGGCGACGTCATGAGCGATATGGTCGCTACGGCGTACGGCTCGCTCGGCATGATGACGTCCGTCCTCGTATCGCCCGACGGGAAGTATGAATACGAAGCGGCGCACGGCACGGTTACGCGTCATTATTACAAATATTTGAAGGGGGAAGAAACTTCCACCAATTCCGTCGCCACGATATTCGCCTGGACGGGTGCGCTGAAAAAGCGCGGCGAGCTGGATAAAAATGCGGCGCTCGTCGGATTTGCCGAACGGCTGGAACGCGCCGTTACTGACACGATCGAAGGCGGAGAGATGACGGGCGATTTGATTCCGCTCTTTCACCGCGACGGCGTAACGCCGCAAAAATTGAATTCGGAGGAGTTCCTGCACGCAGTCGCTAAGAGACTGAACTGAATAAAGAAATCACGGCCGCAGGAAAATTCTGCGGTCGTTTCATATACAATTTCATATACGAAATCACATACGGAAGAAAAACGGAAGGAGTGTTTCTAACATGGGTTTGGGAAGAAACATGCGGAAGCTTTTATCGGTTATCGTCTTTGCGTGTGCCCTTTTTCTGTTCGGCGCGGCGGAGGTTACGCCCGTTTCGGCGGCGTTTGTGTGCGAACACGAAATCGTTACCGTGCCCGAACGCGCGCCCACTTGCACGCAGGCGGGCATGACGCAGCAAAGCTACTGTAATCTCTGCGACGAGGTTTTCTCGTACGGAGAGCCGATCGCGGCGCTCGGACACAACATAGTCAAAGAAACGGTACTGCCTACCTGCACGGAAGAAGGTTACGATTGGGAGCACTGCACCCGCTGCGGCGAGATCGATAAAAGGACGAACGCAACCGAAGCCTTGGAGCATACCGAAGAGGTTATCGCATCCGTCGCCGCTACGTGTACGCAGGCGGGCTTTACCGCAGGGAAACGGTGCGCGGTCTGCGGAGAAATTACCGAAGCGCCGCGGGAAGTTGCGGCGCTCGGGCACGATTACGGGGATTGGGTTATCGCTTCTCCGACTTGCGAGATTGCGGGGGAACGGAGAAGAACGTGCGCGCGCTGCGGGACAGAGGAGCGGGAGACGCTTCCCGCAACGGGGCACAGTTGGGGCGATTGGGAAGTTCAGCCGCCGCCTTCCTGTACGCAAAGCGGAGAACGATCTTGCATATGCGCGCTGTGCGGAAAAAAACGCACGGAAGAAATACCTCCTACGGAACATAAAAGCTTTGTCGGAGAAGGAAAAGAACCGACGTGCAACGCGGACGGGTATACCGCCGCGGTTTATTGCTCCGTTTGCGGGGAGACTTTGGAAGAATCCCGCCTTATCCCTGCGCTCGGGCACGATTGGGGAGAGTGGACGGAGCGCCGCGCTCCGACCTGCGTGCAAAAGGGGCTGCTCGTTCGGGCTTGTCTGCGGGAGAGCTGCGGTCATTCCGAAGAACGGGAAACGGCGTGCGTTCCGCATTCAACGGAGCTTCTTCCCGCGTTGCCTGCGGGGTGCGAAAGCGCGGGGCTTACGGAAGGTTCGCACTGCGCGGTATGCGGGCAAATTTTTATCGCGCAGGAGGAGATCGCGCCTATCGGACATGCTTGGGGGGATTGGCGGGTTACCGATACGCCCGATTACAAAGAGACGGGCGAACGCGCGCGGAGCTGTTCCGTTTGCGGAAAGACGCAGACGGAAGAGATAGAAAGGCTGGGCGGCTACGGCGAAGAATTTTTGCACGCGGTGGAAGCGTGGAAAGCCGCGCCCCAATCGGAGAAGACGGAATATATGAAAAAAGCGCTCGCTTTATACGAGCGCGTGGAGCGTAAGGATTTGGTTGCCGACGAGTACGAATTTTTACGCGAGTATGCGGGAGAACTTCCCGAGGGAGAGAATTATACCGCGCTCATCGTCGGGCTCTCGTGCGGCGTCGCCGTGCTCGGCGGGGCGGGCGCCGCGGCTGCGGCGATTGTCAACGTGCGGCGGAGAAGAAAGAAATAATCACGGCTGCAATTGCTTTCCCGTTAAAAAGTGCCGCGAAAAATCTTTGCGGGGCAGAAAGTTTTCCGCGCGCTCGGAAAAGAAGACGGCGCAGAGCCGTGCGCTCTCCCTTGCGGAAAGGCGGAACAGTTCGTCGGCATCCTTTCCCCGCTCTTCGGAAAGGCGGAAATAGTGTTCGCCCGAGAGAAATTCGGGGTTTGATCGGCTTCTCGGATAAAGGCAGGACAGCCTGTTTTTCGCGCGGAAAAACTTCTCCGCCTTTTCCCAGCGTTTTTGGCTCGCATAGCTCTTTTTGTGAAAAAATTTCAGGTACTTTTCAAAGCCGGATAGGGCGCGGCGAAAACTTTTCCGGTTGAGTTCTTTGCGCCCCAGCTTTCGCGCAAGGTATTGATACAGGCGGAAGAGTGCGCCTTCGCGGCTCAGCTTTTTGGGCGAAAAGGGGAAGACGTAGCGCTCCGCCGACTTCCCGCGCAAGCTTTGGAGAAAGTATACGTCCCAGTCGTTTTCCATTTGCTGATGGACGAACCTGTCCGCTTTGTTTTCGTTAAGGTAATTGTACACGAAAGGGTGGAATGCGGTATCGGCGCAGTAGTGGGAAATATATCCCGCAACGTATGCGGTTATGCGCTCCTTTTCTTCGCCCGCAAGCGTTTTGAGATAGCAGGAAAAGAGCGTGAACACGTCGAATACGCGTTCGCGGTGTAAAAATTTACCGAGGTTGGGTTCCGATTTGGAAAGCGGACGGTAAAAGAAGAATACGTCCGGACCTTGCGCACCGAGAAAATAATAATCGTAGTTGCGTTCGGCGGCGCGCGCGGCTTCGGGCGGCAGCGCGGGGAGCGCCTCGTCGGCGATCAATTGATGGGTTATGCTCGAAGGCATAAAATGCTCCTTATTCGATATGCTATATTATATCCGAATTTGAAAATTTTATGGAGCGATTGAGAAAGATTTTTTGAATAAATTTTACGAATTGCTTATAACGATAAAAAAGCACCCTGCGGGGAGCTTTTTTATCGTTACGGAATTCATAAATTGGTTTACTCGTCGTTATCGCACAGCATTAAAATTCCCGCTATCACGTTTACGAAAAATAAAGAACATACCTTAAAGGCGACGCTCGTCGGGCGGTGATAGGCTACGTCGCGCCAATATTTTACGGTCATGGGAATCGTCCAGCAGAGTGGAACCAACCACAGGAACGCGCTTGCGATACAGCCGAGCAGCATAAAGATTTTTGCGACCGTTTTCAGCGTTGAAGAATTGTTTTTTGGATTTATTTTTCCGAATACCGCGCATCCGCAATGAATGCAGATAACCGCTTCGTCCTCGATTTGCGCGCCGCAATGACTGCAGTATTTCATAACTTCTTCTCCTCATTGTTGAAATCTCCCCTTATTATGCAAGAAGAATTCTTCTTTGTCAATCTTTTTAAGAAGTTTTCTTCTAAAATATTCATATGGCGAAAGTAGGAGAAAAAATCAAAGAATTGCGAACGGAAAAGGGCTTGACGCAAATGCAATTGGGCAAGATGATCGGCGTGAGCCAAAAAGCCGTCGATTACTGGGAACGTTCGGTAAACGAACCGAAGGCGAGTTATATTATTGCTTTGGTGAAAGCGTTCGGCGTTTCGTTCGACGAATTTTTTGAAAACGTACCTTAAAAGGCGCGGATAAACCTTGTCCGAAAAATAAAGCCCTTTGTGCGGTATATTTGCACAAAGGGTTTTTTGTATAACGAAAACCACGCGATAGTCGCGTGGTTCAAAAGAGGTTAACC
>CAJUJO010000031.1 GCA_910586675.1 uncultured Christensenellaceae bacterium | reverse complement strand
CGGTTAACCTCTTTTGAACCACGCGACTATCGCGTGGTTTTCGTTATACAAAAAATAAAATCCCGCGGGACGCGGGATTTTGAAGCTCATTCCATCCGTTTTAACGGGTGCGCTTGCGGTAAATCTTTCCGCCCGCGAGCGCGATCATTTTGATTGCATCGAGCGAGAAATCATCCGCTTCCACTTCCAGCGACTTATTGAGGCTGCCGCGCGCAAGAATCTTGACATAGGTCGTCTTTGCGCTGAGATAAGGAATGCGGCTGCGCATTTCTTCCAGCGTTACGCGCTCGCCGTCCTTGAAGTATTCGCCGAGCGTATCTACGTTCACGACCGCAGGCTTCGTCTTATCGGAATAATGCGCGCAGTCTTCCACGAGCTGTTTTGCCGCTTCGTCCGCCATAAGCTCTTTCACTTCCGCCGCCTTTATTCCGACGGGTTCGGGTTCCGGTTCGGGAGCGGGTTCCGGTTCGGGAGCGGGTTCCGGTTCGGGTTCCCGAATTTCTTCCGGCTCCTCCGCAGGCGCTTCGGCAATCTCTTCTACGGGCTGTTCAGCGGGTTCTTCCCGCTCTTCTGCGGGTTCTTCGGCGACTGTTTCCGCAGGAATCCCGATTTCTTCTTCGGCAGCGATTGCGGGAGCGGCTTCGGCGTTGAACGTCGTCGTTTCCACGAGCTTGATAAGCCCGCGAAGCACGAGCGGCTCCGTCTCCTCATACGGGTAGTCCGCGCCGAAATTCACCGCCTCGGTCTCCGTCCTTTCAAGCCCGAGCGCCGCGATCAATTCCTTTGCATAGCGGCAGCGGCGGTCGTTTTTGATGCGGTACAAACAGGGAATATCGCGGTATTTGTTCTTTTCCGAAACGTCGTTGATAAGATACTTGCTACCGACGTAATCAGCGGGATTCAATGCGAGATACAAATAAAGCGTTTTACCGCGCATTCGCATCATTGCGACCGTTTTCCTGCCCACGCGGAAGCTCTCCTGCCGCCAGCTGATACGCGGCTTCGCGCCGTGCGCGATCAGCTCGTTCTTGATTTGCGTATAATAATCCTTGTTCTTCTCGCTGCTCTGAATGAGCCGCGCCGTAAAGCTCTTGTCGTAGCGGATACTGATAAAATGGTTATCGCGCCTGATGATTCGGATCGGTTCGCGGTCCGCTTCTTCGAGGAGCTCTTCAACCGTGTCGGGTTCGTCCTCTTCCGCTTCAGCCGCTTCCGCCGCGGCGGAAGCGGCTACTTCCGTTTTTGCATCGGAATCTTCCGTTATTTCCGCTTCTTCTTCCGAAAGGTCGGTATCGTCGTCCTCTTCGGGAGCGACTTCCTCTTCGTCGGCAACTTCCACGATTTTGATTAAACCGCGCATAACGAGCACGGAAGTTTCCGAATAGGGATAATCCGCACCGTAATCGACCGCTTCGATTTCCTTCTTTTCCATACCGAGCGCGACAATCAGCTCCTTTGCGTAACGGCAACGGCGGTCGTTCTTAATGCGGTATAAACAAGGAACGCTGCGGTATTTATTCTTGTCGGAAACGTCGTTCACGAGATATTTGGATTCTGCGTAATCGGCCGGATCAAGCGCCAAATATAAATAGAGCGTCTTGCCGCGTATGCACATCATGGCGACCAGTTTTCTGCCGATTCGGAAGGTTTCGTGCCGCCAACTGATACGCGATTTCGCACCGCACGCAATCAGTTCGTTCTTAATTTGCGTATAATAACTCTTCGTCTTTTCGCTGCTCTGAAAAAGCCGTGCCGTAAAACTCCTGTCATAGCGGACGTTGACGAACCGGTTGTTCCTGATGATGACGCGAACAGGTTCCCTTTGCGCTTCTTCGCGGAGCTCTTCCTCCGAATCGGGTTCGTCTTCCTCTTCCGCCGCCTCCGCGATAACCTCCGCAGCCCCTTCCTCCGCTTCGGCGACGG
Organism: uncultured Christensenellaceae bacterium; assembly: GCA_910586675.1. Lineage (GTDB taxonomy): Bacteria > Bacillota > Clostridia > Christensenellales > Borkfalkiaceae > Gallimonas. The sequence continues at coordinate 16,719 of CAJUJO010000031.1, read as the reverse complement.
GAGCGTCGGGAAGCGCTTCTTCGGGTTGCTTTGTAAGAAGGATCTTATCTTCGGAAGTCTCCTCTTTCACCGCCGCGGAAGGCTGCGAAACCGCGTTCTGCTTTCTCCGTTTTTTGACGAGAATCAGAAGAACGCACAGCGCGACGAACGCCGCCAAAACGACGCCCGCCACGATACACAGCGTGATCGTACGCGTGTCCCATACAAAATCGAGCAAATAATCCGTTGACATAATGTTCCGTCCAAAAATATGAAATGAATAATATATGATAAATTATATCATCGGAACCCCCGAATGTCAACCCCCGAAGAAACAATTTCCGTGAATTCCCCAAAACTTTCGTTCTTCCGCGCGATCGTGCCGAAAACCGTGCAAAACGGCGTCCGCATTTGCGGACGCCGCCTACCATTAAAACGGGAAACGGTTAAAGCAGGATACAGATGACGCCGCCCTTCCCTTCGTTTACGATGCGCGTAACCGTTTTGCGCATCTTCTTCTGCACGTTTTCCGCCATCGAGCGGTTTTTGATGTACAGCTCTTCGCCCAGCATCTCTTTGAGCGTCTTGCCGAACATGTTCGTATTCCATGCGCGTTCGGGCTCCGTCGCCATATTGTCGGCAATTTCCTTGACGAACGCCTTGCTCTGCTCCTCGTTGCCGAGCGCGGGGCGGACTTCGCCGCTCACGTCCACGCGGATAATATGATAGCTGGGCGCATCCGCTTGAAGATTGACTCCCACTCTGCCGCTCTTTTTCACGACTTTGGGCTCGGAAAGGCTCATCTCTCCGTCCTCGGGCGGTACGATGCCGTAGCCGTATTCCTGCGCGTCGGCAAACGCCTGCCCCACGCGCTGATAGAGTTGTTTGGCTTTGGAGAGCGACGAGACGTAGCTCATAAGCGCAAAATCATCTTTTATTTCTTCGCCGCACTGCTCGCCGAGCAACTCGTAAAAGGCGCCGTCTTTCGCCTCCACGCGGCAGACGGCTTTCCCCGCCGCCGGATCCAGCTTCAAAGAGACGGGCGGCATAAGACGTTCGCTTTCCGTGTAAAGCGTATCCAGAAGCGCGCAATCGCTCATCTTTTTGATTTTGGGCGCGACCGCGCGGACGCCAGCGATGATTTCCGAAACGAGCGAGCTTTCCGCGTCGAGCACGCGGATCCAGTCGGGCAGATCCACGTCGATGGAAAGCACGGGGAACTCGTAAAGAATTTTTTCGAGAACCGCGGATATTTGCTCCGCCGTGATTTCTTCGGCGTTGACGGCGACGACGGGCACGCCGTATTTTTCTTCCAAGCGGCTGCGAAGCGCTTCCGCGCTTGCAGGCTCCTTACAGTTGAGCAGAACGACGTACGGCTTTCCGATTGCGGAAAGCTCTTCCGCGGCGCGTTCTTCCGCCGCCTCGTAGGCTTCGCGTGCAAGTCCCGTAACCGAGCCGTCCGTCGTTACGAGAATTCCTATCGTGGAATGGTCGCAGATGACCTTGCGCGTACCCTCTTCCGCCGCCGTATGGAAGGGAACGGGCGTCTCGCTCCAAGGCGTCTTTACGAGGCGGGGTTCCCCCTCCTCCTCGAAGCCCGCCGCGCCCTCGACGGGGTAACCGACGCAATCGATGAGACGGACTTTTGCCGTCGCGTCTTTTACGGTAATTTCCGCGGCTTCTTCGGGAACGAATTTTGGCTCGGTCGTCATGACCGTTTTACCCGCCGCCGACTGGGGCAGTTCGTCCGTCATGCGCTTCTTCTTCGCGCCCGAAGCCTGCGGAATGACGAGCTGTTCCATAAATCTTTTGATAAACGTCGATTTGCCCGTACGGACGGGTCCCACCACTCCTACGTAAATCTCCCCGCCCGTTCGCGCGGATATGTCTTCGTAAACGCTGTAATTTTCCATAAAAATAAACGCCTCCGCCGTTATTCCTTGCTTGAATACTATATGGCGGAAAGCGTCCGATTATGATAGGTATGAAAAAAGAAAGAGGAAAATTTACGCGTCGCTCTTCTTTTCTTCGGGAAACTCCGCGGGAAGCTGCGACTGACGGGCGATTTCGATGAAATACGCATCGTCCGAAAAGTCGCGCGGGCGCGTATACTCTCCACCGAGCGCTTCGATCGCGTATTTCAATTCCTGAAATTCCAGATAATTTACGTCGTCGCGGTCGATATAGTCGAGCAAAACGGGAAGCGCCCGCTCGTCGCCGTAGGCGGCGAGATAGCTCGCGTGCATGGGGATTTCGTCGGGAGTGGAACGAAACTCTTTCAAGAGAATATCGAACACGCGGTCGTCCCCGACGCTGCTGCGGGAAAGAATTTCCAACATAAACTCACGCTGCACGCCCTTTCCGTACAGTTCGAGCGCGCGCTCCTTGGCGTCGTCCGCGCCTGCTTTGAGCTGATCGGCGACGGCGTCCTTGATGTCCCCGTCGTATTCACCCGCAAGAATCTCGAAATATGCGGGAAAGGCTTTTGGGAAGCTTCCGACGAGATTGACGGCGAACGAAAGGAGCTGCTCGTCGCCGCTCTTTAACAGCCCCAGAAGAGAGTCGGGCTTTCTGTTTTCCAATTCTCGGCATAAAAAATCGGAGACGGGCACGTTCTCCCGCGTATGGCGGACCAGCGTTTCGGTAAGCTCTTCGTCGTCCATCGCGGCGTAATACCCTTTCGGCGTGTTCTCCGCGCTCTTCACATAGGTATCCCCGAATTTTTTATACAGCTTCGGGATCATCGCTTCCCACTGCTTTTCCGTATATTTTCCCGCATTTTCTTCCATATATTCGGCGAGTTTTTCGTCGAACATGCCGTCGAAGTCGATCAGCTTTTTCATGGTATCCTCCCGCTTATTCCGTCAGATGACGAAATTGAGTATTTCCTTTACCGTGTTGACGTTGGCGTCGAACAGCTTCGCCGCATCTTCCACCGAGCGCTCGCCCTTGGGAAGGCGCGCTTCGCGGTAGATGACGGAAGCAAGCGCCGCGCGCTCATCCATACAGTCCCACGCTTCCGCCTGCGCGAGCGTGTGATATACGTCTTCCGCCGCGTTCACGATTTTTTCTTCGTTTTCCTCGTTCATGACTGCGAATTTGGAATATACGTCCGCAAACGCCTTCATGAACGCCGTGCGCTTGCGCGCGCCGATTTCGATTTTATGCGTGAAAAATTCCCTGTAAACGCTCAGAAGAACGGTTCCGAAGGAATTATCCTCGTTTCGCATGGTCAGATCGTGCAGAACGGCAAGTTTGACGAGCTCGTCCGCCTCGTAGTCGAGCAGCATATCGCGCACGAATCCGTCGCAGCGGCACTTGACGGCGACCTTCGCCGCAAGCATTTGCAGCTTTGCGTCGCGCCCGTCCATTTCGTCGAACGCGATGCGGAAAAATTCTTCCAATTCGGGGAGCGCGGATAGCTCTTCCAGCTCCGAACCGCCCGCCGCGTGCGCCGTGAGCAGGAAATTCGCAACCGTCCTGTATTCCTCTTCGGGAACGCGGTAATAGTAATTCATGGAAAAGGGCGCGCCGCCGTCTTTGAGCTCGCGCATGCGGACGAGATAATATTCGGCAACCGCCGCGCGCGGATACACGGTGCACAGGCGTTCCAGCGACTGCACGGCTTCGTCTGTCCTGCCCGTACGGTAAGCCGCCGCCGCATGAAAATAGAGCACGTTATTGTCGTAGGGCAGCCGCTCTTTGAGCACGGTGAGCGTTTCGTAAGCCTTTTCGTCCAGCTCTGTTTCGCAAAGCGCCGTCGCGATGCGGTATAAATCGTCCGTCGAATCGGTTTTGAGCTCCGCGAGCCGTTCGGCGACCTTTCGCGCTTCCGCCCTGTTCTCCCGCGCGCCGAGCACGGCGCAGTAGGTCGTGAGCGCCTGCACGTTGTCGGGATGGCGTTCCAAAAGTTCGCGGCATTCCCGCTCCGCTTCGTCGTCCTCCCCCATCATGAGCGTGCACATGGCGGAAAGCCCCGCGGCGGAAGGATATTCGGGATTGTCTTTCCCAACTGCTGAGAGCGCCTTTTTCGCCTCTTCCAGCTCCCCTGCGCGGAACAGAAACAGCCCGCGGTGCAAAACGTCGGTATCGTCGTCCGGCTTGCCTTCCGCATGCACAAGGCGGAGCTTAGGCGATTCCTCGCGCGGGAACATCGTTAAAATGGCCTCCCTGCCTTCGTCGGAAATTTCTTCGTCCTCGGCGAGAATCTTATGGTAATATATCGCAGACTGCACGTCGTTGCCCATGTTCATGAACGCGACGGCGAGTCCTTCGTACCCTTCTGAAAAGTCCGCTTCGTTGCAGGTATCGAGGAAACGGAACCAGGCGTCCGCCGCGAGGTGATATTGCTCCATCGCTTCGTATACGTCGGCATACAGCGCCGAAGCGTCGGCGCTCGGCTCGTACATCTTCGCGCGCTTATTCAGCATGGTGAGCGCGCCGAGATAGTCCCCCTCCTGCAAGCGCTTGTCCGCGCTGTCGAGCAGGAATTCGTCGCTCAAAACGAGACGTTGTACCTTGTTATCCCTCTTCATTCTTTCTCCCCGACGCGAACAGCGCCGCAACCTCTTCCGCGCCGAATTTATAATCGGTATTGCAATAATGGCAATGCACGGAAATTTCCCCTTGACTTTTAACCGTTTCTTCCGCCTCTTCCTTTCCCATCGAAAGGATCAGACTTTCCACCCGCCCGCGCGAACAGTGGCAGCGGTACGGAATGTCCCGCGTTTCCCAATGCTCGGTTGAAAAGCAATCGTGCAGAATGCCTTCTGCGCCCCTTTCGGCAAGGAGAGAGGAAACGGCTGTAAATTCTTTGATTTTTTCTTCCGCGTAGGAAATACTCTCTTCGCTCGCTCCCGGGAGCGGCTGCAAAAACACGCCGCCCGCGCTTAAGCATTCGCCGCCCTTGACGAGCACGCCGAGCGCCAAAGCCGTGGGGCGCTGCTCGCTTTCGGCAAAATAAGCGGAAAAGTCCTCGGCAATCTCGCCCGAAACGAGCTGCGTCGTTCCCACGAAGGGAAGCCCTTCCCCGTCGTCGCGCACGACGGTGAGCGTGCCGCTTTTTCCCACAAAACCGCCGACGTCGAGCTTGCCGTCCGCGCGGAGCGGGAGCTCCGTATCGGGCGCTTCCGCAAAGCCGCGCATATGAAGGTTGCCGTCGCCCGAAACGCAGAGTTTTCCGCCCGCACCGTTTCCTTTTACCGTAACGGAGAGCGAGCTTTCCCCCTCTTTCAGCCAGCTGCACAGATACGCCGCAGCCGTAAGCGTGCGGCCGAGCGCCGCCGTCGCAACGGCGGAAAGATTGTGCCGCGCCGCGGCTTCGCGCACGAGCGCCGTCGTATCGAGCACGGCGAGCGAAAGTTCGCCGCCGCATACGAGCGTTTTATAGATGGTGCTTACCGTTTTCTGCATATAAAATTCAGCCTGTCGCTTTTTTCTTTATCTTCTCCGAGGTGCCCTTCCGTCGTAATTTCGGTAAAGCCCGCCCGCTTCGCCGCAGCGACGATCGCCTCCTCTTCGTGGATATACTGGATATGAGTTTCGTCATAGCGGGTAAACCTGCCGTCTTCCCCGCGCACGAAAAGGGTAACCTCCATGCGCACGCGGTTTCCTTCCATGCCGTTTACGGAAAGATAGGTAACTTCCTCACGGTCGTCCGCAAACATATTATTTGCAACTTTTTCCCTTAATTTGTACGCCGAGCTCACGTCGCCCCAAAAAATTCCGCCCTTTTTCAGGCAATCGTACGAGCGGCGGAACGCCGAAGCAAGCTTTTCCTGCAGGATATAATTATAGCAATCGTTTGGCGCGATGATGAAATCGTACTTTTCCGGCGTTTTCAGCTTTGCGGCGTCGGCGAGGACGAACTGCACGTTTACCCCCTCTGCGCGGGCGAGCGCCGCCGCCTTGGAGAGCATGGGCGCGGAAATATCCGCCCCCGTCATGCAATATCCCTCTTTGGCGAGCGCGCGGCAGAACGCGCCGCTTCCGCAGCCTATTTCCAGCCCCTTTTTTCCCGCGCCCATGCGGCGGAGCCCTTCAATAAAATACTGCGACCATCGGGAATAGTCGCAGTCGTCATTCAGATATTCAAACCAATCGGCGAGCGAATCGTATGCCTGCGGCATGTTACTCCTTTCCATCCAAAATCCGTTTATTTGCGTTTGTTAAGCATTTTAGGCGGCTTGGGCGGCTTCTTTTTCTTGCCGTCTTCTTCCGATTGCAGCGCGCGTTCGCGCTCGTCGAACTGCCTGTTGTATTCCACGTAACGCTCCTCGTTCTTGTGCTCTTCCTCGTAGGCACGCGTATCCTCTTCGATCGCGTCCTTGCTTTCTTTCAAGCGGCGCAAATCGTCGCGCGAGAAGGATTCGGGGAGCTGATAGACTTCCATATCGTCGTCGATAGGCTTGATGGGACGGCATACCAGCTTGGAGCGCCCCTGCGCCACGATCATACGCTTGTATTCGCGCATAGCGGCGCTTTCGGTAAAGTTTTCGCCCGTAGAGGATTTTTCGTTCTTTTCTCCCTTCTTTCCGTTCTTGCTGTAAATGCCCCTGCCGACGGCGGCGCCGAGGTTGGGGTTAATAAAGCGGTCGAACGCCCACTGGCTGAAATCCATCCATACGAGCATTGCAAAGGAAAAAGAGAGCAGAATCAAAAGCACGACGCCGAGCGCCGTCAGAAAGCCGCCGCCGAGAACCACGAGAAGAAGCGGCGCGAGCGCAAGCGCTGAAAAAAATAAGGTCTGCGGGAGGGTACCCACCGTAATAACGACGGCGTTGCGAAAGAGCGACCAAGGCCCCTGTTTATAATTTACGCCGAGGGAAATCATCCAAAGGCAAATAAGCGAGGAAAAGCCGACGAACACGAAGCCGATAATCTTGGACGCCGTCATCCAGCCCGCCAAATCGCTGCCGGTTACGACGAATAAATCGGCAAGGTGCCCCATACTCTGCGCGAGGAACAGGAACACGGTAAACACGAGCATGGCTTCCAGAACGCTGAGGTAGTTGCGCTTGATGCCGCGCGCAAAATCGTTGGCGACGAAAACGCCTTCCGTCCAAATAAGGTTTCTTATAATGTACATTCCGCCCGAAATACCGATCGCGGCGATCGCGCCCGCGGGAATGAGCAAACCGAAGAATACAAGATCGGATTGAAGCGCCATCATTTCCGCCGTGCCCGTGATGTTGGGAATGGCGGGATAGCCGACGCCCAGCCCCGCGCCGAACGGACCGGAAGCGCCCTGCACCATAAAGGACATCGCACGGAATACGACGATGGCGATCATGGGAAGAAAGGTTACGAGAACGAGGAGATTGATCAAAACGAGCTTGCCGAATCTCCCCTTGAAAATATCCCAAAAGAGCGACCAGCGGTTTGTGGGCAGCGTGCTGCGCGCGTAATCCTCGCTGCGCTCCTTTCCTTCGAGCCAGCGGGCTACCAGTCCTTTCTTCTCTCTTACAGCCATAATATGGTTACGCTCCGAAAACATGAATTGCGGAAATTTGACCGCATAACGACATTGTACTACAAAACGAAAAAAATTTCAATTAAAAAAAGCCGATAACGGGTAATTTCTTTGACTTTTCACTTTCCCTATGGTAAAATATATTTCGCTGAACAGAGGAGCGGTCGAACATCAGTACCCTGCCGGAGGAAACGAGGAATTTCCGAACGTACGGCAACGGGAAAGGGTATCGCCGCCGAAACGCGTTTTTTTCCTTACGAGCGCGTTGGGAGTAACGGTTAACACCTTTATTTCTGTCGCTTGCAAAAGCGGTGCGCTTTCGGCAAACTCTAAGCGGAGTTTGGAAAGCGGGCTTGGCCCGCTGTTTTTATTTTATCGCAATCGTTTTTCGGAGGAAATTACTGTGAATATTACGCGCAAATGGAAGGTCGGCGTCGTCGGCGCCACGGGAATGGTCGGGCAGAGATTTCTGACCCTTCTCGACAACCACCCCTGGTTTACGCCCGCCGCGCTCCTTGCGAGCGCGCGCTCGGCGGGAAAGAAATACCCCGAAGCCGTCGGGAACAAATGGGCGATGTCCCGCCCTATCCCCTCTTATGCCGCCGACATGACGGTGCTCGACGCGGAAAAGGATGCGGAAAGCCTTGTCGGCAAGATTGACTTCGTGTTCTGCGCCGTCAACATGAAAAAGGAAGAAATCAAAGCGCTGGAAGAGAGATATGCGAAACTGGAAATCCCCGTCGTGTCCAACAATTCGGCGCACCGAGGAACGAAGGACGTTCCCATGATCATTCCCGAGATCAACCCCGAGCACCTCGACGTCATCGCAGCGCAGAAAAAGCGCCTCGGCACAAAGCGCGGTTTCATCGCGGTAAAGAGCAACTGCTCCCTGCAATCGTACGTGCCGCTCCTGCATCCCCTCCTCTCCTTCGGCGTAAAGAGCGCCGCCGTATGCACCTATCAGGCAATATCGGGCGCGGGAAAGACGTTTGATACCATGCCCGAAATCGTGGATAATATCATCCCCTATATCGGCGGCGAAGAGGAGAAGAGCGAGCGCGAACCCCTTAAAATCTGGGGCAGCGTACAAAACGGAGAGATCGTGAACGCAAATGCACCCGTCATCACGGCGCAGTGCCTGCGCGTTCCCGTAACGGACGGACATACGGCGGCTGCGTTCGTCTCCTTCGAGCGCAAACCGAAAAAGGAAGATATCCTTTCCGCCTGGAAAAATTTTACGGGCGAGCCGCAAAAGCTCAACCTTCCCTCCGCGCCCAAGCAATTCATTCATTACTTGGAAGAGGACAACCGCCCGCAGCCCAAGCTCGACCGCATGACGGAAAACGGAATGGCGGTCTGCGCGGGCAGACTGCGCGAGGATACGCTGTTCGACTATAAATTCGTCGGATGTTCCCACAACACGCTGCGCGGCGCGGCAGGCGGCGCGGTGCTGCTTGCCGAACTCCTCGCCGCAAAAGGTTACTTCGACTGAAATCATTTCTACTTGAATTTATCATACAATAGCATTAGGGAGAAATTATGACGGGATTTTTGAAGGGCTCGGCTACGGCGATGATCACGCCGTTCGCAAGAGACGGCGTAGACTTCGACGCATTCGGCGAGATGATCGAATACCAAATCGAAAACGGAACGGACGCGCTCGTCGTACTCGGCACAACGGGCGAACCCGCAACCATGACGGAAACGGAAAAGGAAGCGCTCATGCGCTTTGCCGCGGAACGCGTTGCGGGCAGAATCAAAGTCATCTTCGGCACGGGCAGCAACTGCACGGAAAGCGCCGCGGAAGCGGGAAAGCGCGCCGAAAGTTTAGGGGCGGACGGCATTCTCGCCGTTACCCCCTATTACAACAAGTGCACGCAAAAGGGCTTGGAGGATTATTACGGCGCCGTCTGCTCGGCAGTAAAGATTCCCGTCATCTGCTACAATGTTCCTTCGCGCACGGGCGTCAATATCGCGCCCGCGACGATGGCGCGCCTTGCGGAAATTCCCAACATGGCGGGCATCAAAGAAGCGAGCGGAAATATGACGCAAGTCATGGAAACGGCGCGCCTCATCCGCGGCAAATGCGATTTATATTCGGGCGAGGACGCACTCAACCTTCCCATTCTCGCCGCAGGCGGCAGCGCGGTGATTTCCGTCGTTTCCAACATCGCGCCCGCGCTCGTCAAAGAGCTGTGCCGCGCTGCACTGAATAACGACTTTACGCGCGCAAACGCCGTCAACGACAGACTGCTGCCGTTAACGAAAACATGCTTTGCCGAAGTGAATCCCATTCCCGTGAAGGCGGGCATGAACTTTCTCGGATTCCGCGCCGGCGCGCCGCGCTCCCCTCTTACGGTGCTTTCGGAAGAATACATACAGCCGCTTAAAAACGCCATAACCGAATGCGGTTTGGAGGTTGTGCAATGAACATCATTCTCTGCGGCGCGTGCGGTAAAATGGGCAAAAACGTAGCCGAGCTTGCAAGCGGATACGGCGCGGAAATCGTCTGCGGGGTGGATTTATTCCCCTCCCCCATGCCCTTCCCCGTCTATCGAAGCTTTTCCGAGGTTACGGAACAAGCCGACGCCGTTGTCGATTTTTCCTCCGCCGAGCGCCTTACCGAGCGCCTGCAATTCTGCAAAGAACGTAAAATCGGTATTCTCCTCGCTTCCACGGGATATTCCGAAGCGGATTTGAAAACGATTGCGGACTATGCAAGGGAAATCGCGATTTTCAAAACGGGGAATCTTTCCCTCGGGGTGAATCTCATTCAGCTTTTGGCGAAGAAAGCCGCCGAAATTTTAGGAGATAAATTCGACGCGGAAATCATCGAACGGCACCACAACAAAAAGAAGGACGCGCCCTCGGGCACGGCGCTCATGCTTGCAGAGAGCGTAAACGAAGGATTCGGAAGCGGTAAAAAATATCTGTACGGACGGCACGGACTGACGGGCGAGCGGAATAAGAGCGAAATCGGCATCCACGCCGTACGCGGCGGAACAATCGTCGGCGAACACGAGGTCATGTTTGCAGGCGAGGATGAAATCATCACCATTTCCCATTCGGCAAGAAGCCGCAGAGTCTTTGCAGCGGGCGCGTTGAAAGCAGCTGCGTTCCTCGTCGGGAAGCCCGCGGGAATGTACGAAATGTCCGATTTGTTACAGACCGACGAATGAAATCAAAAGCGCTCTGCGGGAAAATCCGCAGAGCGCTTTATTTTATAACTCTATTTTGTAATCTCTGAAATAATATTCTCCGTTCCGCGCACCCATCCTGCGCATGACCTTGCACGTATTTCCGACGGCGACGCAATCGGGCGGCATCTCCTTGGCTACATCGCTTCCTGCGCCGACGGCCGTATTTTCCCTATGGTAACGCCGGGCAAAACAATCACCCCCGCGCCCAGTCAGCAATTGCGCCCGATATGCACGGGAGCATTGTACTGAAACTGCCTTTTGCGCAATTCGGGCAATATGGGATGCTTTATATTGGTCAAACGACGTCCAAAGTCAACGCCTTCTTCGGGCAGAACGCAGAACACTTTCCGCAGCGGATACACTTTTCGCGATCGATCTTCGGCGCGGAAAATCCCTCTTGAGAGAGAGCGCCCACCGGGCACACCTTCACTGCGGGACAAGGATGATTCTGAGGGCATTTCTCCACCGTGATATTGAGTCGTTTTTCCATTAAAATTTCTCCTATTTCTTAATCATTCGATTATCAGACAGACAACTGTTTCCGTATAGGATACCGCAAACGTTATCGGCGGCAGGGAACCCTAAAACGTTGAACAATCACTTCAAGTTATTATAGCAAACATCGTCTAAAACTTCAAGCGTCCAAGCGAAGAAAAATATCTGTTTATCGTTCAATCATTATATCAAAAATAAAATACTTAATCAAGCAAGCGTAAGGCACTCCGAGATTTCTTTCAAATCACGAAAAAAATGACCGATAAGATTGCGATTCTTATCAGTCATCTAATGGGAGTGGTAGTAACCTAAAACGAATTTCAACTCAATCTTTTTTTACAAAAAATTTTTTTTGCCGCATTTCGGGCATTTCAACTTTCTTTTTGTCAACGTATGCGCGCCGCCGATAAAATCTTTCATTGACGGCACAAACTTTTCACCACACACGGGACATTCGTATACACCTGCATCAACAGTCAAAACGCAACACACCCCTACGCCGAGAATTATGATAATAAACGAAAAAACGATACAAATGATTTTTAACCAAATAGGCGCGGAAAGCAAAGCACTCAAAAGAATTATCGAAAGACCAGCAAGAATTGTTACTAAGGCTACAATACAAGAAACAGTCAATCGCTTTTTTGCTTCGTTCCTTTTTTTCATTAAGTCCGTAACAATATATTCTTCGGCATTTTCTTTATAATGTTTTTCGTCCAAACGTACGCCCGAAAGCAATTCGTTTATGCTCACGTCAAACAATTTACTTAAAATTTGCAGCATTTCAACGGGCGGTAAATAATTGCCGTTTTCCCAACGTGAAACCGTTTATTTGTTACACCTATTGGCTCGCCTAATTCGTCTTGTGTAAGATTTCTTTCTTTACGCAATTCGGCTAAAAATGTTCCGACTTTTTGCATATCCATAAAGAATATCTCCTTTCGTTTGATAGCACTATTATAACACACAAATACGAAAAAGTATTACCCACAAACAGCGAATATGAAGCAAATATTAGACAAATCATAGGACTTTGGCACTGTGGCGGGTGCTTATATAAATAAGCGGCGGCGTGCGATTATTCATAACCCGCTCTCTCTATTTGTCGCTGATATAAAAAATAAATCCGAACCAATCACGATTAATTATGAGTGAGTTCGGATTATTTTGATTTGGTGGGGACAATAGGGCTCGAACCTATGACCTCACGCATGTGAAGCGTGCGCTCTAACCAACTGAGCTATGCCCCCGCACTGGATGTGAAATCATTTTAGCCTCTTTTTTTTCTTCTGTCAACCGTTTTTCGTCAGTAATGAAATAAAAATCCCGTATTTTTCAATGAAACAAGCGTGAGATACCGAAACGACAAACTTGACGGAGCAAATCCGCATCTACAACACCGAAAAACAACAGCGATGAAATCCCCCTATTGCCGTTTTACTGCAACATAGGGGAAGTTTGCCTTGCCGCTTTTTAACTTTATAGGACGAAAATACTGCCTGGTTCATTCGCTCTATTGTTTAATTCAAGTTCGATATCTTTTCTTATATTGGATATAATGTTTTTCCATTCGGGCATAACGGTTTCGGACTCTTTATCAACAATGGTTATCCGCAAATAATCTTCATCGAATTGCATCTTTTGAAATTCCGAGTTATGATATATCCATAGCGTAGTATCGCACAAATTTATAATATCGTTCGCTTGTAACAATTTTTTACTTTCTATATCGACTCGGTATTTCAAAAACGAAATATATTTATCTTGATAAAGAAAATTTAACTTATCTTGCTGCATAGCGCGCAATGTAACTTTTATATTCTCTTTTATTAGCGGTAACTTAGCGGCGACACCGCCCAAGTCGGTTGCCGTTATCTCTTTATTGGTAGCAACGGGAAAATACATTATTATTTTCTCTGTGGAATCATAAATTCTGTATTCCGTTTTTACCATACTCAAACTCAAATCATACTTTATAAATTCTCTTTCATTTACTTCCCCCGATTCTTTTCCGCAACCACTTAACGTAATCATCAAACAAACCGCAAATAAAATAAAACATATTTTATGCTTCATAACATAAATTCTCCCACTTAAAACTTATGTATGATTGAAACAGAATAGAACAATAAAATACGTCGCAATCCGTCTTTCGACAAAATGCGACAAAATTTTTTGGTGGGCGACAATGCGTGCCATAAGAACCGCCCATTTAGCGACCTCGTCCTTGTTTACCTTTGAAGCCAAGTAAACTACTTTTTGCATTTTCTAAACCTCCGTGATTTTATTAGCCTTTCGGCAGGGGCAAAGTAGCACTGTTCGGTGTGGTAAGGCTTTGATTTGGCGAGGCAGCGAAAGTAAACGACAGGTCTTTATTTGTGTTCCGTTACCAAAAAATAAGTGCGTTTTTTGCATAAGAAAAAAAGCCCGACGTTTTCCGTCAGGCTGTAAAGTCAATATTGAGATTTTAAGTGCTTATTTTTTGCCGTTTACTTTTGCGAGAACTGTGCTACAACAGCCACCACGAAAGGCAAAATCACGCTCCCGAATTGCAAAAGTAGTCGCTCTGCACAAAAAAATGACTGACAAGATAGTTAGTCTTATCAGCCATTCTACGCTAAATTGAAATTTATATTAGGTTGGATATGCACAACTGAAAGTATAAATGTAACTAACTTGTTCATAAGTATGCACTTTTTCTCTTATTTGCGTTTTAGATTCTTCTTTATCGCCATCTAAACTAATTCGTACAGGATAACGATAGCCATAATCATCAACAGATAACCCTGCGTTAATAAATGTATTTTTGCTTAAAGTATTATTACTTATAATATATTCCATTTCACTTATAAGTTCAAAGATATTATCATTGATTTTCATATTTGTTCTCCTTTTTAGATTGATAATTCCTTATTTTTTTATAAATGGCTTTATTAGTTTTAATAATCTATTAAATAAATCGCCATAATGATTTCCTTTGTGCTTTTTTATAAGTATAGCACTAATATCGACATTTTTCAAGTGTATTAGATAAACAAAAACACACTTTGGCACTGTGGCGGGTGCTTGAATAAACAAGCGGCTCGCTACGCTCGCCGTCAAGCACCCGCCACACCGACCAAACACAACTAAATAGACAAACCGAATACCGCAATCGGCGGCAACTAAAATTCGGGGACACGCGCAGGCTTTCCGCGAAACCCCGATTTTTTCTTTTGCCTGTTTCCTTAAACTGTGCTGTTTCTATATGCTGTGTTTGACTACCGCAAAACTACCGCTTTTGTAACAGTCGTGAGTTTGTGGCGTGCGCTTGTCTTGATATAAATGAGCGCAAAAACGGTGTTTTACTTTATACCCCGATACTACCGCTTGCCTTGCGGCAACCCTTGATCGGCAAGAAAGCCAAATGCTTTACCGAATTACGGCGTACTGCTAATAACAAATATATCGGCTAAACAATCAATGCGTTTCCGTTTTTGTCCGCCCTTGTCGAAAGACAAAAATACAATTCAAAGCCAAATACCAAACGGCTATTTATTCCACGTTCCGCTTGACGTGAGCCTCGCAGGGGCGTGTGTATAGGCAAATAAGGGCGAAACGCGTAACCCGACCGATTGACATCAGTCGGGTTTTGGTTTGCCTTTGGCGTTCCAGCCTAACACGCCCCCTTTCTCACGTCAAGCGGCTTTCGCGGCATAAAGTAGCCGTTTTAAGACAATAGAAAAAGCAACCTAAACTATCACAAAAAGTGGTTCGTTTTAGGTTGCTAATGGTGGAGATAACGAGATTCGAACTCGTGGCCTGTACGTTGCGAACGTACCGCTCTACCAACTGAGCCATATCCCCTTTTTACTTGTCTGAATTATAGCATAACTGCAAAAAAAAGCAAGCGATTTTTAATCGTTTTCAAAAATTATTTTATATTGTTCCGTTTTTCATTTCTAAAATTGACAAAATTTTCTTTCTGCGCTATACTTTGGTTTATGGAAGAAATATTGTTAAAACAGCGGAAATATTTTTTAAGCGGTGCAACATTGCCCGTTAAAAAACGGATTTATGCTTTGAAATCACTCTATCTTGCAATTAAAAATCATACAGATGATATTGCAAAAGCGCTTGCTTGCGATCTCGGAAAAAGCCCGTTTGAAAGTTTTATGTGCGAAACGGGGATGGTTCTTTCTGAAATTTCCCATATGCTGAAACACATCAAAAAATATGCAAATAACGAAAAAGTTAGGACGCCTCTCGCGCAATTTCCCGCAAAAAGCTACATCAAAAAGTCTCCTTACGGCTGCGTCCTTATTATGAGTCCGTGGAATTATCCGTTTATGCTTTCCGTCGAACCGCTCGTAGATGCGCTTGCCGCAGGAAACTGCGCAATCATAAAACCCTCCGCATACTCCCCATCTACGAGTGCGTTGCTCGAAAAAATGATTGCCGAAATATTTCCGCCCGAACATGTAACCGTCATCACGGGCGGACGAAAAGAAAACGAACGCCTTCTCGACCTCCCCTTTGATAAAATTTTCTTTACGGGAAACTCGGAAGTCGGAAAAACCGTCATGCGGAAAGCCGCGGAACGTTTAATTCCCGTTACCTTAGAACTCGGCGGTAAAAGCCCCTGTATCGTAGACGAGAGCGCAAAAATACCGCTCGCCGCGCGGCGCATTGTATTTGGTAAATTTCTTAATTGCGGACAAACCTGCGTTGCTCCCGATTACGTCCTCGTGCACCGTTCCGTAGAAAAACAATTACTGAAAGCAATCAGGCAAGAAATCCATATTCAATTCGGAAAAAATCCGCTCGATAATCCGGATTACGGAAAAATTATCAATCAAAAGCATTTTGAGCGTCTTTCCACCCTTCTCGACTCTGGAACAATTTATTGCGGGGGTGAACGAAACAAAAATACGTTACAAATTTCCCCTACCGTACTGAGCGATATTCATTGGAAACATAAAAGCATGCAGGAAGAAATTTTCGGTCCTGTGCTGCCCGTAATTTCATATAGCGATTGCGATATTATTTTACAGACGCTCAACGAACGCCCGAAACCGCTGGCGATGTATATTTTTACCGAAAATAAAAGCGTAGCCGAATATTTTCTTTCGCGGTATGCTTTCGGAGGCGGATGCGTAAATGACGTCGTGATTCACCTTGCCACATCTGAAATGGGGTTCGGCGGCTTCGGTGAAAGCGGCATGGGCGCTTATCACGGAAAAAAAGGGTTCGATTGTTTTACGCATGAAAAAAGCATCGTACATAAATCCGCCAGCATGGATCTGCCCGTTCGATACCAACCGTACTCAAAGCAAAAAGAAAGAATGTTGAAACGCTTTTTGAAATAAAAGCATTATATAAAAAAATTCTTTTATTGTTTTTTTATTTTTCACCGTTTATCACTTGACTTAACGGCAACTTTTATATATACTTATTCTTGCCTTTTCGGCTTATAAATCTATTCCTAAACAACCGACAAAAAACTTCATGTTTTTCAAGCATGCTGCTGTGGCTCAGCAGGTAGAGCACATCCTTGGTAAGGATAAACAGCAGCCAAACGAGGGCGCGTCCCTC
>CAJUJO010000030.1 GCA_910586675.1 uncultured Christensenellaceae bacterium | reverse complement strand
TCGGTTAACCTCTTTTGAACCACGCGACTATCGCGTGGTTTTCGTTATACAAAAATACAGGGCGGAGATCCCGCCCTGTGAACAATCCTTTTCTTACTTGTTCTTAATATATTCGTCGATCGCCTTTGCCGCCGTTTTTCCTGCGCCCATCGCTAAAATTACGGTCGCCGCGCCCGTTACTGCGTCGCCCCCCGCAAACACGCCTTCGAGTGAAGTCCTACCGCATTCGTCCGCCGCGATTTCCCCGCGCGAACGCGTATCCAAACCTGCCGTCGTCTGTTTGATAAGCGGATTAGGCGAAGTGCCGAGCGCCATGATCACGCAGGCGACAGGCATTTCGAATTCACTCCCCTCCTTGACAACGGGGCGGCGGCGCCCCGAAGCATCCGCATCGCCTAGCTCCATTTCCACGCACCGAATCGCAGAAACGTTGTCCTCCTCGTCGGCGATAATTTCCACGGGATTGGTAAGCAGCTTGAAAATGATTTGCTCTTCCTTCGCGTGCTCCACCTCTTCGCGGCGCGCAGGCAACTCCTCTTCCGAACGGCGGTAAACGATATAAACCTCATCCGCGCCCATGCGTTTCGCGCTCCTCGCCGCGTCCATCGCAACGTTTCCGCCGCCAACGACGGCGACGCGCTTTGCGCGGAGAACGGGCGTTTCGCTGTCCTCTTCGTACGCTTTCATTAAGTTGACTCGCGTGAGATATTCGTTCGCCGAATACACGCCCTTGGCGTTTTCGCCCTTGATGCCCATAAACTTGGGAAGCCCCGCACCCGTTCCGATGAAAACCGCCTCGAAGCCGTATTCTTCCTTTAATTCCTCTATCGAAAAAATGCGCCCGACCACCATATTGGTTTCAATTTTCACCCCGAGCGAGCGCAGATTTTCCACTTCTTTTTCCACAATGCTCTTGGGTAGACGAAATTCGGGAATGCCGTATACGAGCACTCCACCCGCCATGTGCAGCGCTTCAAATACGGTTACGTCGTAACCGAGCTTGGCGAGATCGCCCGCGCAGGCAAGCCCCGCAGGTCCCGATCCGACGACCGCGACTTTATGCCCGTTGCGCGCGGGACGAACGGTCTGCCGTTCTCCGTGCGCGTTATGATAATCGGCGACGAAGCGCTCCAAGCGCCCGATGGCGACCGCTTCGCCCTTGAGTCCGCGCGTGCACTTTCCTTCGCACTGCGTTTCTTGCGGACAAACTCTGCCGCACACTGCGGGAAGCGAGGACGAACGATTGATTACGGCGTACGCCTCCTCGAACTTTCCCTCGGCGACGAAGGAAATAAATTCGGGAATCATGACGTTTACGGGGCACCCCGCAACGCACGGTTTATTTTTACAATTTAAGCAACGTTTGGCTTCCGCGATTGCCGCTTCTTCGGAATAGCCGAGCGCGACCTCGTCGAAATTCTTGTTTCTGACGAGCGGTTCCTGCGAAGGCATTGGATTTTTTACGGGCGACATATTGAAAGCAGGCATGTTAATTCACCTCTTTGGTAAAAAGATTGCAATGTTTTTCCCGCGAACGCTGTTCAAACGCAGCATAAGCGCGGGAGCGCTTCATTGCCTCGTCGAAATCGATCAAATGGGCGTCAAACTCCGGCCCGTCCACGCAGGCAAACTTCATTTCCCCGCCTACGGTCAGGCGGCAGCCGCCGCACATTCCCGTACCGTCTATCATGATAGGATTCATGCTCGCAATCGTCTTGATTCCGTACGGTTTTGTTGCGAGCGCGACAAACTTCATCATGATAAGCGGACCGATGGTAATCACTTCGTCAAAGCGCTCTCCGCCTACCAACAAGCGATTAAGCGGCATACAGACGTTTCCCTTTTCCCCGTAGCTGCCGTCGTCCGTCATCATATAAAATCGTTCGCTTACCGCTTTGAATTCATCCTCTAAAATAACGAAATCTTTATTCCGAAATCCGACCACGGATGTAACGCGGCAGCCGTTCTCGTGTAAAGCGCGGGCTACGGGCAGCGCAATGGCGCAGCCGACCCCGCCCCCTACGACGGCAACATTTTTCAATCCTTCGATCCGCGTAGGCTTTCCGAGCGGCCCAACGAAATCGGCAATACATTCCCCCTCGGTTTTGGCACCCAATGCCATTGTCGCGCCACCGACGATCTGAAATATCACGGTTACCGTTCCCGTTTCCGTATTCCGCCCCGCAATCGTAAGCGGAATGCGTTCGCCCCGCGCATCCGCGCGGAGAATAACGAACTGCCCCGCACGCGCCTTTTTGGCAACGAGAGGTGCCTCTATCTCCATCAACATAACCGTATCATTGAGCGCGTTTTTTTTCGCGATCCGAAACATACTGTCTCTCCAAAACTTAAAAATTTTATAAAAAGCGTATAATACGGATATTATACAACTTATATACTGTTTTGTCAAATATACTATAATAAATATTCATAATCGAATTCGCGGTATATTTCCTTGACCTTTCCTTGCCCGTTTGATATAATATGAAATAGTTCAATAAATTAAATATTTGGAGAGTTAGTATGACGAAGGTAAAAATCGTTACCGACTCGAACAGCGGCATCACGCAAGCGGAAGCGGAGAAACTGGGAATCTCCGTCCTCCCGATGCCCTTTTTGATCGACGGCGAGCAGTACTACGAAGACATTAACCTGACGCAGACGGAATTTTACGCGCATCTCAAAAACGATGCCGCCGTTTCCACATCTCAGCCCGCAATCGGCAGCGTTACCGACTTATGGGACGAACTATTATGCGACGGAAGCGAAATCGTTCATATTCCCATGTCGAGCGGACTTTCGGAATCCTGCCACACTGCGGAAAGCCTTGCAAAAGATTACGGAGAACGCGTGCAGGTCGTAGACAATCAACGCATTTCCATTACGCAGAAACAGAGCGTTTACGACGCGATTACCCTTGCAAAACAGGGTAAAAACGCGCGGGAAATAAAAGAACGCCTCATTAAAACCAAGTTCGACAGCAGCATCTACATTTCGCTCGACACTTTAAAATATCTGAAAAAAGGCGGCAGACTTACCCCCGCCGCAGCGCTCATCGGCACGATTCTGAAAATCAAACCCGTACTTCAAATTCAAGGGGAAAAGCTGGACGCATTCAAAAAGGTTCAGACTCTGAAAAAAGCAAAGGACGTGATGATAGCCGCTTTAAGGAGCGACTTGGAAACTCGTTTTTCGGAATATGTGAAAAACGGAGAAATGACGATCGCCGTCGCGCATACGGCAAACGACGGAGAAGCCGCGCTGTTCGGCGACGAATTAAGGGAAGCCTTTCCCGATATTCCGCTTACATTTACCGATCCCCTTTCTCTCAGCGTATCTTGCCATATAGGTCCCGGCGCGCTTGCGTGCGCCTGCTCAAGAGTCGTAAAATAACCGGAAACGGCGCGAAGCTTCGCGCCGTTTTTTATTTTCAAACCGAACGGATGATTCCGTCGAGGAATTGTCATATTCAGAATTCGCTTTTCTTTTTATAAAATCCCCTGTGCCTCGTTTCCACCAGATGAAACTCCTGTTCCCGCTCCATTTCGTAAACGCACGGACTGTCGGGAGAAGCAAAGCATAATTTCCCCGCAATGTCTGCGGCTTGGGCGTATCCGCGCGCACACATGCAAACGGGAAGTCCGTAAAAATATGCCCCCGCACGGATGAGCGTCTGTTCGAGAGTTTCATTCGGCTCTTCAAAGATACAGAGCGCGACGTCCGCGCCGCACACGGAAAGTGTTTGCAGAACTTGCGGAAAGTACAAATCTTCCGCCACGACGACGCCGAGTTTTCCCGCTTTTGTATCGAATATCTTGATGCCTGCGCCGCAACGGTACTCCCCGCCGTCGATACGGTTGACCATATCGGAAACGCCGAGGATTCGCCCCCGTTCGGCGACGACGACCGACTTTCTGCGAACGCCGCGGGCATCGGTATAACAACCGCAAACGACGACGTTTTTTCCCTCTTTGGAAAGCAGCGCCGCATCCTCGAATAAATTGGTTTCTCCGCGAAGCTCCCGCTCGTAATTAACCTGTCCGAGCGCCTGAAAGGAAAAACACACGACGTCCGCGCTCGTATTGGAATAATTTTCCGCGTAATCATTCAAATCACCGTCGCTCACAAAACAAATCCGCATAAACTCTCCCTAATTATCATAATGGGAGCGCGCCGATTTTGTGATAATTTAATCTTTAATTTATAAAAAAACAACCGTAATGCGGTTGTTTTTGCTTATTCTTTCTGTTCAGGCGATTCCCCGCTCTCCGCGGAAATAGCTTCCGAAGATACGGTAGGTGCCTGTTCCGACGCGTTCTCCCCGTTCTCGTCTTCGTCGTTTTTCAGCTTCTCGGCAAGATCCTTCATGCCATCCACGATTTTTTCCTGTGCTTTTCTCATGTGCATCATGACTTTAACGATAAGAAACAGCACGAAGGCGATAATCAGAAAATCAATGATAGTCTGTAAAAAATTACCCCAATTCCAGGTAAGCGCCTGCGTAATGATTTCGCCCGTTGCGGGGTCGATTTCCTCAGGACGGAGTATAACGCTTAACTCGGAAATATTACTTTTTCCCATTGCCAACGTAATGAGCGGCATAATAATATCGTTCGTCAAACTGGTTACGATTTTACCGAATGCCGCGCCGATAATTACGCCGACCGCAAGATCGAGAATGTTTCCGCGGCTGATAAATTCTTTGAATTCACGGAAAAAGCCTTTATTTTTGTTCTTTTCTTTTTTCTCTTTTTTGTCAGACACGCTCGATTCTTCCGTAAATTCTAATATATTTTTTCAGCTTTTTCATCGCGACCGCAGAAGGAAGTTTTTTTAAGCGGAACATCCAATTTCCGTACTGCGTTCCGGGTATGTTCATACGGCTTTCGTTCCCTAAACCGAGCAAATCCTGCACGGGCAAAATCGCAAGGCGAGCCTTGCTCGCAAGCGCCATGCGCAAAAACGCGTCGCATACGCCCTTTTCTCCTTCCCCGAGAGAAACGAGAATGTCTTCTTCCGCGAGCGCGGCCGCAACGCGGGAACGGAAAATAATAAAGTCTTCCGTTTCAAACGACTGCACGTAACCCGCCACCGTATCGTTATCGTGCGTGCCCGTATAGCATACGCTGTTTTCTGTAATATTTTTCGGAAGGAAAGCGTTATCGGGATTTCCGTCGAACGCAAACAAAAGCACCTTCATACCGGAGAAGCCTGTCTTTTCGAGTAAAGCGCGTACCCCCTCGTCGATAAGCCCCAAATCCTCGGCAATCACGCTTTCACCGCAATTCAAGCCTTCAAATAGTTTTTCTTTCGGCCCATCCTGCCATTTACCGTTTACGGCATTTTTCGCATCGGCGGAAATTTCGTAATAGCGATCCAAGCCGCGGAAATGGTCGATGCGCACGACGTCGTACGTTTCAAGCGCTTCCGTCAATCGCTTTTTCCACCAAGCGAAATCCTGCGCCTCGTGCGCCTTCCAATCATAAACGGGATTGCCCCACAGCTGACCCGATTCGGAAAAATAATCGGGCGGAACACCGGCGACTTTAACGGGATTCAAGTTTTTATCCAGTTTGAACAATTCCGGATTCGCCCATACGTCGGCGCTGTCGCCCGCAACGTAAAGCGGTATATCCCCGATAATCTTAACCCCCAATCGGTTACAGTATCTCTTCAAAGCCCCCCACTGCAAGCGGAATTCATATTGCAGGAACTGCCAGAACAGATATTCCTCGTGATATTCGGTGCGAAATGTTTCCATTACAGTGGGATTGCGGAATTTTATTCCCATTTCCCAATCGACGAAACGACCGCCGTAGACCGTTTTCGCCGTCATGAAGAGCGCATAATCCTCCGCAGAGCCCCCCTTGACAAAAGCGCGGAAATCGGGATCGTCGAAGAAAAAGTTGGAAAACGCTTTGCGCAAAACCGCATAGCGCGATTCCGAAAGCGCCCCGTAATCGACGGAGCCGCACGGCATTTCCGCGCCCTTCAAATCCGCCGAAGACAAGAGACCCTGTTTTTTTAAGAGAGGTAAATCAATGAAATACGGATTTCCCGACCCGCAGGAGACGGAACTGTACGGCGAATCTCCGTAGCCCGTTTGGACGAGCGGTAGAAGCTGCCAATATTTCACTCCGCTTCGGGCAAGTTTTTTTGCGAATTTATATGCTTCTTTGCCGAACGAACCGATGCCGTATTTCCCCGGAAGGGAGGAAATATGACAAAGCACACCCGCTTCTCGTTTCAATTTTTTCATAATTCTCCGATCAGTTGCGATTTATCAGTAAATTTTTAATCCGACGGCACGCTTCACGCGTGTTTTCTTCGCTGCCGAACGCCGTCAAACGGAAAAAGCCTTCGCCGTTGGCACCAAAACCGCTTCCCGGCGTTCCTACCACATTTGCCTCTTCCAAAAGATAATCGAAAAAAGCCCAGCTGTCATATCCGTTAGGACATTTCATCCAGATATACGGCGAATTTTTCCCGCCCGTATACCAAATGCCGAGCTCGTTCAGGCAGTCAGAAATCATATGCGCGTTGCGGCGATAATATGCAAGATTCTCTTTGATTTGCCGCTCCCCCTCCTCGGTAAAAACAGCGGCGGCTCCCATTTGCGTAACATAAGAAACGCCGTTGAATTTGGTGGACTGTCTTCTCGCCCATAGCTTGTTAAGGGAAACTCCCCCGCGCAATAATGCCTGCGGAACGACCGTATACCCGCAGCGAACCCCCGTAAAGCCCGCCGTCTTGGAATAGGAGCACAGCTCGATCGCGCATTCCTTCGCGCCTTCGATCTGATAAATGCTCCGCGCGAGAGAATCGTCGTCCACAAAATATTCGTACGCGGCGTCGTAAAGAATCACCGCTTTGTTCGCAAGCGCATAGTCCACCCATTCTTTCAGCTGCGCTTTGGAATATGCCGCGCCGGTGGGATTGTTGGGTGAACAGATATAAATAATGTCCGCTTTTACCTTTTTGTCGGGCATGGGAAGAAACCCGTTCTGCTCGTTCGCATCCGCAAAGATAATTCTACGCCCCGCCATGATATTGGTATCCACATATACGGGATAAACGGGATCGGGCACGAGAACGGTATTGTCCGCAGAGAATATATCCAGAATATTGCCGCAATCGGACTTCGCGCCGTCTGAAATAAAAATTTCCGAGCTTTCCAGCGAAACGCCTTTGCGTCGGTAACTGTCTTTGATGGAAGTCAATAAGCTTTCATAACCGTAGCAATATTGGTCGGGACCGTACCCCTTGAACGTTTCTTTGCGGGACATTTCGTCCACCGCGCGGTGCATCGCATCGATCACGACGGGCGCGAGCGGAAGCGTTACATCCCCGATGCTCAGACGGATTACGTCCCTATCGGGGTGTGCCGTTTTATATGCGGTCGTCTTCTTTCCGACCGTCGCAAACAAATAGCTATCCTTTAAGTTAAGAAAATTTTCGTTTATTTTCATGCCGTAGCCCTTTTCCTCCGAGCGGAAGAAATCTTATTTCTTATTTCTTATTTCTTTTTCTGCGCGTGTTTTCCCGCATAACGAACGAATTCGCGGAAGAGCGGATGCGCGTTATTGGGGCGGGATTTGAATTCAGGGTGAAACTGCACGCCGACGAAAAAGTCGTTTTTATCGCACTCCACCGCCTCGCAGAGCAAACCGTCGGGCGAAGTGCCCGCAATGGTCATGCCGTTCTTTTCAAACTGCTCCCTATAATCGTTATTGAACTCGAAACGGTGGCGGTGGCGTTCGGAAACGAGATCGCTCTTATATGCTTCCTTCATGCGCCTGCCCAGCACCTTGCAGGGATACGCGCCGAGACGCATGGTCCCCCCCATCTTCACGCCGTACTGATCGGGCATAAGGTCGATGACGGAATTTTTACCTTCGGGGAAGAACTCCGAAGAATGTGCGTCGGCTATGCCGAGAACGCTGCGCGCGTACTCGATGACGGCGATCTGCATTCCGAGACAAATTCCGAAATAGGGAATGTTATGTTCGCGTGCATACTTGCACGCAAGGATTTTCCCTTCAATTCCGCGATTGCCGAACCCGCCCGGCACAAGCACGCCGTCCACCTCTTTAAGAAGCGCTTCCACGTTTTCTGCCGTGATTGTTTCCGTGTCGATCCATTCGATGTCCACTTTGGCACCCGTTTCGTAGCCGCCGTGCGCGAGCGCTTCGGCAATGGAAAGATACGCGTCGTGAAGCTGAACATACTTGCCGCAAATGGCAATTTTCACGCGCTTGCTGCGCGCATGAATGCGCGCAAGCATATCCTCCCACTCAGTCAAATCAATCTTTCCCGCGTCAAGGTGCAGTATCTTACAAACGGTAGTGGAAAGATTGCTCTTTTCCAGCATCATGGGCGCTTCGTAAAGTACGGGGACAGTGAGATTTTCGATGCAGCACTCGGGCGCGACGTTACAGAACATTGCAATCTTTTCCCTAATACTTTCAGGCATCGGCTCGTCTACGCGGGCGACGATGATGTCGGGAGAAATCCCCATCCCCTGCAATTCTTTCACGGAATGTTGGGTCGGCTTGCTCTTGAATTCGCAGGATCCGGAAATATAGGGCACGAGGGTTACGTGAATAAAACAGCAATTATCCCTCCCTACTTCGCGTGAAACCTGACGAATGGCTTCGATGAAAGGCTGGCTTTCGATGTCGCCCGTCGTACCGCCGATTTCGGTAATGACGATGTCCGCGCCCGTCGTCTTCCCCACCTGATAAATAAACGATTTGATCTCGTTGGTAACGTGAGGAATAACCTGCACGGTCTGCCCGAGATATTCGCCGTTCCGCTCTTTATTGAGGACGTTCCAATATACCTTCCCCGTGGTAAGGTTGGAGAATTTATTGAGGTTTTCGTCAATAAACCGCTCGTAATGCCCCAAATCGAGGTCGGTTTCCGCGCCGTCCTCCGTTACGAAAACTTCGCCGTGCTGAAAAGGACTCATCGTGCCGGGGTCGATATTGATATAGGGGTCGAGCTTCTGGGAAGCCACCTTATACCCACGCATCTTCAAAAGTCTGCCCAAAGACGCCGCCGTGATGCCCTTGCCTAAACCGGAAACAACGCCGCCCGTTACAAAGATATACTTCGTCATGTGTATTTCACCTCTGATTTTTTCCGCAATTAAAATTCGACTTCTCCAACAAACGCGAATTCCGCGCCGCCCGTCATGAAAACCGCTTCGTCTGTATATTTTACGATAAGATCTCCGCCGCGAAGACAGACGGTAATTTCCGCGTTCTTATCACACAAACCGTTCAAAACGGCGGCGACGGCGGAAGCGCACGCGCCGGTGCCACAGGCGAGCGTTTCCCCGCTGCCGCGCTCCCATACGCGCATTTTAAGTTTATTCCGCCCCGTTACTTTTACAAATTCCGTATTGACCCGTTCGGGAAAGACGGGATGATTTTCAAACAACGGTCCTACCCTTTCGATTTCCAACGCATCGGGATCCTCGAATACGACGCAATGAGGATTTCCCATGGAAACGCATGTAACGCAATATTCTCTGCCGCCGACGGTGAGCGGAACGCCGACCGCGCGAGGAAAATCGAGTCGCGCGGGAATTTCAGAAGGACAGAGTTCCGCCCGCCCCATATCGACGGTAACCGACAAAACCTTTTCACCCGAAACATTCAACGCAAGCGTCTTTATCCCGCTTAACGTTTCCACAGTCAAAACGGTTTTTTTAACTCCCTTTATTTCATACAGAAATTTCCCCACGCAGCGGATAGCATTTCCGCACATTTTGCCCTCGCTACCGTCGGCGTTAAACATGCGCATTTTTGCGTCCGCGCAATCGCTCTTGCAAATCATGACGACGCCGTCGCCCCCGACGGAAAAGTGCCTGTCCGAAAGCGTTACCGCCGCGCCGCGCGGGTCGGTGAGCTCTTCCCCGAAGCAGTCGAAATAGATATAGTCGTTCCCGATGCCGTGCATCTTATAAAACTTTTTCAACATGTTCTCTTAAAATTTTACGTATGCTTCGCGCTCCGCGCCGACGGAAACGTATGTAATTTTGCAATCGCACGCCTCCTCGAGATAACGGATATAGGCAATCGCTTCCGCAGGGAGATCCTCTTTTTTGCGGCATTTGGAAATATCGCAATTCCAGCCTTTGATCTTTTCAAAGACGGGCTTACACTTATCGAGTACGTCGGTAAAGGGAAATTCGTGAATGATTTTCCCGTCCAGCTCGTAAGCCGTGCAGATTTCCAGCTCCTCGTGCCCCGAAAGCACGTCGAGCTTTGTGAGCGCGATTTCGTCCGCTCCCTGACAACGGATCCCGTAACGGGACGCCACGACGTCGAAGGGCCCCACTCTTCTCGGTCTGCCCGTCGCAGCGCCGTATTCTCCGCCCGCAGCGCGGAGCTTTTCCGCCTTCTCGCCGAAGTATTCGGCGGTAAACGGTCCTTCTCCCACGCATGTGGAATAGGCTTTCATGATTCCGATGGATTTATCCAATTTCAAATTGGGTACGCCCGCGCCGATGGGCGCATACGCCGCGATTGTGGAAGAACTGGAAGTATACGGGTAAATGCCGAAATCTATATCCCGTAGGGCGCCGAGCTGCGCTTCGAACATGATTTTCTTGCCCGCCTTATTCGCTTCGTTCAAATATAAGCCGACGTCGCAGATATAGTCCTTAAACGGCTTACCGTACGTTTCAATATAAGCAATCACTTCGTCAACGGTGATAGGCGCGTGATCGTATCCGCCCGAAACGGTAAGATTTTTCCATTCCACGATATCCTTCACGCGCTTGTAAAGCAAATCCGGATTGAGAAGCTCCCCCATACGGAAGGCTTTTTTCATATATTTATCGGCATAAACGGGCGCGATCCCGCGGCGGGTGGAACCGAACTTTTTATCGGCGAGGCGCTCCTCTTCGAGGCAATCCATCAGCACGTGATAAGGCATGGTGATGACCGCCCTGTCGCTTATTTTCAGATTTTCGGGCGTGATGGAAATGCCCTGCTCCCGAAGCCGCCCCGCTTCTTCGAATAAATGCTTGACGTCCACGACCATGCCGTTTCCGAGCACGTTTACGACGTTCTCCCTCAAAATGCCGGAAGGGAGAAGATTGAGAACGAATTTCCCCCTCTCGTTGATAACCGTATGCCCCGCGTTGTTTCCGCCTTGATAGCGGCACACCACGTCGTACTCGCGCGATAAAAGATCGACCATTCTTCCCTTGCCTTCATCGCCCCAGTTGATCCCGCAAATAGAAGTAAGCATTTTCCTTTTCTCCTTGTTTTCCGTAAAAAATTTCGCCGCATAAACGAATGATTTTTACGCCATAAAAATACATTTTATTATACTATAATAATAACGACGTTGTCAAGCCCAGAAAGGTAAATTTCCGCTTTCCGTTTTTTCCTGCGGAGCGGGCACAGCACTTTATTTTATGACAGTTATTTGCTATATTTTACCACGGTTTTGCCTGTCTTTCACACAAAGCGGTTGACAATTTCCCGCAATAGGCGTAAAATATAAAAAACGATTAAATATTTTTCCAACAACAAACGGTTGCACGCCGAAAATCGCCCACGGAGGTTTGATATATGTATTGTAGAGATTGCGGAGAAAAACTGGCTCTGCGTTTTTTGGAAAACGAAGGACTCGTACCCTATTGCGCTAAATGCGGACAGTATAAATTCCCGCTATTCCCCGTCGCGGTTTCCATGACGGTGGTAAATCGTGCGGAAGATAAAATTCTGCTCGCAAAGCATAAAAACGAAGACGACTACACTTTGATCGCAGGTTACGTGAAAAAAGGAGAAAATGCGGAAAAGTCCATTCCCCGCGAGCTGAAAGAAGAAACGCAGCTAACGGCAATCAAATGGCGGTACGTTGCCTCGCGCTATCACGAAGCGCACGACGTGCTCATGCTTAACTTCGTCGTAACGGCTGAGGACGGCGCAATCAAGGTAAACGAAGAATTGGACGAAGCGCGCTGGTGCTCGCCCGAAGAAGCCAAAGCGCTTATCAGGAAAAATTCCACGGCGGAATATTTTTTGAATGCGGCGCTCGGCGAGCTCGGTAAAAAGAAATAAACGGCAATAAAAAAGCTGTTCCCCACCAGGAGAAACAGCTTTTTTATTTTCTGATTTGCCCGTTTCCGCGGACGATATATTTGTATGAGGTCAATTCCCGCAGCCCCATCGGTCCGCGCGCATGCAGCTTTTGCGTAGAGATGCCCATTTCCGCGCCGAATCCGAACTCAAAGCCGTCCGTGAAGCGGGTTGACGCGTTTACGTAAACGCATGCCGAATCGATTTCCCGTAGAAACCGCTCGGCTGCGGCTTCGTCTTCCGTGATAATCGCCTCGCTGTGCCCCGTGGAATGCCCATTGATAAAATCTATCGCCTCATCGATTCCTTCCACCGTCTTGACAGATATTTTCAGCGATAAAAATTCGGTGAAATAATCTTCTTCCGAAGCGGGCGAAATTTCAGAGCATAGAGAGCGGGAATATTCGTCTCCGACGATTTCCACGCCCCTCTCCCGCAATGCCGCGACAACTTCGCCAAGATATTTTTCCGCAAACGCCCTGTCCGCGACAAGACTTTCGCAGGCGTTGCATACGCTCGTGCGCTGCGTTTTTGCGTTGATCAGAATGGACAGAGATTTGGAAATATCCGCAGATTTCTCCAAATATATATGGCAGTTTCCCGTGCCCGTTTCGATGACGGGTACGGTCGCGTTTTCCAGCGCGCTGTTGATGAGCGACGCGTTTCCGCGGGGAATCAGAACGTCGATATATTTTTTCTGGCGCATGAACTCTGCCGCGCCTTCGCGGGTGCCGTCCTCGATGAGCTGAATAAATTCGGAATTGAAATCGCCCCCACGAAGCGCCGCCTTTATCGTGCCGACAATCGCCGCATTGGAACGGAACGCGTCCTTGCTGCCGCGCAGTACAACGGCGTTTCCGCTCTTGATACAAAGCCCGATCGCATCCGCCGTAACGTTAGGGCGGGCTTCGTAAATAATGCCGACCGTTCCGAAAGGTACGCGCACGCGAGTAATATCCAATCCCGATTGCGCCGTGAACCGCTCGACTTCTTCCCCGACGGGGCAAGCAAGCGCGCAAAGCTTTTTAAGCCCTTCGGCAATCGCTTCAATTCGTCCGCGCGTTAAAAGCAACCTGTCCTTGAACTGTTCGCCGCGCGAACACGCCACAATGTCGGCGGCGTTTTCCCGCAAAATAAAATCTGTTTGCCCAACAAGCGCTTCCGCCGCGAGCGCGAGCATTGCATTTCGCTCCCCTTCCGAGCGGTACGCAATGGCGCGTTCGTTCGCCTTGGCAAGCGAACAGGTTTCGGAAACGGTCATTCCTCTTCCTCTTCTTCGGGTAGCTCTACATTATGATAGATTTCCTGCACGTCGTCGTTCTCGTCCAGCTTTTCCAGCATCTTTTTGAAGGTCTCCAACTTATCGTCGGGGAGCGTGATTTTGCTCTGCGGGATCATGGTAATTTCCGCTTGCAGGAAATGAAGCCCCTTGTCCTCCAAAAACTTACGCGCTTCGGAAAAAGAAGGAACGTCTGTATAAATCTCGAAGGCGTCCTCCTGCGTTACGACGTCCTCCGCGCCCGCTTCGATGGCGTATTCTGTTACGGAATCCTCGTCCAAGACGGGCGTGCGTTCGACGACAATGAGCCCCTTATTGTCGAACATATAGGAAACGCAGCCCGTGTTGCCGAGCGAACCGCCGTGCTTGGACATAATGGCGCGCACGTCGCCCGCGGTACGGTTGTTGTTGTCGGTAAGCGTAGTAATAATGACCGCCGCGCCCGCAACGCCGTATCCTTCATACGTAAGTTCTTTATAGTCTTTATCGCCCAACTCCCCCGCCGCGCGCTTGATAGAGCGCTCGATATTGTCGTTCGGCATGTTCGCCGCCTTTGCTTTTGCAATGACGTCAGCCAACTTGGAATTGGTGGAAGGGTTGGGATTTCCCTTGGCCGCCACGGCGATTTCTCTGCCGAGTTTAGTAAAAATCTTGCCTCTTGCGGCGTCCGCCTTACCTTTTTTTGCCGCAATGTTGTGCCATTTGCTGTGTCCGGACATAAAATCACTCCTTTTGCGCCCTTTTTCGCGCAATTTTAACCGTTCATAAAATTCTTTCTTTTTAATTCGTACATAAGAATGCTTGCGGAAACCGCCGCATTCAAACTCTCCGTCCGTTCGTTCATAGGAATGCGCACGGTATACCGCGCGCGATCGCGCGTTTGAGCGGAAAGTCCCCCGCCCTCGTTCCCGACGCAGAGCGCAAACCGTTCGGGCGGCTCAAAGGAAAACACGTTTTCCCCCGACATATCCGCCGCGATCATGGAAACTCCTTTCAACGCGTCGAAAATTTCTTCCCGCGTGCCTTCCATGATTCGGGCAAAGAATACGCCGCTCATACTGGCACGGACGCTCTTAGGCGAAAACGGATCGGCGCAGTCGGCACAATAAATTTCCCGATACCCCGCGGCGACCGCCGAACGAACAATTGCGCCGACGTTGGCGGGATCGGAAACCCCGTCGAGAAACAGACAAGAGCCTTCGGGCGGACGAAGCGGATAACGCGGTAACGCGACTTCCGCGACGATTCCCTGCGGCGTTTTTTCGTCGCATACGGCGCGGAACGCGTCCGCCCCGAGCCTCACGGCGGGAAGAGAAAACGTTTCGCCTCCGTAGTCTTCTCGAACGATCAAGCGCATTATTTCAAGTCCGCTTGCCGCGCACTCGCGCACCATTTTACCACCTTCGACGAGAAAGGCGCCCCGCTCTTTGCGGAACTTCTTTTCTTTCAGCGAAGCGAGCTCCTTTACGAGAGCGTTATTCCTTGAAACGATAACCATTTTTAATAGTAAAAAAAGCCTTTTTACAAAGACTTTTTTCAATCATATACCGCTTACAGCGCGGCCTTTGCTTTGCAGCAAAGCTCGGAAAATGCCGCCGCGTCGGACACTGCGATATCCGCAAGGACTTTACGGTTAAGCTCTATACCCGCCGTTTTCAGCCCGTGCATGAGCTTGGAATAAGAAAGTCCGTTGAGCCTTGCGCCCGCATTGATTCTTGCAATCCACAGGGAACGCATATCACGCTTTCTTCTCTTTCTTCCGATATACGCATAGTTGAGCGACTTCATGACCGCTTCGCGCGCGATGCGGTAATTTTTGCTTTTATTTCCGAAATAGCCCTTAGCGAGCTTGAAAATCTTTCTACGTTTTTTAACGGCGTTCACGCCTCTTTTAATACGCATTACAGTCTACCTCCCGTTAATCCTTGTAAGGAATCATCTTCTTGACGTTGTTTTCCTGCGCAGAGGAAACGAGCGTCGTCTGACGTAAATTTCTCTTTCTCTTTCTGTTCTTGGTTTCCGCCTTGTGATTCTTGCCGCCGTGGGGTCTGTTGACCTTGCCGCTGCCGGTCAGCCAAAAGCGTTTTTTCGAACCGCTGTGCGATTTCTGTTTCGGCATACCTTTATCCTCCAAATTTTACAATGTTTTTTCTTATATTTCCGCCTTTTCGGCGCGGAATCCTTATTTCTTCGCGGGCGCGAGAATCATGATGATATTGCGCCCTTCCATATTCATCGGTTTTTCGATGACCGCAAGCTCTTTGAGCATTTCGTAAAAGCGATTCATGACATCTTTTGCAAGGGATGCGTGCGCCATCTGCCTGCCGCGCAGACGAATGGAAACCTTTACCTTATTGCCCGCTTCCAAAAAACGCGTCGCCTGCTTTGCCTTCACGTTGACGTCGCCTACGTCGATCGTCATGGAAAGCTGAACTTCCTTGATTTCGACGATTTTTTGGTTTCTGCGGTTCTCCTTTTCCTTTTTCGCCTGTTCGAATTTGAACTTGCCCCAGTCCATGATCTTGCAAACGGGGGGCACCGCGTTGGGTGAAATTTTTACAAGGTCGAGATCTTCCTCTTCCGCAAGACGGAGCGCGTCTCTCGGCGACATGACGCCGAGCATTTCCCCCGACGAACCGATCACGCGGATCTCGCGGTCGCGGATGTCGCCGTTCAACTGATTCTGCGTTTTGATAACCTTTTACCTCTCGGAAATAATAACGGGTCGCGCAAGAGCGCAACCCGAATCATTCTTTCTTCTCGCGAGCGAATATACGCCGCGGCAACTAAGAAAAATAATCGACCCGTAAAGCGTTTGCATACGGAGAGAAGGGTTGACCTCTGCTTGACTGTATCATCATAACATGCCCACAGGGAATTGTCAACCGCTTTTACGGAATTTTTAGAAGATTTTCTTGGAATCGTTTTCTTCTTTGACCAAAGCAAAGAATTTATCCTTTTCCATGGCGCCGATATCCCCTTCCCCGCGGCGGCGGACGGAAACTGTTCCTTCCTCCACTTCCTTGTCGCCGACGACGAGCTTGTAGGGCACTTTTTCCAGTTCCGCATCAAGAATCTTTCTGCCGATTTTTTCCTTTCTCAGGTCTGCGGAAGCGCGCAACCCGAGCGCCGTCATTTCCGAAACGAGCTTCTGCGCATACTCTGCGGCGCGGTCAGTTACGGGAAGAACTTTTATCTGTTCGGGAGCCAGCCACACGGGGAATTTGCCCGCGAAATGCTCGATAAGAATACCGATAAACCGTTCGATGGAACCGAACACCACGCGGTGAATCATGATCGGGCGGTGCTTCTGCCCGTCCTCGCCCACGTATTCCAACTCGAAGCGCTGCGGCATCTGGAAGTCGAGCTGAATGGTTCCGCACTGCCACGTTCTGCCGATGCTGTCTTCGAGATGAAAGTCGATCTTCGGCCCGTAAAACGCGCCGTCGCCCTCGTTGATTTCATATTCCAGCCCGATATCTTTGAGCGCCGTTTCGAGAGCGCCCGTCGCTGCATTCCAATCCTCGTCGCTCCCCATGCTGTTTTCGGGACGAGTGGAAAGCTCCACGTGATATTTGAAGCCGAAGAGCTTATACACCTCGTCGATGATGCGCACCACGCCCTTGATTTCGTCCTCGATCTGTTCGGGAAGCATGAAGATATGCGCGTCGTCCTGCGTGAAGCAGCGCACGCGCATGAGCCCGTGCAGCTGCCCGCTCTTTTCGTGGCGGTGCACAAGTCCGAGCTCACCCATGCGAATAGGGAAATCCTTATAGCTGTGCGGCGAAGTCTTATATACGAGCATGCCGCCCGGGCAGTTCATGGGTTTTACCGCGCAGTCCTCGCCGTCGATCTTGGTCGTATACATATTCTCTTTATAATGATCCCAATGCCCCGAAGTTTCCCAGAGCGAGCGGGTCATGATCATGGGCGTCTGCACCTCGACGTAGCCCTCCCTGCGATGCACGGAACGCCAATAATCGACGAGCAGATTTTTGAGGATCATGCCGTTGGGCAAAAAGAACGGGAAGCCCTTCCCCTCGTTGAGCAGCGCAAAGAGCTTTAACTCCTTTCCGAGCTTTACGTGATCGCGCTTCTTCGCTTCTTCAAGCATCTCGAAATAAGCGTCCATTTCTTCCTTCTTCGCAAACGCCGTGCCGTAAATGCGGGTAAGCATCTTTTTCTTTTCATCGCCCCGCCAATACGCTCCCGCGATGGACACGAGCTTGAACGCCTTTATTTTGCCCGTGGAGGGAAGGTGCGGCCCGCGGCACAGGTCGGTAAACGCGCCCTGCTTATAAAAGGAGATTTCCTCGCCCTCGGGCAGATCCTGCACAAGCTCCACTTTATAATTTTCGTGATACTTGCTCATTAAAGCAATGGCTTCCTCGCGCGGGAGCGTAAAGCGCTCGATGGGAAGGTTGCTCTTTATGATTTTCTTCATCTCCGCTTCGATTTTGGCGAAATCTTCCATCGTGATGGGCGTTTTGAAATCGACATCGTAATAAAATCCGTTGTCGATAACGGGGCCGATCGCAAGCTTACAGGTGGGATATATTGTTTTCAGCGCCTGCGCCAAAACGTGAGCGCAGGTATGACGATATACCTCTAAGCCTTCTTTATCCTTCATCGTGATAATTTCCAGCGTATCGCCGTCGGCAAGCGGGCTTGTAAGGTCGGTAATCCTTCCGTTCACTTTTGCCGCTACGGCGGCGCGCGCCAGCCCTTCCGAAATGCCTTGCGCGACGGAAAAACAACTCGCCCCATCCGCCGCCTGAATTTCGTCTCCGTTTTTCAAAATAATTTTCATGGCCATACCTCCGAATGCTTCGCCGCATAAAAAAACGCGCCGCTTAAAACACCCTAACGGGAATTTTAAGGACGCATTTGCTGCGCGGTTCCACCTTAATTGTCGGCGATAACGCCGACCTCTCTTACATTATATAATGTTTTCCGAGAAGCGGTTTCGCGTTCTGCCCTTCCTGCGGATCTTTCAGCCGTGAACCCGCTCTCTTTGAGGAAACGACAAAGGCTACTTGTCTTTCGGTAAACTCATTCTATTCTTTTCGGAGCCGTTTGTCAAGAAAAAATCGCGCGTTCGGCATAATATTTTTGCAGAAAATCCCCCACGGAATCTTCCACCTCGCCGAGGCAGTAAACAAATCCCGCGTCGGAAAGCATAATTTCCGTTTCCGTATCCTCCTCTCCCGTAAGGCGGCTTCGGCGAAGCGGCGTGAAATTTTCTCCGAATACGGTGTTTCCCTTGATATAAATTTTATTCCGACTTTCCCCGACGAGAAACTCGCAGAATTTCTTCAAATCGTACGAAGAAAAGGCATTCGGAATATAGGCGACGATTTTTTCCCACTTTTCTCTAAGCGCGCCGAGGCGAAAATGATAAAATCCGTCGATGGAATACTCCTCCGTGCGTTCGAGTTTTCGCCTGATATACGCCTTATCGCCTTCGAGATCGGCGGCAATCAAGGCGGCGCAGAGCAATTTTTTCTCTCTCCGCCCGAGACAGACGTTAAGCCGCCCTTTGAGAAACTCGTATTTATAGCCCACGCCGATAACTTCGGATATTTTTTCGCGCAGGACGGCGCGGAGATTCTCCCGCGCCGTAATTTTTCCGCATATGCGAAGCGCAGCGCGCGCATCGCCGAACATCAAATCTTCTCTCCCGCCGAAACGCGCAACCGCGTCCGCCATCGCATTATATAAATAGGTAATATTGGAGCTTCTTTCCTTCCGCTCCGATACGGTGATTTCTTCCACAACTTTATTGTATGCCTAATTCCGCGATTTATTTACGGTTTTTCCCTCGCCCTTAATTTCCTTGACAAAAGTTTTGCGAAGTAGTAGAATATCGGGAAAAGTATTCAAGCGAGGAATGA
>CAJUJO010000029.1 GCA_910586675.1 uncultured Christensenellaceae bacterium | reverse complement strand
TATCGGTTAACCTCTTTTGAACCACGCGACTATCGCGTGGTTTTCGTTATACAAATAAAAAAGACTTCGCAAATGCGAAGTCTTTTGGAATCCTATCAAACCAATTCGATGATTGCCGTTTCGGCTGCATCGCCGCGGCGCTGCCCGAGAAGATAAATTCTCGTATAACCGCCGCCCTGACCGAGCTCTTCCTTCCTCTGCGCGTACTTGGGAGCGATCTCGTTAAACAGCTTCTCGATAAGAGGGTGTTTGATCTGCTCCGTACGCTTTTTATAATCGCTCTTCTTTTCGCTGAACGCCTTGATTTCCTGCAAATCGTACGTCTTGGCAATGATAGCGCGGCGAGCGGCAAGCTTTTTGGGCCCGTCTTTAATGGACGTGGTTTTGATATCCTTGCCCTTCTTGTCCTTTGCCACGACTTCTATTTCCACGACGTCGTCGTAGGTGTTCACGGCCTTGGTTATAAGTTTTTCGACGTACGGTCTCAGTTCCTTTGCGCGAGCCGCCGTCGTTTCGATCTTTCCGTACCAAAGCAGCTGGGAAGCCTGATTTCTCAGCATCGCCAATCTCTGTTCGGTCGTCTTGCCCAATTTACCCGGCATAATTTAATCCTCCTTTTTTTCAAGCGAAAGCCCGTACGATTCCAGTTTCTGAATCACTTCGTCGAGAGATTTTTTACCGAGATTTCTGACTTTGAGCATCTCGTCCTCCGACTTTCTCGTAAGGTCTTCCACGGTATGAATGTTCGCTCTCTTCAAGCAATTGTAGGAACGGACGGAAAAGTCCATGTCCTCTATCTTCATAGAGAGAATCTGCTGCTGTTTGTCGTCGTCCGTCTTGACGAGAATGTCCATATCCTTAATGGTCTCGGAAAGGTTGACGAACAGACTGATATGATCCTGCATGATCTTCGCGACGAGCGAAACGATCTCTTTGCCCGAGAACGTGCCGTCCGTCCAAACCTCAATCGTCAGCCTGTCGTAATCGATGTTCTGACCGACGCGCGCGGGTTCGACGTTGTAGTTGACCTTCTGAACGGGCGTATAGATGGAATCGATGGGAATATAATCGATGACGGGCTGCTTGTTTTCCTTAGCGGGCTTATACCCTCTGCCGCGGCCGATCGTAATTTCCATATCAATCTTGCCGCCGGCGTCTACCGTGCAGATATACTGGTCGGAATTGATGATTTCCACCTCCGCGTCCTGCGAAATGTCCGCCGCGGTTACGACCGCGGGTCCCTCTTTGCAGAGACGGAGCGTTTTAGTATAATCTTTATCGGTAATCTTGGTCTTGATCGCGAGCAATTTCAAATTCAGGATAATTTCGGTTACGTCCTCTTTAACGCCCGCAACGGCGGAAAATTCGTGCTTGACGCTTCCGTCCATGAATTTGATCCCCTGCGCCGCGGCGCCGGGAAGCGCCGAAAGCAGAATTCTTCTCAGACAGTTGCCTATCGTAAGACCGAAACCCTTTTCGAGCGGCTCGACGACGATCTTCGCATAAGATTTCTCTTCGTTTTCCGTAACCTCGATTTTGGGCATATCCATTTCGATCATAAAGCTACCTCCTTAAATGTTCGATTACTTGGAGTACAATTCGACAATCATATGCTCCGCAATCTGGCTGTCTACGTCCTCTCTGGTGGGAAGCGCCAAGATTTTGCCTTCCAGCTTCTCGGGGTCGAATTCCAACCACTTCGGCATATTCGCAACTTTCATCGTCTTGATCTGCTCGAAGAACTTGTTGTTTCTTCTGTTTTCTTTCACGGCGATCACGTCGCCCGCGCGGACGATATAGGAAGGAACGTTTACCGTTCTGCCGTTTACCGTAAAGTGCGCGTGGTTGACAAGCTGTCTTGCCTGCGTCCTCGAAGAGCCTACGCCCATTCTGAACACGACGTTATCCAGCCTTCTTTCGAGAAGGGAGAGCATGTTTTCACCCGTGATCCCCTTCATTCTGTCCGCTATTTCGTAATAGTGGCGGAACTGACCTTCCTGAACGCCGTAAATACGCTTGGTCTTCTGCTTTTCGCGGAGCTGCAAGCCGTATTCGGAAATCTTCTTTCTGCCCGCGCCGTGCTGTCCGGGAGGCGTGGGGCGTTTATTGAAGGGGCACTTCTCCATATAGCACTTTTCGCCTTTTAAGAAAAGCTTCGCGCCCTCTCTTCTGCAAAGTTTGCATTTTGCATCTCTGTATACTGCCATTTTCCGTATCTCCTATTAAACTCTTCTGCGCTTGGGGGGTCTGCAACCGTTGTGGGGAATGGGAGATACGTCGGAAATGAGCGTAACATCCAATTCGCAATTGGCAAGCGCTCGGATCGCAGACTCTCTGCCCGCGCCGGGACCCTTCACGTAAACCTCTACCGAGCGGAGACCGTGCTCTTTCGCAGCTTTTGCCGCCGTTTCGGCAGCCATCTGCGCCGCGTACGGCGTACCCTTTCTGGAACCCTTGAACCCGAGCGAACCCGCGCTCGACCAGGAAACGGCGTTTCCGCTCATATCCGTTACAGTTACCAAAGTATTGTTGAAGGAGGACTGAATATGAACTTGTCCTTTGTCGATTTTTTTCAGTTCTCTGCGCTTACGCGACACGACTTTTTTCTTTTCTGCCATGATCCGTTCTCCTTACTTCTTCTTGTTCGCAACGGTGCGCGCGGGGCCCTTGCGCGTTCTCGCGTTTCTCTTGGTGCTCTGACCGCGTACGGGCAACCCCTTTCTGTGGCGCACGCCGCGATAGCATCCGATTTCCATCAGACGCTTGATATTGAGGCTGACCGCGCCGCGCAGTTCGCCTTCCACCGTATAGTTGTGATCGATATATTCTCTGAGCTTGGAAACGTCGTTCTCGTCCAGATCCTTCACCCTCGTATCGGGATTAATACCCGTTGCCGCGAGGATCTTCTTAGACGTAGACAGACCGATTCCGTAAATGTAGGTAAGTCCGATTTCTACCCGTTTTTCTCTGGGCAAATCTACACCGGCAATACGTGCCATGTTCTTAATAACCTCCGTGTGATTTAAGGTAAAATATTTTTATATTTCATACGTTTTTCCGTCCGGACAGTGGAAAATATCCTCGCGGAAAGCGTTCGTTTTCCCTTTTAAGCGCAAAGCAAGCCGACTTTCCGCACCATTTTGTGCGGAAACTCAGCTGTTTTGTTCTTCAATTCGGCTTCTTCGATAAAAAACCGTGGAAAATATTATAACACACCTAAAAAAGAGTGTCAAGCGATTTTTAACCCTGTCTCTGTTTATGGCTCTTGTTTTTGGAACAAATTACCATTACTTTCCCGTTTCTTTTAATGACCTTGCACTTATCGCACATAGGTTTTACGGAAGGTCTTACTTTCATATCTAACTCCTTTTTTCATTCACGCGATCCTTTTTTTAAAAGAATCGCCGTGAGCAATGATATTATCTTATTTGTTTACGATTTGCTGCGCCAGGTGATTCTGCCCTTCGTCAAATCGTACGGGCTCATTTCCAGCTTTACCGAATCGCCTTCGATAATGCGGATATAGTTCATTCTCAGCTTTCCCGAAATATACGCCGTAATCACGTGCCCGTTGGAAAGCCTTACTTTGAAAGTCGCGTTGGGCAATGCTTCGATCACTCTGCCTTCCGCTTCGATAACGTCGTCTTTGGACATAATTTCCTCCGCATTTTTTACAACGCTTACAGCGTCAGGATTTCCACGCCGTCCTCACGGACGACGACGGTGTTCTCGTAGTGCGCCGCGGGTTTGCCATCGGCGGTTACCGCAGTCCATTCGTCGTCGAGAATGCGCACGCGATAGCTTCCCGCCGCGATCATCGGCTCGATGCAAAGCACCGTGCCCGCTTTTATTCGAATGCCCGTTCCCCTTCTTCCAAAGTTGGGTACGGACGGATCTTCGTGCATCTCCCTGCCGATTCCGTGCCCCGTATAGGCGCGGATGACGGAAAACCCGTTGCTCTCCGCATGACGCTGCACTTTATATCCGATGTCGTAGAGAGGCGTTCCCTCTTTCAAGCCTTCGATTGCCTTAAAAAAGCACTCTTCGGTAACCTTTACAAGCTTTCTCTTTTCCGCGGAAACTTCGCCGATGCAGAACGTCCTTGCGCCGTCGCCGTGAAAACCGTTTTTATAAGCGCACAAATCGACGCTTACGATATCCCCTTCGGCGAGCACCCTATCGTCCGGAATGCCGTGCACAACGGTCTCGTTGACCGAAACGCACGCCGACGCGGGATATCCGCAATAGCCGAGACAGGAAGGCTCGGCGCCGCTCGCCTTGATAAAATCGTATACGAGCGTATCGACTTCCTTGGTCGTCATCCCCGCGCAAATTTTTTCGCCGACGAATTTCAGACAGTCGCGCACGACGGCGTTTGGCTCGCGCATAAGCGCGATTTCTTCCTCGGTCTTGACGAAAATCATATCAGCGCGCGAGCTTGTCGAGCGATTCGGCGACTTGCGCGAACAGAACTTCCGCAGGTGCTTCCGAACCGGTAAAGTTAAGGATGTTTCCCTGCATGGTATAATAATTGATGAGGGGCGCGGTCTGTTCGTTATACACTTCCAAGCGGCTCTTCACCGTTTCGGGATTGTCATCCCTTCTCTGATACAATTCTCCGCCGCAGCGCGAACAGGTCGTCGCGCCGTTCAACGTGGAAACGTGATAACTTTCGCCGCAATCCTTGCATACGCGCCTGCCGCAAAGTCTGTCCATGAGCAGCTTAAAGTCGATATTGATATTAACGACCGCGTCGATTTTTGCGAATTTATCCAATTCCGCCGCCTGAAAGAGATTACGGGGGAAACCGTCGAGCAGATACCCCTTCTTGCAATCGTCCCAGGTAAGCCTGTCTTTCACGATGTCGCACGTAACTTCGTCGGGAACGAGTTCGCCCTTGTCGATATACGATTTCGCGAGCATACCGATCTTCGTGCCGTTCTTGATATTCGCGCGGAAGATGTCCCCCGTAGAAATGTGAACGAGTCCGTAACGATCGGAAATTTTAGTTGCCTGCGTGCCCTTACCTGCGCCGGGCGCGCCGAGTAAAATCAGATTCATGTTATACCTCTATAAAAGATTCAAGCGAAGTTTTTGAGGATAATCACAAATACGACGCAAGATATCGGAACGAGCTTATTTCAAAAACCCTTTGTAATTCTTCATCATGATCTGCGATTGCAGCTGCTTATCGATTTCCAGCGCAACGGACACAACGATGAGGATACCCGTCGTAGAGAATACGTTCACGAGGTCGTAGCTTGCCCAAGCGAACGCCATCGACGGAATAAAGGCAATGAGCGTGAGGTAAATTGCGCCGAACAGCGTAATGCGGTTACTGATCTTTTTGAGATACAGCGCCGTAGGCTTACCGGGACGGATGCCCTGAATGAAGCCGCCGTTTTGCTGAATGCTCTTGGAAACGTCCTCGGGGTTGAACTGGATCTGCGTATAGAAGAAAGCGAACGCAAAGATGAGGACGGTGAGCACGAGGATATAGATCCACCCCCAGGTAGGATCCTGACCGGAGAAATAAGTGTTCCACCAGGTGAGCGCGCCCGACCACGCCTCGCCGCCGAGGCTTATGATCATGCCCGGGAAGGATATGATGGCAAACGCAAAGATGAGGGGCATAACGCCGTTGCCCGATATTTTCATGGGAATAACGGACGACTGACCGCCGTACATTTTGGTGCCGCGCACCTGCTTCGCATACTGAACGGGAATCTTCCGTTCGGCGAGATCGACGAATACGATCAGGAAGAAAATGACCACGACCAGCACGACGAAGAAGGCAAGTTCCAAAAGCACTTCGGGGTTGGAGCCGATTTCCATAATTTTATCCAAGACCGATTCCCCCGCGGTGGAGAGAATACCGATAAAGATAATCATGGAAATGCCGTTGCCGATGCCGTATTCGGTAATGCGCTCGCCCAGCCACATGACGAGGACGGAGCCCGCCGTATAGACGATGGTCATATAGATGACCGCCAGCGCGCGGGAATTAAAGAACAGATCCCATTTAATGGAGTCCGTCGAGGACATGTCGCCCGTAAATCCGCCCGCAAAATTGACGATGATACCGATGGACTGCACGACCGCCAGTACGATGGTAATGATCCTCGTGAGCGTGTTGATTTTCTTTTTTCCTTCCTCGCCCTGCTTGGACCATCTCTCCAAAGGAGGAAGCCCGACCGTCAGGAGCTGCACGATAATGGACGCGTTGATGTACGGTCCGATTCCGAGCGCAAAGAGCGTACCGCTCGCAAGCGCGCCGCCCGTGATGGAGCTCATGAGCTGAAGGAAGTTATTGCCCTCGATTTGGGACTCAATAAAGTTTCTCGACAGACCGGGGATGGGAATATAACATCCGATGCGGAATATCAAAAGGATAAGCAGGGTAAGAAAAATCTTTTTCCTGATGTCCTTATTCCGAAAGGCGTTTTTCAGTGTTTCAATCATTTTTCAACTCCTTTCTTTGCCGAAAGGCAATCAAACGGGAGTTGGCTCAGCCGATAACTTCCGCCGTGCCGCCCGCCTTTTCGATCGCTTCCTTCGCGGAAGCGGAGAACTTCGCCGCTTTTACGTTCAGCGCGATTTTCAGTTCGCCGTTGCCGAGCACTTTAAGCCCCGCATTGTTCTTCACTTCTTTCGCAAGTCCGTTTTCAAGCACGAAACCGTAATCAACGACGGTGTTAGCGGGAAGATCGGCAAGCGCGGACAGGTTGACGATTACGTAATCCTTTCCGAATTTATTGTGGAAGCCGCGCTTGGGCACCCTTCTCGCAAGGGGCATCTGTCCGCCCTCGAAGCCGGGTCTTACGCCGCCTCCGGAACGCGCCCACTGTCCCTTATGACCCTTGCCGCTCGTTTTGCCGAGCCCCGAGCCGATGCCTCTGCCGAGGCGCTTTTGGGACGTTCTCGCTCCCTCTGCGGGAGATAATGTATCGATTCTCATTGCAATCTCCTTATACGTTCTCAACCTTGACGAGGTGAGCGACCTTCTTGATCTGTCCGCGGAGCGCGGGCGAATCCTCGAACGTCTTTTCCGAACGAATCTTTTTAAGTCCGAGCGCGGCAACCGTAGCCTTTACCGAAGCCACTTCGCCGATCGTGCTCTTTACAAGTGTTACTTTTACCATGAGAGTCCTCCGTTAACCTACGATCTCTTCCACGGTCTTTCCGCGGAGCGCGGCGACCTGCTCGACCGTTTTCAGCTCTTTCAGTCCCGCGATGGTAGCCTTTACGCAGTTGCCGGGGTTCTGGGTGCCGTGGGATTTGGTTCTGATATTCTTGATTCCCGCAGCCTCCATGACCGCGCGGACGGGACCGCCCGCGATAACGCCCGTACCTTCCGCGGCGGGCATCATAAGAACGGCGCCCTTGCCGAACTTGCCCAGCACTTCGTGCGGGATGGTCGTATCAACGACGGGAACGGGCATCATGCCCTTTTTCGCAGCCTGCGTCGCCTTTTCGATCGCCTCGGGAACCTCTTTCGCCTTTCCCGTGCCGTAACCGACCTTTCCGTTTCCGTCGCCGACCACGACGAGCGCGGCGAAACGCATATTTCTGCCGCCCTTAACCGTCTTGGAGACGCGGTTGATTTCGATCAGCTTTTTGACGAGTCCGTCGTTTTCTTCCTGTTTTCTCTGAGGTCTGTTTTCTCTTGCCATCTCAATTACTCCTAATCAGAATTTCAGCCCGGCTTCCCGTGCTCCGTCGGCAAGCGACTGCACGCGTCCGGTGTAGAGGTAACCGCCTCTGTCGAAAACGACCGTCTCGATTCCCTTTTCCTTCGCGCGTTCTCCGGCGATACGCCCTACGACCTTCGCCGCTTCCGTCTTGGTTTTTCCGGCGATCTCTTCCTTCACCTTCTGCTCCAAAGTGGACGCCGAAGTGAGCGTTACGCCGTTGACGTCGTCGATGATCTGAACGTAAATGTTCTTCGAGCTTCTGTAAACGTTCAGACGGGGCGTTTCCGGCGTGCCCGAAACGTGCTTTCTGACGCGGGCGTGGCGGCGCTGTCTGACCGCATTTTTATCAATTTTCGTTATCATGATCTACGCTCCTTTACTTCTTGCCCTTGCCCGAAGTCTTGCCTTCCTTATGCTCTACGTTTTCGCCCTTGTAGCGAATGCCGTAGCCGTGATAAGGTTCGGGAACTCTGATCGCGCGCAAATCCGCGGCGACCTGGCCGACAAGCACCTTGTCGATTCCGCTGACGTTGATTTCCGTCTGCGAGGGGCATTCCAGCTTGATTCCTGCGGGTTCCGCAAATTCGACGGGATGGGAAAATCCGACGTTCATAACGAGCTTGTTGCCCTGCTTTGCGACCTTCCAGCCGACGCCGCGCACTTCCAAGCCCTTGGTATAACCTTCGGAAACGCCCTTGACCATGCCTGCGATAAGCGCTCTGTAAAGTCCGTGGCGCGCATTGGTTTCCTTGGTGTCGTCGAGCGCGACGACGTGCACGTGTCCGCCTTCCGACTTAACGTCGATTGCGCCGACG
The DNA here is from genome assembly GCA_910586675.1 of uncultured Christensenellaceae bacterium. Taxonomy (GTDB): domain Bacteria; phylum Bacillota; class Clostridia; order Christensenellales; family Borkfalkiaceae; genus Gallimonas. Next base: position 11,617 of record CAJUJO010000029.1, on the reverse strand, counting down.
ATTTCGCGCGTGAGCGTGCCCTTCGCGCCCTTGACGGTAACGACGGAGTTGTTGAACTCGACCGTTACGCCCGCGGGAACCGCGATACTCATTTTACCGATTCTCGACATAATTCCCTCCTTACCAGACGTAGCAGAGCACTTCGCCGCCGACGTTCTGCGCCTTTGCCTGCTTATCCGTCATAATGCCTTTGTTGGTGGAAACAATCGCGATGCCGAATCCGCCGAGAACCTTGGGCATATCTTGCGCGCCGCTGTACGTTCTGAGACCGGGTTTGGAAACTCTTTTGAGTCCGCCGATGACCGACTGATTGTTTTCCGTGTATTTGAGGGTAAGAACGAGCTTACCGTTGAAGCCGTCCTCTTCCGTTTTCACGTCTTTTACGTAGCCTTCGGAAAGAAGAATATCGGCAATCGCCTTCTTCATGTTGGAGGAAGGGATCTCCACCGTTTCCTTTCTTACCGTAAGCGCGTTTCTGATTCTTGTGAGCATATCTGCGATAGGATCTGTCATCTCTTGCCTCCTTACCAGCTCGACTTCTTCACGCCGGGGATCTGCCCCTTGTACGCGAGATTGCGGAAACAGATACGGCAGATGCCGTACTTTCTCAAAACCGCGTGAGGTCTTCCGCAGATGGAGCAACGGGTGTATGCTCTCGTGGAAAACTTAGGCGTTTTCTGCTGTTTGTTTATCATCGATTTCTTTGCCATGTCTTTTCTCCTTACTTCTTGAAGGGCATACCGAGCGCCCTCAAAAGCTCTCTCGCTTCCTCGTCCGTCTTGGCGGTGGTTACGATGCAGACGTCCATACCCCTGATTTTCTCCACCTGGTCGTAGGTGATTTCGGGGAAGATGAGCTGCTCTTTCAAGCCGACGGCATAGTTACCTCTGCCGTCGAACGCCTTGTCGGACACGCCGCGGAAATCGCGCACTCTGGGAAGGGCAATGGAAACGAATTTATCGTAGAAATCGTACATTCTTCTACCGCGAAGGGTAACTTTCAACCCGATGGGCATGCCCTCTCTCAGTTTGAAGTTTGCAACCGACTTCGTCGCCTTGCAATATACGGGCTTCTGTCCCGTAATGAGTTTGAGCTCGTTTTCGATGATCTGCATGGACTTCTGGTTGTCCTTGATGTCGCCGAGACCGGTATTGATGACAATCTTCTCCATTCTCGGAACCTGCATGACCGATTTGTAACCGAACTTTTTCATGAGGTAAGGCACGACTTCCTTATCGTATTGCACCTTAACTCTGTTCTGAACTTTATCGGCGGAAGGCTCGCTCTGAACCTTGGCTTTCTTCTCTGCCATAAAAAACACTCCTTATCCCGTCGGCCTTATTCTTCGCCCGTAACAGCGGACGTGCTCTCGACGGTATTTTCCTCGGCTTGCGCCTCGGCGTTTTTCGCGCTGCGCTTTCTCGTTCTCTTCTTGGGCGCCTCCGTCTTTTCTTCCTCGGCAGCCTTTGCCTTGGACTTCTTGACGTACGCCTTGTCGAGGACGTTTCCGCACTTTTTGCAAACTCTTACTTTTTTGCCGTTGACTTCCGAATGTGCCACTCTCGTCGCCGCGGAGCACTTATCGCATACGACCATAACATTGGATACGTCGATTGCGCCCTCTTCGGTAACGATTCTGCTCGATTCGTTCGCCTTTCTCGCCTTCTCGTGCTTGTGAACGAGATTCACGCCCTCGACGATGACTCTGCCCGCCTTGGGATAGGTAGCGAGAACTTTGCCCTGCTTGCCCTTATATTTGCCCGTGATCACGAGCACGTTGTCGTTTACTTTAACGTTCATCGCAGGACCTCCTTACAGTACCTCGGGAGCAAGGGAGATGATTCTCATGTAATCCTTCTCACGAAGCTCTCTCGCGATGGGCCCGAAGATACGCGTGCCCTTGGGTTGTTTCTGATTATCAATGATGACTGCGGCATTGTCGTCGAAACGGATATAGGTGCCGTCCGCCCTTCTGATGCCCTTGGAGCTTCTCACGATGACCGCCTTCACGACGTCGCCCTTCTTGACCGCGCCGCCGGGGGTCGCCGTCTTTACGGACGCGACGATGACGTCGCCGATATTGCCGCTCCTGCGGAAGGAACCGCCCAGAACGCGGATGCACATAAGCTCCTTCGCGCCCGAGTTGTCCGCCGCTTTCAGCCTTGTCTGAGGTTGTATCATAAGTCTTTATCTCCTTATCCTTACTTGGCCTTCTCGACGATTTCGGCAACTCTCCAGTTCTTATCCTTGCTGAGCTTTCTCGTTTCGATAATTCTGACCGTATCGCCTACACCGCACGCGTTGTCTTCGTCGTGAGCCTTGAACCGCTTCGTCCGCGTAATCGTCTTTTTGTAAACGGGATGTTTGCTCTTATCCGTTATCGCAACGACGACCGTTTTATCCATCTTATCGGATACGACGATGCCTACTCTTTCTTTTCTCAGATTTCTTTCCATTGTCTTTCTCCTTACGCCTTAAGCGCCCGCGCGCGGATTTCCGTATTCACTCTTGCGATGTCCTTCTTGCACGTTCTGATGGACACGGGGTTTTCCAGCTGTCCGGACGCATGACGGAAACGGAGATTGAAGAGCTCGCTCTTCAAGTCGTTGAGTTTATTGTTGAGTTCAACGTCGCTCATATTGTGAAGTTCTTGCGCTTTCATCAACCTTCACCGCCTTCTGTCGTATTCTCGGCGGAAACCGCCGCTTCTTTCTTCACGAACTTGCATTTGACGGGCAGCTTGTGCGCCGCAAGACGCATCGCCTCGCGCGCCACGTCCTCGGGAACGCCCGCCATTTCAAACATAACTCTGCCCGGCTTCACGACCGCGACCCAATACTCCACCGAACCTTTACCGGAGCCCATGCGCGTTTCCGCGGGCTTTTTGGTAATGGGCTTGTGGGGGAAGATGTCGATCCAGACCTGTCCGCCACGCTTAATAAAACGCGTCATCGCGATACGTGCGGCCTCGATCTGATTGGATTTGATCCAAGCGCATTCTTCGGCAACGAGCCCGTATTCGCCGTAAGCAATCGTATTACCCTTCTGCGCCGTGCCCTTCATTCTGCCGCGGTGCTGTCTTCTTCTCTTCACTCTCTTCGGAATTAACATTACTTGCCTCCTTCCGACTTCTTCGCGCCTTTAAGCACTTCACCCTTGTAGATCCAGCATTTCACGCCGATCATACCGAAGGTCGTATGCGCTTCGGCAAAGCCGTAGTCAATGTCCGCGCGGAGCGTTTGAAGGGGAATAGACCCTTCGTGATAGTGCTCGCTTCCCGCGATTTCGCGCCCGTCGAGACGGCCGCTTACCTGCATTTTAACGCCCTTGACGCCTGCGCGCATGGTTCTGCCAAGCGCCTGCTTCATCGCGCGGCGGAAGGACATACGCTTTTCCAGCTGCGCCGCAACGCTCTCCGCGACGAGCTGCGCATCCGCGTCTATCTTTCTCACTTCGGTAACGTTGATGATGACCTGTTTGCCGCCCGTAAGCTTTGCGAGATCTCTCTTAATGACCTCAATTTCCGCGCCTGCCTTACCGATGAGAACGCCGGGGCGCCCCGTGTAAATGGTAACGACGATTTTACCCGCCGCACGCTCGATGAGGATCTTGGAGATCGCAGCCGCATAGTACTTCTTCTTGATGAAGGTGCGGATGGTGTGGTCCTCTTTGAGATATACGGAAAATTCCTTTTTATCGGCATACCACTGCGTATCCCAGCCCTTGATCACGCCGACTCTAAGACCGTGAGGATTAACTTTCTGTCCCATTATAACTCTCCTTCCGCTTTCTTCACGTCGAGAACGACGGTGATGTGGCTCGTTCTTTTGAGGATCGCGTGCCCTCTGCCCTTGGATACGGGCTGCATTCTTTTGAGCATCGTTCCGCCGTTTGCATAGCACTCCGCGACGAAAAGGTCGTTTCTGTCCATTCCCATATTGTGTTCCGCATTGGCAACCGCGCTCATGAGCACCTTGCAGGTGGGAGCCGCGCCGCCGTTGGGCATATGCTCGAGAATGGCTTTCGCGTCCGCAACGCTCTTGCCCCTGATAAGATCGAGCACCGTTCTCACTTTATAGGGAGAAATTCTGATGTATTTCGCAACCGCGTAGGGGCGTTTCTCTCTCTTTTCCTCTACTCTCGCGGTTTTCTTTTTCATATTACCCGCCATGACTTAAATCCTCCTTGATTATCTACCGGGCGAAGTCGTTTTTGCCGTATGTCCCTTGAACGTGCGCGTGGGAGCAAACTCGCCGAGCTTGCAGCCTACCATATCCTCGGTAACGTATACGGGAACGTGCTTCCTGCCGTCGTACACGGCGATCGTATGCCCGACCATCTGAGGGAAGATCGTCGACGCTCTCGACCATGTCTTTAATACCTTCTTCTCGTTGACCTTGTTCATATCTTCGATTCTCTTCAAAAGCTTCGCTTCTACGTAAGGTCCTTTCTTTACGCTTCTCGACATGTTTACCGCCCTCCTTTAATTGATTCTCTTCAAGATGAATCTGCTTGTCGGATTCTTCTTCTTTCTCGTCTTGTAGCCGAGCGCCGGTTTGCCCCAAGGGGTGCGGGGTCCCGCGTGCCCGACGGGAGATTTGCCTTCGCCGCCGCCGTGCGGGTGGTCGTTGGGGTTCATGACCGAACCGCGGACCGTAGGCTTGATCCCGAGATGTCTCGTTTTCCCCGCCTTTCCGATGCGGATGATCTCGTGTTCGAGATTACCCACCTGACCGATGGTCGCCTTACAGGTAAGCGCGATAAGACGCATTTCGCCCGAAGGCATCTTGATGGTCGCATAAGCGCCCTCTTTTGCCATGATCTGTGCGGAAATGCCCGCGCTTCTCGCGATCTGACCGCCGCGACCGGGCTTCATTTCGATATTGTGAACCATCGTACCGACGGGAATATCGGAAAGAAGGAGCGCGTTGCCCGCTTTGATGTCGGCGCCCGCGCCGCTCATCACCTTATCTCCCACGTTCAACCCGACGGGAGCGAGAATATATCTCTTTTCGCCGTCCGCATAAACGAGGAGCGCAATATTCGCGCTGCGGTTGGGATCGTACTGAATGCTCTTGACCGTTGCGGGAATGCCGTCTTTGTTTCTCTTGAAATCGATAATGCGGTACTTTCTCTTGTTGCCGCCGCCAATGTGCCTTACCGTGATTCTGCCGGCGTTGTTTCTGCCGCCCGATTTGCGCTGGTCCTCGAGGAGCGCGCGCTCGGGCTTGTCGCCCGTCAGCTCCTCATAGGAGTGCACCGTCATAAAACGGCGGGCGGGAGAGGTCGGTTTATATCTCTTAACTGCCATGTCTGTTTTCCTCCGATATTACGACAACGAATTAAAGAATTCGATGGGCTTGCTGTCCTCTTTCAGAGCGACGATCGCCTTCTTCGTTGTGGGGGTGTACCCTTCGTTTCTACCCATTCTCTTGAGCTTTCCGCGGCAAGTGATCGTGTTTACGCTCTTCACCTTTACGCCCGCGAACATCTGCTCGATCGCGATTTTGATTTGCGTCTTGTTGGCGCTCCTCATCACGACGAACGTATAGATTTTGTCCGCGATGCCGTCGTAACCTTTTTCGGTCAAAACGGGCTTCAAAATGATGTCTTCCGGTCTCATTATGCGTAGACCTCCTCGATTTTCTGTACCGAACCCTTCGTCATGACGACGACCGCGTTCGCGACGATTTCGTAGGTATTGATTTCGTTTACGGAAATGGTGGAGAACTTTTCGAGATTGCGCGCCGCCAAAATGACGTCGGCATTGTTCTCGTCCATCACCACGACCGTGCGCTTGTCAAGATTGAGCGCCTTTTTGAAGGCAGCCATTTCCTTGGTTTTGGGCGCGGAAACGCTGAGTCCGTCTACGACGAGAAGTTCGCCGTCCGCCACTTTCTTGGAAAGAGCGGAGAACAGCGCGCTGCGCTTTGCGCTCACGTTCATTTTTTTGGAGAAATCGCGGGACTTGGGTGCGAATACGACGCCGCCCTTCGTCCACTGGGGTGCGCGGATAGAGCCCTGACGCGCTCTGCCCGTGCCCTTCTGGCGCCACGGCTTCGCGCCGCCGCCGCGCACTTCCGTTCTCGTGAGCGTGGACTTGGTGCCCTGCCGCCCGTTTGCGAGATAGGTTACGACCGCCTGATGAATGAGCGGCTCGTTATATTCGGCGCCGAATACTTTGTCGGACAAGTCCATCGTGCCGACTTCTTCGCCTTTCATATTGTATACTTTCACGTTGGCCATTTTCGTTCTCCTTATTTGTTCTTCACGCTGTCGGCGATCGTAACGACGCTTCCCTTCGGCCCGGGAATGGCGCCCTTCACAAGGATGGCGTTGCGGGCGACGTCCACTCTCACGATTTCGAGGTTCTGAATGGTTACGTTTTCCACACCGTACTGTCCTGCGAGGTGCTTATGCTTGAAAACTCTGGAAGGGGTACTGTTCGCACCCATGGAGCCGGGCTCCCTGTGCACGGGGCCTACGCCGTGCGTTTCCTTCAAGCGGTGCTGATTCCATCTCTTGATGACGCCCGTATAGCCGTGCCCCTTAGTAACGCCCATGACGTCCACCTTGTCGCCTGCGGCGAACACGTCCGCCTTTACCTCGTCGCCTACCTTGTAATTTGCAACGTTTTCAAGGCGTACTTCTTTAAGTACCTTGCGGGGCGTTACGCCTGCTTTTTTGAACTGACCGAGTTCGGGTTTGTTGAGCGATTTTTCGCTGGTTTCGATAAAGCCGAGTTTCAACGCGCTGTAGCCGTCCGTTTCCACCGTCTTGACCTGAACGACGGGGCAAGGTCCCGCTTCCACAACCGTTACGGGAATTACCTTTCCGTCCTCCGCAAAAATCTGGGTCATACCCACTTTGCGGCCGATGATTGCTTTATTCATTGATAAAGTTCACTCCTTAAAAAATTTTTTATTTCCGGAATACCTTATATAATAAAGTATTATAGGATTACAGTTTTACTTTGATATCCACGCCCGCGGGGAGGTGAATGCTGTCGAGCAGTTTCGCGTTGGGAGAATAAATATCGATGATTCTCTTGTACGTTCTCAACTCGAACTGTTCGCGCGCGTCTTTATATTTGTGCGGACAGCGGAGAATGGTTACGATTTCGCGCTCCGTGGGAAGCGGAATGGGTCCCGAAATCTTCGCCCCGCCCTTCTGCATCGTTTCTACGATGCGCTGCGCTGCCTGATCCACGAGCTCGTGATCATATGCCGCCAACTTGATTCTGATTTTCTGACTTGCCATTTTCTTACTCCTTTTTATACTAACTCGGTATAGTCTGCTCCGTCAACGTATCCGTGCGTATCGAGATCCTGCAATCAAAAAAACACTCGTTTTTTTGCGGTGTTTTGCTCGCAAAAGCCTCGGTTAGTCGCAGAAGTCGAGCTTCTACAATTGTCAGCGGAAATTATCTGCCGAGGGGCTTTCGAGCCTCGATTTTTCAGTAACTTCCCGCGTCAACCCTATACGCCATAATGACACAGCCTATAAATAATACCATAATGTCAAGCCGAAGTCAAGAAAATATGCGAATAATTTTGTAAATTTTGAAGAAATTTTTTCATATACTATATATTGCGATTTTCGCCGAAAACAGCACAAAATATATCCTTACCCGCGTTGACATTTGCACAAAATCCCGCTAAAATATGCGATATGAACTATTTCCGTAAAAAATTAAAAGCATTCCCCGTAAGCGAATGGTTGATTACAGGGTTAATCCTCTGCTTTGCGGGCGGCTTCCTCGACGCGTATACTTATATCACGCGCGGCGGCGTATTCGCCAACGCGCAAACGGGCAACATCATTCTTTTGAGCATCGGCTTAGCGCGGGGCGAAGGCACGGCGGCGCTCCGCTATCTCGTGCCCGTCGCCGTTTTCGTTGCGGGCGTTTTTTTAAGCAGACTGTTCCTCTTCTTCGGCGGCAAAGAACACGGATTCCGCGCGCACGGGATCGCGCTCCTGGCGGAGCTCGCAGCGCTCGTTACCGCGGGCTTGCTCCCCGCATCCGTTCCCGACGAGGCGATAACGGTGCTCGTCGCCTTTGCCGCCGCCGTGCAGTTCGACAACTTCCGCAAAACGGAAGGACTGCCCTTTGCGACGGCATTCTGCACGGGGAACCTGCGCGCGGCGACCGAACAGCTCTTCCGCGCGACGGTGAAGAAAGAGAAGTCCGCGGGAGGCGCCGCGCTCAAATATCTCGCCGTCATCTTTGCATTTGTCGGCGGCGTGTTCGGCGGTTATTTTTCCGCGCTGACGTTGGGAACATATTCCGCCCTCATTCCCGCCGCCCTGCTCCTTCCCATCCTTGCGGCGGTCTCCTTCGGCAACCTTTTGCGAAAAAAGCTCTTTCTTATCCAAACACGTCCGATCGAAAAAACGGAATACGACGAAATGCGAACGTTGATCTTTGAAAGCTTTTCCCGCTTCGTTGCACCCGATTATACGGAAGAAGGCGTAACAAACTTCCGTAAATTTCTCTTTGACGAAGCTTTGCCTGCGCGCTGCAATTTTTTCGGCGTATACGAAGGAAAGCGGTTGCAGGGCGCGCTCGTCGCCGAAAAGGACGGCAGTCATATCCGCGCCTTTTTCGTCCGCACCGACGAACAAGGGCAGGGTTTCGGCGGAACGCTTATGCGTTATTTTCTCAACCTGCATCAAGGAGCGGTAACAGTGAATGCGTCGCGTTACGGAAAACCGATTTACGAAAAATTCGGCTTCCGCGCCGTCTCGGAAGAAACGCAAAAAGACGGCATCCTATTTACCCCTATGATATTAGAACGATAAAAACAACGGCGCCTGATGGCGCCGCTGTTTTTTATTTTACGGAACGAAATCTGTTTCCGCTTTTCTATTACCATATATTTGTAAGCGTATTGACCGTCAGTTGCAACAAGCGGTTATTCCGCCGCGCGGCGAGGAGCACTTCGGGCGTAATGCGTTCGCCCGCACGCACAATGGGAAAGCCTTGTCCGTCGAAAACGCTTTTCTTCACCTGCTTGCCGAGAAGATTGAGGCGGAACCCCTCTTCCGCGGGGCCGTCCCCCTTCGGATCCGACTTTTTCGGCTGCTCGGACACAGAAGCAGATTCCGACGCAGAAGAAGAATTTTTTTTTCGAGACGACGAATTTTTCCTCGGTGCCGCCGCTTTCCGAGCCACCGCGTCGGGATAAACGATCACAGTTTTTTCTGCCGAAACGCAGTCCGCGGAATAAGTCGTCCGCACGCCGTCTTTCATAACAGCGAAAACGGGCGTTATGCCATGCCCGAACAGGAAGTCGCTCACCGTGCCGAGCAGCTCGCCGCGATGGGAATAAACGGCGCTACCCACGGGGCTTGGAATCCCCGTGGGCGCGCCGAGACGCATTTTTCCCGCGATAACGGCATCGTTCAAGGCAAGAATGCCGCGAACGGGCAATATAAATTCCTCCTCTTCCGCATCGATGCAAATAAGGCAGGATAGTTTGGAGCAGTCCTTGCTCAGATATGCCCCCTTCACATATCCCAGCATTTCCCCCAAGGGTGAAAGTATTTGTTTTCCAATGATAGATGAAAGTTCCATTTTTTACCTCTTGCCCTATCGTATGCGAATGAGGTCTCGTATTATGGGAAATAATTTTGCATAAAAAGAAATTTTTTTGTCAAAAGCCATAAAAAACGCTTGATAATTTTTTTGAGGTTTGGTAGAATATAAATCCGTTGGAAGGCAGTTTTTTCCGCATTAGAATTTGAATATTGGGGTGTCGCCAAGCGGTAAGGCAACGGACTCTGACTCCGTCATTCGTTGGTTCGAATCCAGCTACCCCAGCCAATAGCAACCTAAAACGAACCACTTTCAAGGGAAGTTTTAGGTTGTTTTTATTGATTTCATACCAATCAGCGGCGGTTTATGCCGCGAAAGCCGCTTGACATGAGAAAGGCGTGCGGTAGGCTATTTTGCCAACGGCAAACAATAAGCCCCGCAGGGGCGGTAGGTTTGGCTCTTTGCCTGAATACCGCACGCCTGAGAGGCTCATGTCAAGCGGAACGTGGAATAAATAGCCGCGCTTATACGCGAATCTCTATATCGAGTTTGACATAAAATACACCCGTTTTATGAGGGTCTGTATAAGAGATATTTGCTTTGTTGCGATAAAAAGAAAAGCCCTGACTATCGTCAGGACTGTTTCTTATGGGGCTATTAAAATGTATTTCTATTTTATCGTCGTATAACACGATTTCCTTAACAAGCATATCTATCAATAGCTGCGGTTCGAGCTTTAACGCCGCTTGATAATATTCCCTTATCTCTTTTTCGGGTATCATAATTGCTTGTTTACTGCGCTCTATCAATATTTGCCGTTCTAATTCATCCTGTCTGTGTTCTAAATCATGTAAACGTTTATTTGTGATATTCGATATAATTCCCTGTTCTATGGCATTCACTAAATTTTCCAATGATATTTCTATTTGCCGTTTTTCTTTAAGTAGCAAATTCAATATCGAGCTTTCCCGCGCTTGCCGCTCTTGTTCTGCCATTAGCCCGTTCACGATTTCGTTCATGGTTTGCGGATTGCTCAATGCCCCGATTACGTTTTCAAGCACAATATTTTCTAAAAGTTCTTTTCTTACAATCGCTTTCTTGCACCCGCTGTTGAACTTTCTTCCCCAACACTTATAATAATATTTCTTTTTACCGTTTTGAGAAGTGCCGCATTCGGCATTGATAGACTGTCCGCAATATCCGCATTTCAATTTATGACGCAACAAATATGTAACTTTAACGCTTCGTTTTCCGTATTGATTTTTCTGTATCTTTGCACGCACTTTTTCATAAATTTCATTCGGAACGATTTGCGGAAACATATTCTCATATATCTGTCCGTTAACGCGGTATATACCTGCGTATTTTTCGTTCTTTAAGATATTGTAAACAATATTCTTTTCAAACGGCTTACCGAGATACATAATACCCTTTACGGTTAGGTCATAAATGATATTCCTTACATACAAGCCGCAAGCATACTGCTCAAAGATATAGCGAACAACTTCCGCTCTATTTTCGTCTATCTTGATTTTCTTGTTTTCTACTCGGTAGCCATACGGCAAACGCCCGCCCGTGAAATTTCCTTTCAATCGCGATTCGTTCATACCTCTGCGCACCTTTTGGGAAAGCTCTGCGCTGTAATATTCCGCATAACCCTCTAACATACTTTCAAAGATAATGCCCTCTGGCGTATCGGGAATAAACTCCGTTGCGGATAATACTTTTGCGCCGTTGTCTTTCAGTGTTTTCTTGTGCATTGCCATTTCATATTTGTTACGGGAAAATCTATCAAGTTTGTAAACAAGAATGAAATTCCATTCCCTGCGCGCGCTATCCTTAATCATGCGCTGAAAGTCTGCGCGGTTATCGTTCGTACCCGTCATAGCTCTGTCTATGTAGGTATCAAGTATGAGAATATCATGTGATTTCGCATACTCACTGCACACACGAAGCTGTCCTTCAATGGACTGCTCTGTTTGGTTTTCGCTCGAATATCGAGCATAGATTACTGCTGTTTTCATTTCAAAACTCCTTATAAATTAGATTTTTTATTTGTCTTTCGACAAGGACGGACAA
>CAJUJO010000028.1 GCA_910586675.1 uncultured Christensenellaceae bacterium | reverse complement strand
CAGGGCGGCAATACGGGCGAGGACGAAAAGAATCCCCCGCAGGGCGGCAATACGGGCGAAGACGAAAAGAATCCCCCGCAGGGCGGCGACGAGAATCCGGAGGAAGAGCAGGGCACGGCGTCGCTTAACTACGAATTGTCGGAGGACGGAGCGTCTTACATTGTATCTGAATACAGGGCTACTAAGGAAACGGAAATCGTTATTCCAGCAAAGCACGAAGGAAAGCCCGTAACGGCAATCGGACACGCGGCGTTTTTCCGGCATAACGAAATCGCAAGCGTCGTTATCCCCGATTCCGTAACCGTCGTGAAGGATAACGCGTTTTACGGTTGCAGCGGACTTAAGAGCGTAACGTTCGGAAAAAACGTAGAAATGTTGGAAGCGTATGCATTTTACTCTTGCAGCGGACTTACTGAACTCGTGTTGCCCGAAAATTTGATTTCGATCGGAGAAAATACGTTCGGCAGTTGCAGAAAACTTACGGAAATCGTGATTCCCGACAAAGTTACCACGATCGGCGGCACCGCGTTCGGCTCGTGCGGTAATTTGATGTGCGTTACGCTCGGCAGAAGCTTGGTTACGGTTGAGGGCGATGCGTTCGCCGAAACTTACCGCCTTGCGGAAGTATACAATCGTTCAAAAACATCGGGCAAGCTTTCCCGTTATACGAGAAACGTATATACGGAAGAGGGCGGCAGCAAGCTAAAAAAGGACGCCGACGGTTATGTGTTTTACGAGGATAACGTTTTAATCAATTATCTCGGCGTTGAAACGGAAATCACCGTGCCCGCAAACGTAACGGAAATCGCTGCCGGCGCCTTCTCTTACCTTTCGAACGTAACGAAAATAACGCTCCAAAGCGGAGTAAAAAAGATCGGGGATCGCGCATTTTTCTATTGCAGCAAAATAACGGGAATGGTTATTCCCGAAGGCGTTACCGAAATAGGAAACGAAGCGTTCTTTGAGTGTTCCCAAATGGTCGATTTTACCGTGCCCGCAAGCATGATTAAAATGGGCTATCATCTGTTCGGATACTGCGACAAGCTCGCGAACGTCATCTATACGGGCACGCGCGAACAGTGGGCGGTACTGAGTAAAGATCAATCGAGCTGGGAGTTTTTGACGAGGGAATATACCGTCTCTTTCCCGAACGACCCGATTGAAGAATAAAAAAGGACTCCCCGCCGCAACCATGCGGCGGGGAGTTTTGATTTCAAAGCGCGGATTCCGACGATACGTAAAGCGTTTTGTATTCATTATATATGACGAAGCCCGCCTTTGCCTTGGGCGGCTTTTTTACGTTTTTGAGCAGGCAGTAGTCCACGGGAATTTTATCGCCCTTGCCGTCGGAAAACTTCGCGCAGACCTCTGCCGCGTACAGTAAAACGCTTTCGGGAACGCTTCTCCCTTCCGTTTTGATCAGCACGTGCGCCGAATGGTACTTCTGCGCGTGTAGCCATATGTCGTCGGGCGCACCCGTCCTGATCAGGCGGTCGTTCTGTAAGTTGTTCCGCCCCGCTAAAATTCGTATGCCTTCCCGTTCATATGTGCGGAAGGGGATTTCCGCCTTCCGCTTTTTTGCGCGCTCCTTGGGCGCTTTCAGAATCCCCGCAGCGAGCAGTTCCTCTTCGACGGATTGTAAATCTTCCGTATTTTCCGCGGCGGCGAGGGCGGATAGCACGCTCTCGCAGTAGTCGAGTTCGGCGCGCGTATCCTTTTCCTGCGGGGCGAGGACTTCCAGCGTCCGCTTTTGCTTGCGGTATTTTTTATAGTAATTCTGCGCGTTCTGCGCGGGCGTAAGCGCTTCGTCGAGCGCAATTTTCAGCGTGCCGCCCGCTTCGTCGTAATAGTTATATAGCTCGCACGCGCGCATACCGCGCGTTAAGGCATGGAGGTTGGCGGTGATGAGCTCGCCCTTGACGCGGTCGGTTTCGCACGATTGGCACTGCCGCTGCTTTTCAAGGTTCTGCGCAAGCCGTTTTTCCTGTTTTTTCTTGATTGCGCCTACGGCGGAAGTCAGCTTGCGCGCCTGCGCTTCAAAGGACTTTTTCTCTCGCCGCGCGTTGTAAAAATACGATTGCGCTTCGGAAAGGGTGGAAAAGGGCGTTGCGCCGCGCACGCTTCTTGCAAAGAAGTCGGCGGGCGCGCCGCCGCGCACGAGCACGCAGGGAGAAACTTCGTCGGAGAATATATACTCGTAAACGTGTAATGCAAAATCGCCGCCGCGATAGGCGCTTGCGATCTGCTCCGCAGTGCACGGCGCAAGCCCCGCCACGCTGCGGAACAAAAAGCCCGCCCTGTCCGTTTCGGGGACGCCTTTCAGCGTTTCGCTCAGCGCGGGAAAATCGCTCGGATCGGTCTTGTCCTGCGGAGCGGGGAAGGCGTACTTTGCGCCGGGGCAGATTATGCGCTTGTAGTTTTCGTCCAGAGAGGTGGTTTTCAGCGCGCCGAGAATGATTCCGTTTTCCGTCAAAACGAGATTGGAATATTTGCCCATGATTTCGGCATAGAGCACGCGTTCGCGCATGGAAAAGTCGGATGCGCACAGAAGGCGGAATACGAGAATGCGCTCGAATCCCGCGAGCGACACGCCGAGGATTTGCGCGCCCGAAAGGTGTTTCCTAAGGAGCATACAGAAATTGGGCGCCGTTAAGGGGTTTTCCTTATCGCCGTCGGTAAAATAAGCGCCGCAGTCGGAAGCGTTTGCGTTGAGGGTCAGTTTAACCGTGCGTTTTCCCGTGTATATAAGTAGGGAAACTTCCTCCCGTTCGGGTTGGTTGATTTTATTTATTTTTCCTCCCGCGAGCGTGCCGTCCAGTTCACGGGCGACGAAGCGGAGGGTAAATGCGTCCTGCGGCATACCGTTTTCCTTAAAAAGAGGATAAATTTTCAAAAGTTATTATATCTTAAAAAAACGATTTTGTAAATAAAAACGCTTTCCTTTTATGTTTCTTTATGGTAAAATACAGTTTGCGATAATAAATTAAGCAATCACGATAACAGGAGTATTTTATGAAGTACGAAGTTGCAGCCGCAGAAAAAAGCACGGTCAAAATCACCATTACCTTTACGCCCGAAGAATGGGCGGAAGCCAACAACAAGGCTTATGCGCAGAACAGGGGCAAATATGCCGTAAACGGATTCCGCAAGGGCAAAGTGCCCAAGCACGTTCTCGAATTGTATTACGGCAAGGGGATTTTTTACGAAGACGCGCTCAATCTCCTCTATGCGGAGCACTACGGCGCCGTGCTCGATAAAGAAAAGGACAAATTTACGGCGGTGGGCGACCCCGCTCTTTCCGTCGAGGACATTTCCGACGAAAAGGTCGTGCTCGTCGCGCAGACGCCCGTCAAGCCCGACGTGAAGATCGAAAAATACAAGGGTATAAAAATTACCAAGTATGAGTATACTGTTACGGATGCCGACGTGGAAAAGGAAATCGACGGCATGCGCGACCGCATCGCCGAAAAGGTTTCCGTTACCGACCGCGCGGCGCAGGAAGGCGATACCGTGAATATCGACTTCGTCGGCAAAAAGGACGGCGAGGAATTCGAGGGCGGCAGCGCGGAAAAGTTCGATCTCACGCTCGGCTCGCACCAGTTCATTCCCGGCTTCGAGGAAAGCGTCGTCGGCATGAAGATCGGCGAAGTACGCGACATTAACGTTACCTTCCCCGAAGACTATCAGGCGGAGAATCTGAAAGGGCAGAAGGCGGTATTCACCGTAACGCTGCATTCCATTCAGGGCAAACAGCTTCCCGCGCTCGACGACGAATTCGCAAAGAAGATGGGGAGCGACAGCCTCGAAGCGTACCGCGCGAAGGTGCGCGAGCGTCTGGAAAAGAACGCCGCATCCCGCGCGCTGAACGAAACGGAAAATTCCATCATCGAAGAAATCGCAAAGGGCGCTTCCGCGGAAATTCCCGACGCGATGATCGAGCGGCAGGAAGACGCTTCCATGCAGAGAATGGAATACAATCTCATGTATCAGGGCATCAAGATGGAGGATTACCTCAAATACATCGGGACGACGCGCGACGAGTATAAGAAGAACTTTGAAGAGGAAGCGAAAAAGAACGTTTTACATCAGCTCATCGTAGAAAAAATTATAGAGTTGGAAAAAATCGAAGCGACGCAGGAAGAGATCGACGCGAAGATCGAAGAACAGGCGAAGAGCGTCGGCAAGACGGCTGCGGAATACAAGAAGACGATGGATCCCCGTCAGGCGGAATATCTCGAAAGCGACATCAAGGTTACCAAGCTGTTTGACTTCTTGCAGGCGAACAACGAAATGGTAACGGAAGGCGCGGCGCCCGCAAAGAAAGCGCCCGCCAAGAAACCTGCGGAAAAGGCGGAAGCGGAAAAACCCGCGGCGAAAAAGACACCCGCCAAAAAGCCCGCCGCAAAAAAATCGGAGGAGTAAATCATGAACGAAAGGAACGTTCTCATTCCCTATGTCGTTGAACGCACCTCGGGCGGAGAGAGGAGTTACGATTTATACTCCCGCCTTTTGGAAGACAGAATCATTTTCCTCAGCGGGGAGATCGACGACGCGGTTGCAAACACCGTCGTCGCCCAGCTTATCTATCTGGAAGGGAAAGACCCTACCAAGGACGTAAGCATTTACATTAACAGTCCCGGCGGCTCTGTTTCCGCGGGCATGGCGATTTACGATACGATGAACTATATCAAGTGCGACGTTTGCACCATCTGCGTCGGAATGGCGGCGTCTATGGGCGCGTTTCTGCTCGCCGCGGGCAAGAAGGGTAAGCGCTACGCGCTGAAAAACAGTGAAATCATGATCCACCAACCCTTGGGCGGCGCGCAGGGGCAGGCGAGCGACATCAAAATTCAGGCGGAGCACATCCTCCGCATCAAGGCGAAGATGAACGCCATTCTTGCCGCGAACACCGGCAAGCCCGTTTCTGTCATCGAGAAGGACACCGACCGCGACAATTATCTCACCGCGGACGAAGCGCTCGCTTACGGTTTGATCGACAGGGTTTACGAAAAGAGATAATAGATAACTGTTTCGGGGTAAAAATGGATAAATACGAACAATACTGTTCCTTCTGCGGAAAGGAAAAAGCCAAAACGAAAAAGCTGATCGCGGGGCCGGACGGCATTTTCATCTGCGACGAATGTGTGGAGCTTTGCCGCGACATGATGGAAAAGACGCCTTCGGCGACCGCAGCCGCCCAGAAGGTGGAACTGAAAACGCCCGCTGAAATCAAGGAAGCGCTCGATCAGTACATCGTCGGGCAGGACAAGGCGAAAAAGGTTCTCTCCGTCGCCGTATACAACCACTATAAGCGCATCAACTCCATGCTCGAAGGCAAGAAGGATGACGACGTGGAAATAGAAAAGAGCAATATTCTCCTTCTCGGTCCTACGGGAAGCGGAAAAACGCTCTTGGCGCGCACGCTCGCAAAGGTGCTCAACGTGCCGTTTGCCACGAGCGACGCCACCACGCTGACCGAAGCGGGCTACGTGGGCGAGGACGTGGAAAACATTCTCTTGAAGCTCATTCAAAACGCCGACTTCGACATCGAACGCGCGCAGCGCGGCATCATCTATATCGACGAAATCGATAAGATCGCGCGCAAGGGCGAAAACGTATCCATCACGCGCGACGTTTCGGGCGAGGGTGTGCAGCAGGCGCTCTTGAAGATCATCGAGAGCACCGTCGCCAACGTTCCCCCGCAGGGCGGAAGAAAGCACCCGCAGCAGGACTGTATGCGCATCGACACGGCGAACATTCTGTTCATCTGCGGCGGCGCTTTCGTGGGGCTGGATAAAATCGTCGGCGCGAGAAAGGACGACACCGCGCTCGGCTTCGGCGGCAAAGTCAAGCTTGGCGAAAACGAGGTGGACTATACGCTGCTCGAAGACGTGAAGCCGCAGGATCTGACCAAGTTCGGGCTCATCCCCGAATTTGTGGGAAGGCTTCCCATCTCCGTCAGTTTGCAGCCGCTCGACGAGGACGCGCTCGTCAATATCCTCACCAAGCCCAAGAACGCCATCATCAAACAGTATCAGAAGCTCGTGGGGCTGGACGGCGTGAAGCTCACCGTCGAGGACGGCGCCGTGCGCGAGATCGCAAACACCGCCATCCGCTTGAAGACGGGGGCGAGGGGACTGCGCACCATCATCGAAGGATTGATGACGGACGTCATGTACGATATTCCTTCTTCCAAGAACATCGAGGAAGTTATCATTACCAAAGACTGCGTGGAAAAGGGCGCCAAGCCTCGCGTCGTCTATAAAAAATCGGCTTAAAACCAATATGAAACGGACTTGCCCGGGCGGGCAAGTCCGTTTTTCGTTTTCATAAAATACCCGACGGAAGTTGCGTATAATCATGAATAATTTCCATATTATACATAAAATTTCCAACATTTAACGAAAAAATTATGCAAATTTTGAATTTTGCATGCGATTTGTTTGACAGGGGGGGGGTAAAATGTTATACTTTGAAATAATTTATCTTTTTTCATAGGAAAAAGTTCGGAGTAAAAAATGAAAAAGATTTTGAATCAAGGAACGATACGTTTCCTCCTCGCAATGTTGGCGGCAGTGTTTGCCATGGCGGTTGCGGCGGCGTGTGGAGATCATAACAGAACGCTTACCTTTATGGCGGACGGACGGCAGGTCGCCGTCATCACGGCGGAAGCGGGCGCGGAGATCGCGGCTCCCGCCGACCCCGTAAAGGACGGATACGCGTTCGTCGGTTGGTATCGCAGCGGGGATGGCATCCCGACGGTAGACGACGTGGAAGAGCTTCCCTCCGTCATGCCCGACGAAGACAGGACGTACTACGCCTATTTCGAAGAGGTCAAAGCGGACGTCTCTTATACGATAAAATTATATAAGCAGAACATGGAAAAAACCGACTACGTGCTCGACGAAAACGACGTGCGCACGGGCAAGGGCAAGGCGGGAGAGGTCGTTTCCCCCAAGCCGCTCGTCAGCGGGTTCGAGATCGACTACACGCACGCGGGCACGGTTGCGACGCTCACGCTTTCGGAAGAGGGGGAGAACGTTTTCGTATTCTACTGCAATCGCGGAACTTACACGCTTTCCTTCGATAAGAATGCGGAAGACGCCGCGGGGAGCATGGACTCTGCCGCCTATTTGTACGGCACGGAAATTACCGTTGCGGAAAGCGCGTTCACCCGCACGGGATACCGCTTTGGCGGCTGGGCGGTCAAGGCGGACGGCACGGCGGACGCGCGCTATCTGCCCAAGAGCGAAATTTTGCTCGGGGAAAATCTTACCCTGTACGCCGTATGGCAGAAGGGGTATGTCAACGCCGATACGGAAAGCGGCGATATGGTATACGTTTCCGATAAAGCGGCAGGGTTGGGCGCCGTCGTGCTCGTAAAGGGCGGAGAAGAAAAGACGGGCTTTTTGAACCGCACTTCCATGGAATTTACCTTCTATTACGACGAAGGCGATATTTACGGAAAAATCGACGAAGCAAACGGCGTGTTCCGTTACCGCGACCCTTCTTACGGATATTACGCGGGGTACAATTACGCGACCGGGAAATATTACACCGCCGTGCTATATGCCGACGGTTACGGACAGGCGGCGTACGGTCAGATGGTCGGCGGCGGCTTTCAGATGCAATATTACGGGGCGTATTCACTCACCGAACACGGCGACTACGCGTTTGAAATTCTTGACGTTTCAACGGGAAAACCCACGGGCGAAGGGTTCTACTTTCTGCTTCGGGAAACGTCGGACGTAGGCGAAAATATGGACGGCGCCTTTCTGATGCAGGGGGAAGAGAGCGGCTCTTTCTTCTGTTACGATAACGGTGAGATCCTTAGCTACCGCCTTGATCTGAACGGATACGGCGACGCAGTGCTTCTTTCGCACGACGCCGAAGCCGATCGGACGGAGCTCGTCGCCGAAGGAACGTACAAAGGCACGGCGAATTATACCGGTGTGTTCGGGGAATGGGAGTTCCTTTCTGAGACTTCCGGTTTCGAGGACTTCAAATTCGTATTGAACCGCATTACGGGGAGCGGCTCGGACGTAACCGTATATATCGAATACGACGCGGCGCGCGAGGGCGATTACCGTTCTTCGGAAAACGGCGCAAAGCTCTACCTCGACGGTTACGGCGGGGCGGAATATACGGCGGCGGACGGCACGGAAATGAGCGGACTTTACGTGGCGAGCGAAACGCTCGTAACGTTTACCGTTTACGGCGAGGATGACGCTCCCGTTTCCACCGTTTACTTCGTCATGAACTGGGCGGCGCGCACGTTCACGCAGAACGATACCGGTTTCGTCGTAGACGGAACGGTGCTCGTCCGCTATGCGGGAACTTCGGGCATCATCGAAATTCCCGATACCGTTACCGAGATTGCGGACGGCGTGTTTAACTATCTGTATCTGGAAACCACCGTTTATTCGGTATTTCTTCCTGCAAGCATAACGAAGATCGGCACGCGCGCGTTCGAAAACGCGTATACGCTGCGCACGGTAACCGTTGCGGCGACTACGCCCGCGACGCTCGGGGATAAAGCGTTCGATTGGCCGGGCGGCGGCTTCCGCATCATTGTGCCCGACGGCTGCGAGGATGCTTATCGCGCGGCGGCGGGGTGGAGCGTCTACGCGCAATATATCACGAGTGCGGCGGAAATCGCCAACGTGCCCGAATTCCAAACGGAGGGCGGCGTGCTCGTCCGCTATAACAGGAAATCGGATGCGGTGAATATTAAAATTCCCGACGGAATCACGCAAATCGCCGATAAAGTATTTATGGGCGCGGACTATTTGAAGAGCGTGGATTTCAATCAGGTAGAAGTCATCGGCGCGCAGGCGTTCGCTTATTGTTCGGGATTGGAAAGCGTAACGCTTACCAACGTACGGGAAATCGGCAATGAAGCGTTTTTGCGCTGCTTAGCCCTCACTGAAATCGAGCTTCCCGTGGTCGAGACGATCGGGGAAAGCGCCTTCTCCGTCTGCGAGAATCTTGTTTCCGTCGCGCTCGGCGCCAACGCCGCGCAAATCGGGGCGGGCGCCTTCTACGAATGCGCATACTACGAGGAGGAAGCGAACGCCAAAACGCTTATCCTCTCCCTTGCGGGGACGACGCCCCCTTCCATGGGCGGCGGCGTGTTCGACGGCGTAAGCAAATACCGCATTAAAATTCCCGATTCGGAAACGGCGAAGAAGTGCTATGCCGACCCGAGTTGGAGCGCATACAATACCCGTCTCTTTATGACGCCGGGTGCGGAAGTGGGAACGTATTACGATAAAGTTTCGCTGCAAACGCTCGTGCTCGACGGCAGAGCGGTACTTTTCGGGCTCGAGATCATGCTGTACGAGACGGAAGGGGAAAAGATCGTCTTCTACGCGTACGACAGGAGCACGATGAATTTTACGGTAACGGAAGGAAGTATACAAGGCGGCACGGTTACGCTCGAATACGACGGCGTCGAACGCGTATTCGTGAAGGAAGGAACGGCGCTCGAATATTCGGACGGCGAAAACACGCTTTTGCTTACGGCGGGCGGAACGACAGGGGATTCCATGTCTTACCGTATTCCCGCTAAGTATAACGGAAACGACGTGCAACTGAACGTCGGCACGAACGCCGTTACCTTCGACTTCGTCGGATACGTGTATACCGTCTATCTCGAAAAGGACGGCTCGTTTACCGCAACGCGTAAGTTCAAGCCGGTAACGCGTACCTTTACGGCGGGCGACGGCAGTACGCTCACTCTCGTCATGAACGAAACCTCGGCTTACGGCAGCGGCAGGCTTCGCAACGTGGACGGGAACGAGATTATCGGAAGCGCTTATGCCTGGTTATGCGCAAAACAGAGCGAGAACGTGTATACGGCGACGGTTAGTTTTAAGAATACGCGCTATCTGGTAACTTTCACCCTTTCGGGCGATACCTTCACCTATGAATATGCGCCCGGGATCGAAGTAAAAAGGCTTACGGCGGCTTCGGGTAATTCGGTGCTCGTCTATCTTGATGGGGATAAAAACGTAACCGACCTCCGCATTATGTTCCGCGATACGGCGGGCGTTTCGGAGGAGGTGGAAAGCACTTACGAAAAGCGGACGGACGGCAGTTATCTGTTCACCGTAGACGTTCAGACGGAGCGCTTCGACGAAGAGAGCGGCACTGTCGTTTACGAGCCGAGCCCTTACAACGGAACGTATCTGGTTACGCTCGATATCGAAGGCGGAAGCTGTACCATCGTCATGCAGTCGGCGGGCTGATAAAACCGCAAATGAAATGTAAAAAACGCCGATAGGCGGAATTTTTGGGAGGTAACTAATATGAAACGCAACATTGCAAAAGCGTTTACGGCAGTTCTCGTTACGGCAGCGGCGGCTTTCGCGCTGTTTGCTTGCGACGACGGACAAACGACGCCCGTTACGTATTCGGTAACGTATGTTTCCAATGCGGCGGACGCGACGGGAACGGCTCCTGCGGCGGCGCAGAAGGCGGAAGGGGATAAGTTTACGCTTGCTTCCAATCCGTTTACGTACGAAGGCTTTACCTTCGACGGCTGGCGTTACAACGAGACGACCTATCAGGCGGGCGCGGAGTTCACCATGCCCGCGGCGAACGTGGAGTTCAAAGCCGTTTGGAAGGCGGACGGGCCTACGGAATACGCGGTAACGTACGCGAAGGGCGAAGGCGAGGTTACGGGCGATTTGCCCGAAGCGGTGCGGAAGGCGGAGGGCGCGAAATTCGAGCTTCCCGCGGTCGGGAATCTTGCGAACGAGGGCTATGCGTTCGTAGGCTGGTCGGACGGGGAAACCGTTTACGCGGCGGGTGCGGAATACACCATGCCCGCAAAAGCGGTTACGTTTACCGCGCTCTGGAAGCTGACGACCTACGGAATTGCCGATATGGTCGGCGTATACGCAGGTGATGGCATGACGCTTACCGTCTCCGACGTGGAATTTACCGGCTTCGGCGTAGGCGGTGTCTATACAGCCGTAACCAACGGGAAATCCTTTACAATCATCGGCGTCAACGATGATTTCGGATGGGTTGTGCAAGATATGACTGCGGGAGTTACTTACGCGGTCGATTACAACAGCGCGACCGAAGAGCTTACGCTTACGGTTTGCGAGTATGACGCAGAGACCAACAAGATGGTGGCAACCAACGAAAAGGTTGTGCTTGCCAAGACGGCGGATTACGTGCTCGCCGAAGGCGCGGACTTTGCAGGGCGCTATACGACAGAGGTTCCCGCTGCACAAGAGGGAGAGCCTGCGGTACAAATGATGTGGCTTATTAACGACGACGGTACTGCGATTTACGGCAACGATACGCAGGTAGAATATATCCTTGTAGGCAACTATCTGTTAATTATGGATATGTCGTTTAACACTTCCAACTATATCCTTACGTTAAATAATGGTAACTTGCAGGGCTATCAAATCGACCAAAAGAAAGGTTTGTTCATATTTACGGAGCACGTATTCGAAGAAGGCAGCGACGTGCTTACGCTTACGGTAGACGGCAAGCTTTCGCAACTTGTAGAGAAGGGAAAAGCTCCTTTGAGCATTGCCGTTCCCGCCGCGCCCGACAGCACGAAAGAGTTTGACAAATGGGTGCTTGCAGGAACGACGACGGAGTTCGACCCTGCTGCAAACATGACCGCCGACGCTTCCATTACCGCAACGTTTAAGGATAAACCCGCGCCTGCTGCTCCCAAAACGTATGTCGGGAATTGCACGTATACAACTACGGGCATGTTAGGAGCACGTTGTACGTATACAAGTTTTACGATAGATACAGCCGCAATGACGGTTACGTATGATTGCACGCAGGGAACTGCCTTAACATCGGATTTAACTGATGAATCAAATAGTTCTTATAAGCCGAGCGGAACGGATAAATATTACAGCGTCAGCCTTGCGCATGCAAGTAAATTGAGCAAGAAGAATTTTTATTTGGCAATCAGTGCAGACGGAAATACTTTGACGCTTTGCGATAAAAATGATGAACCGATTGCAAACGGAACCTTTACTTCGGGGGGGGGTACGACTCCCGTAATGCCGACTTATAACCTTTCTATGGGGTCTACTTCGGTTAATACGTTGCAATTTGACAACGAAACAGGTAAACTTGTTGTGAACGGTACGACCTACACGGGAACAGCGGCTACGTCTTATGACGGAGACAAGGCTTGGGATTTCTCGTCGAGCAATCCGTTCGGACAATCACAATGTACGCTTTTGATTTATGGAAATACTTTGTATGTATACGGAGCAGTACCTTCCGAGGCGAGTATCGAGGATCCTGCGGCTTATTCTTATGATAAATCCTAACATCTAAATAAACCGCCCTCTCCGTACGCGGAGAGGGCGGTTTTCTACTCTTCTGTAACAAAATTTTCCTTTGGGCAAAATATACAATATGGGCGGGTATCTTTGTTCTATTTGCCTATTGAGTTTTTCCTTAAAATGGTGTAAAATATTAGCATAATACGATACAACGTATAGGGAGGAAATTATGTCCAGTCTTTTACTGAAAGGCATCAACAAAGTATATCCCGGCGGAAACCAGGCGGTGTTCGATTTCTGCCTCGAAATCCGGGATAAAGAATTCGTCGTATTCGTCGGTCCCTCCGGCTGCGGAAAGTCTACGACGCTCCGCATGATCGCAGGTCTCGAAGAAATTTCTTCCGGCGAACTCTATATCGACGGTAAGCTTGTCAACGACGTCGTTCCCAAGGACAGAGATATCGCGATGGTGTTCCAGAACTACGCGCTTTATCCCCACATGTCCGTTTACGACAACATGGCGTTCGGCTTGAAGCTCCGCAAGGTACCCAAGGAAGTCATCGACGAAAAGGTGAAAGCGGCTGCCGAGCTCCTCGGCATTACCGATTACCTTTCCCGTAAGCCCAAGGCTCTTTCCGGCGGTCAGCGCCAGCGCGTTGCGCTCGGCCGTACCATCGTCCGCGAGCCCAAGGTATTCCTGCTCGACGAGCCTCTGTCCAACCTCGACGCGAAGCTCCGCGCGCAGATGAGAACGGAAATTTCCAAACTCCACGCGCGCCTTGCGACCACCTTCATTTACGTTACGCACGACCAGATCGAAGCAATGACGATGGGTACGCGTATCGTCGTTATGAAGGACGGTTTCATGCAGCAGGTGGATACGCCCCAGAACCTTTACGATTATCCCATCAACCTGTTCGTTGCGGGCTTTATCGGAACGCCGCAGATGAACTTCTTCAAGAACGCGACCTTGACGGAAGAAAAGGGCAAAGTTTACGTGAACTTTATCGGCGGAAACAAGATCCTTCTGCCCAAGTCTATGGTTTCGAAAATCAAGAACGTGAACGAATACCTCAACACGGGCAAAGCGGTTACGCTCGGCGTCCGCCCCGAGGACATTCACGAGGACGATTTGTTTATTTCCAACTCGCCCGATACCATCGTCAAGGCGAAGATCGACGTTATCGAAAAACTCGGCGCCGAAACGCAGATTTACTGCGACCTCGACTTCGAGAGCGATAAAAACTCCGTCGTAGACAACGCGGCGCAGATGATTGCAAAGATTTCTTCCCGCGCCGTCGTCAATCTCGGCGAAGTGGTCGAGCTTGCGTTCGACGCAAAGCACATCCACCTGTTCGACGGTTACACCGAAGCGACCATGTTGGAGCGCGACGAGCATTACGACGTCATTCCCGAGAACGCGGAAGGCGCGGCGTTCGTACCTCCTACGCCTCAGGAAATGAAGGCGCAGATCGACGCGGCGAGAGTCATTACAAAAGAAATGAAGAAACAGGCGAAGCGCGACGAGAAGATGGCGAAGAAGAAGGCTTTGGCGGAAGGCGCGGCAAACGGTTCTTCCGAAGAGCCCCCCGTAGCGATCGCAGAAGCGCCCGCAGAAACGCCTACGGAAGTTCCTGCGGAAACGCCCGCTCCCGTCGAGGAGAAGCCCGCGGAAATTCCTGCTCCTGCAGTTGAGGAAAAGCCTGCCGAGGTTCCTGCGGAAACGCCCGCTCCCGTGGAAGAGAAGCCCGCGGAAACGACTGCTCCCGTCGAGGAAAAGCCTGCGGAAAAGAAAACCGCACCGAAGCCCGCTGCGAAGAAACCGGCTGCAAGCAAACCTGCGGCAGCAAAATCTGCGGCGAGCAAACCCGCGGCGAAACCTGCGGAAAAGAAACCGGCTGCGGCAAAACCCGCTGCAAAGCCTGCGGAAAAGAAACCGGCTGCGGCAAAGCCCGCTGCAAAGCCTGCGGCGAAGAAGCCTACGAACACGAAAAAGAACTGATGAGAGTTTTTACAAAAGCGCTTATTTCAAATAAGCGCTTTTTTTCGTCGCTACGCCGCAAATCATTGACAAATCTGCCGAAAAGGTCTATCATATTAAGTCATCGGACTTCGTGCGAAAATCGGTTTTAATCTTACGGAAAAGGAGGACAATCGCATATGTGGGACGTCGTATTGGATGCGTTTCTCGATACGTTGAAATTGTTTCCTTTTCTGTTTGCGCTGTATATCCTTATCGAGTTCCTCGAACACATGACGGCAATCGGAAAGCCCAACGGCGTTTTGAGCGGTAAATGCGCGCCGCTCGTCGGCGGGGCGACGGGGCTGGTGCCCCTTTGCGGGTTTTCCGTAATGGCGGCGAAGTTGTATGAAAAGCGCTATCTTACGCTCGGCACGCTGCTTGCCGTATTTATTGCCACCAGCGACGAAGCAATTCTTATTTTGATTCCCGCGGCAATGCCCTGGTTGCAGAAGCTTACGGCGATAAGCGCGCTCCTTTTGAGTAAGCTCGTTTTGGGCGTCGGGGTAGGATATGCGGCGGATGCGATTTTCGGAAGGCGCGGAAGGAAGTCTCCGCTTTCCGAACCGTCCGAGCCGCACGAACACGGTTGCGCGCACGAACATATGCATGGGGACGCGCACGAGGGAGAAGCTGGGGAGCTGAGCGCGTGCGAACATAAACATAACGGAAAAATCAATCTCTATCTCGTTTCGCCGCTCCTGCATGCATTGCAGGTTTCGGCGTTCGTGCTCCTCGTTAATTTCGCCTTCGGAACGCTCTTTTACTTTGCGGGCGAGGAAAACGTTACGGCGTTTTTGCAGGCGGGGCAGTGGTACCAGCCGCTCATTTCCGCGCTCGTGGGATTGATTCCAAACTGCGCTTCCAGCGTGGTGATTGCCGAAACGTACGTCATGGGCGGGATCACCTTCGGGAGTCTGCTCGCGGGGCTCACCGTAAACGCGGGGCTTGGATACATCGTCCTCTTCCGCAATACAAAGGAGTGGAAACGAAATTTGCTCATCGTCGCCGCGCTGTTTCTCACCGGCGTTGCGGCGGGTTACATTGCCGACGCGGTTGCTCTTGCGATTTGATCAAAGGAAAAACATGAATTTTTTAAGCGAAAAGGCGCGCACGCTTTCCCCCTATACCGCAGGGGAGCAGCTTGCGGACAAGCGTTACGTCAAACTGAACACCAACGAAAATCCGTATCCGCCCTCGCCGCGCGTGGGGGAGCTGCTGCGCGCGTACGACCCTGCCGCGCTGAAATTATACCCTTCGCCCGAAGCCGACGCCCTGCGGGAGCAGATTGCCCTTACGGAAGGGGTGGGGAAGGAAAACGTTTTCTGCGGGAACGGATCGGATGAAGTCCTTTTCCTCTCATTTGCGGCGTTTTTCGACGGCACCCGCCCGGTATGCTTTGCCGATATTACCTATTCTTTTTACGAGGTTTACGCGAATTTTTTCGGCGTGCCCGTAAATATCGCGCCCTTGAAAGCCGATTTTTCGATGGACTTGCAGGGTATGGCGCGCCGCGATTGCGCGGGCTATTATATCGCAAACCCCAACGCGCCCACCGGCGCGGGAGTGCCGCTTGCGGAGATGGAACGCTTTATCGCGTCCGTGCCCGAAAAACTTGTCGTCGCCGACGAAGCGTATATGGATTTTTACGGCGAGAGCTGCGCGTCTCTCGTCGGAAAGTATGAAAATCTGCTCGTCATGAAGACCTTTTCCAAGAGCTATTCCCTCGCGGGGATTCGCTGCGGTTATGCGCTCGGGAGCGTTAAGCTCGCAGAAGGGCTTCGCCGCATGAAGGACTGTATGAATTCCTATCCCGTGGATAGCTTGTGTCAAGCCGTATGCGCGTGCGCGCTGCGCGATCGAATGTATCACGATAAGACGGTCGCGCTCGTTGTCGCCGAACGGGAACGCGTGCGTGCGGAGCTTCTGGCGCTCGGATTTACCGTTCCCGAAAGCAAGGCGAACTTTTTGTTTGCGGGGCGCGGGAAAAAATCGGGCGAGGAAATTTACCGCCGACTGAAAGAGGAGGGTGTGCTCGTCCGCTTCTGGAATAAGCCTCTCTTGCGGGATTTTTGCCGCATTACGGTGGGCACGCGCGAAGAGAACGATTTTCTCCTTCAAAAACTCAAAAAAATACTTTCATAACGGAGGGCAGCCGAATGGAGCTTGCCGCTTACACCGTACCGAAGATAAACGCCGAAACGGGCGAAATTGCGCGGAACGAGGGCGGCGGGCTCTTTTTCTGCTCTGCGGAAGAAGGGGTAAATCGCGCGTTTGCGCGCTATCCATCCGGGAAAATCTTATTGTTTTCGGGCGGACGGGAGCACGCGCTTCTCGCGCCCTTTGCCTGCAATCCGCGCGCGCTTTCCGTCGTTTCAGAGGGGGAGGACTGTCTGCCTCTCTTTTCTATGCCCGACGGAATTTCATGCGTGGTCGCCGCGGGGGAGCGAGGCGTGCTCCGTGCGGCGCGCTTTTTTGCGGGCGTGCGCGGTATTGCCTGCGTGCTCGTCCCTGCCGATTATACTCTGCGCGGCGCGTACGAAGTGCGGGGCGCCGTGCGCGTCGGAGAAACGGAAATGGAATATCCGCTTGCGCAAGCGGAAGTTTATTGCGATGCGTCCCTTTTCCCGCGTTCGCTTTCCCGCGCGCATGCGCGTTTGGCGCTTTCCCGCCTCGCGCTCTTTGAAATGCGCGCCCTCAACGTCTTTCGCCGCGCGGGGCTGGGAGAAGCTTACGAAAGGGCGTACGGGGCTTGCAGCCGCCTTTCCGCGCGCCTTACGGCGGAGCAGATCGTGCGCGCCAACGCCGTCGTGCGCAGGTGCGAAAATTTCGGCGTATTGTCGGGGGAGTGCGCCGTGCTTTCCGATTTTTACGAGGAAGCGGGGGAGCCCTTCCCCGAGTGGCGCGCATATTCGGAGCTTTCCGCGCTGTATTCCGCCTTTTATCTGCGCGGAAAACCGAGGAAATTTTATCTGCCCGACTATAAAGGGCGGTGCACGGCGGTTCAGTACGCCGCCGCGGAGATCCCGACCGCCGAGGAGTACGCCCGCCGCGCGCTCGCGCTCGAGAGGACGCGCGGGGAGATGACGCGCGAGCTCCGCTCTATCGCGCGGGAATGTTCGGAACTGCCGCGATTGCTTCTCATTTCGGATTCTTCCGAACGGTTGAGCGGCGGCAATTTGCGCGCCCTGAAATATCTTCCCGAGCGCTGTCCGTTAGGGCTTTCGGCGATTATCCGCGATTTCGGTTTGATGGATTGGAGCGAAGATCTAATTACGGACGGAAAAAGTTTGCAAAATAAGTAATTTTTTGCCGAAAACCGTTTCATTGCGGGGCAAAAGGTGTTACAATAAAAGAAAAGTAATTTTGCCGTTCTTGCGGCGGAGGTAACAAATGCAGGAAGTGAACGTCCTTTCCCGTTCGCCTGAGCTTGTGATAGCGCTCTCGGGTGAAATCGATTCCAAAAATGCGGACGAATTTTTCGGCGAGGTCATAAGCGCTTACGGGGCTTCTCCTTACAATCTCACGTTCGACTGCGCGGCGCTCGAATTTATCGATTCGACGACGCTCGGCACCTTCGTGAAGATCTTAAAACGGGTCAAGACGGACGGGAAGAATATGAAGCTCGTCAATATGCAGCCGCGCATCAAAAAGCTGTTCGTGATCTGCGCGCTTGATACGATTATGGAGATTGCGTGATGGACGAGCTGCTTGAATTGATTATTCCGCTGAAAAGCGATTATATGACGACGGTGCGCCTTGCAACCGGGGGGGCTTGCTCCCTCGCGGGGCTTAATTTAGACGACAGCGAGGACTGCAAGGTGTGCGTTACGGAGAGCTTGCTCCTCATCATGCGCGCAGGCTATTCCCGCGCGCGGATTTCCTTTCGAAGGGGAGACGGACTTTCCGTCCGAATCGCAGGCGAGGCGGCGGAAGGCGGGGCGGAGAGCTCCCCCGAGGACGAAATTTCCTGCGCGCTTTTGGGCGCGCTCGTCGAAAATCTGACTATGGAACGGGGAGATAACGGTGTGAGCGGAGTTTGCTTCCGCTTTGCCGTCTGATTATGCAGGACAGCGAACTTTTCCGAAAATACCGCGAGACGGGCGACGTTACATACCGCAACCAAATCGTCGAAAAATATCTCTACGTCGCTTCCGTTCTGGCAAAAAAGTTTGTCGGGCGGGGCGTGGAGTACGACGATTTGTATCAGGTCGCTTCGCTCGCGCTCATCAAGGGCGTGGAGCGCTTCGACGAGAGCAAGGGCTTGCAGTTTTCCACCTTCATTACGCCCACCATAACGGGAGAAATCAAGAATTACTTCCGCGATCGTTCGCGCCTCGTGCACCTGCCGCGGCGGGTCGCCGAGCTGCGCGTGAACATCAAGCGGGCTTCCGACGAGATATTGACGGAGACGGGAAAAAGTCCCACGGCGAAACAGTTGGCGCTTCGTCTCGGCGTTACCGAGGAAGAAATCGTGCGTGCGGCGGAAGCGGGCGGGGTCGTTTCCCTCGACCGCCCCGTGGATTCGGGCGAAGAGGGTATGAGCTTTTACGACGTGCTCTCCGACGGCGGCGACGCCTTCGAGAGCCTGGAACGGCACGACGCCGTGCGTTCGGCGCTCAAAGGGCTTTCGGAAGTGGAGCGGAAAATCGTTGATTGCCGCTTCGACGAAGAGCTTTCCCAAACGGAAACGGCGAGGCGGTTGGGCGTTTCGCAGATGTACGTTTCGCGCATGGAACGTAAAATTCTGGACAAGCTGAGAGAGAACCTGAAAAAGAGCATGGCGGAATAGGATGAAATTCGTGATCGAAGATTACAACGCGCTCAAAAGGGCGCTTCACGAAATGTGCGCGGGTTTTGCGGCGGAGGACGTGCCCGAACAGGAGCTGTTCGACTGCAAGCTCGTCGCCGACGAGCTTCTGAGCAACGTCTTGCAGCACGGCGGCGGAAAGGCGTATTTCTGCGCCGCGAAGGAGGGCGACGTCATCCGTATCAGCGTGCGCGGCGCGCAGGACTTCCGCCCGCCCGAGAAAAGCGCCTGTTCGGGAGTGGATGCCGAATGCGGGCGCGGGCTCTTCCTTGTGGACGCCGTGTGCGAAAGCCGCGACTATACCGAAGGGGAGGGGATTCGCGTCGTGATACGCATCGGCGGAAAGAAAATATATTAAAAGCGGCTCGGATACGAGCCGCTTTTTTTACGAACTATATTGACAATATGATTTTTTCTGATATAATCATATTAGAAATTATAAAATGCCTGTGAAAAAAGGAGAAAATCATGACGAAGAAAAAAGAAACGATTATCCTGATTGCGTTAAGCATTTTTGTCGGCGCTTGCGTGTTTGCCGGGCTCGGATTCGGCATATGGGCTCTGACCATCAAAGCGGGCGGTAATCTGAAAAGTTCCGAAAAGATAGAAGCATCAAACGTATTCGGCGATAAATTGGAAATAAAAATTCATGTGGAACGCTACGAATTCGCGGGGAGTATCTGTCATTTTTCTATCGATAAAGATTCCGCCGAGTTGAAGTCGGCAATCGACGGCGCGGAAAGAAACGGCGGCACGCTGAAAACGGAAGTCTTCGGGGAGCACCTCTTCCTTGAAAAGACCAACAACGCGGGTGAAAGATACTACTATTATTTAACGAATACCGGAAAGAACGAAACTTTATATTCTTACACCTTTCAAGACGGCTACGGAAGAGTGAAAGAAGGAAACAAATTTTACGACGCGGTTATTCCGTGGCAGATCATCAAGGGAATCGGCGTTCAGGAGGGCATGTATTGGGAGGCAATTGACGCCGATACGCCGTACGAAATTACGGCAACCAAGCAGGATATTATCGATTTTTACAAAAATTCCGTCGCGTACGAGGTAACGGGCGAGGGCGATATTTATACCCTTCATATCAAGGATAAGTATGTGCCGCAGGGGTATACGAAAAACGATTTTCGGCTCGTGTTCGACAAAGGGGAGTGCGCAACGGTGGAATACCGCGTCGTCGGATAAGTTATCAAACGCAGCAAAAAAACGGAGAGGATTACTGTAATTCCCATAGGGAATAAACGGTAAGACGCGGGGTGGAAGAGAATTAGGCGTGGCGTGAAGCCACGCCTAATTCTCTTGTCTTGTCTTGGTTTAGTTGCTTGTGTTAATCTTCGTCATCATCAAAGAACGTCGG
>CAJUJO010000027.1 GCA_910586675.1 uncultured Christensenellaceae bacterium | reverse complement strand
TCGGTTAACCTCTTTTGAACCACGCGACTATCGCGTGGTTTTCGTTATACAATAAGGGGGAAACGGAATCCCGTTTCCCCGCATTCTTATTTTTTCATGGTCATTACCGTGCCTTCCTGTTCGAATTTAAGCGTGTTTCCGTCGCACTCGCAGGTCTGCGTCTCCCCGTCCACCGTTATATCGATTTTCTTGTTATCGTCGGCGTTTTGCTTCCATGTTCCCGAAACGGTTTGGTTCATTCCAAACAAGTTCATCTTCATTTCCGCCGTGCCGTCCTCCTTCAATTCGATGGTAACGGCATCGGGCGATATGGTTACGCCCTGAAACTCTTCGCCCGCCGTAACAGTCGTTCCGTTCATCGTCATGGACGAAAGTTTGTAAACGCCCGCTTGCGAGCTCCCGCACGCCGCCAGCGCGCACATCCCCACAACCACGGCGACGAGTGCCGCAAGCCACAGTTTCAATTTCTTCATAACCTTTCTCCTTTTATAAAAAGTATAATCCTATTATACCCCCCCCCAGCATTTGTCAAGCATTTAACGGCCGATATGCTAAAGTTTATAAATTTTATAAAAGAAAACGCGCCCGTCGCGGTAAAAAAGCCGACGGGCGCGCTGAGAAATATTATTTTACAAATCCAGCGTTTCTTTATACAGTTCGTTTTTGGGTACGCCCCTGTCCTTTGCGGCACGCTTTAACGCTTCTTTTTTGTCTAACCCCGCGCGCATATAATGGGCGACGTGCTCCTTTACGGAAAGAGCGTTCAAGCTGTTTTCCCGCTCCCCCGCGCCTTCGACGACGAGCACGTATTCCCCGCGCTTTTCGCCCGTCAATCCTTCGGAAAGAAGAAACGGGGTACTCTCCTCGTGGATCTTGGTAATTTCACGCACGGCGCAGGCACGGCGCTCGCCGAACGATTCGTACATCGCCGCGATATTCCTATCCGCATCCTGCGGGGCACAGTGAAACACGAGCGTTTCCCGCGCATTTTTATACTCTTCTAAAACGGCACGCCTATCCCCTGCCTTGTCGGGCAAAAATCCGACGAATGTAAATTGATCCGCAGGGAGAGCAGAAAGAACGAGCGCGCATAAAAACGCGCACGCGCCGGGAAGCACGGTGTACGCCTCGCCCTTTTCGCGCAAAATGCGGCAGACGGCGCCGCCGGGATCGGAAACGACGGGCATGCCCGCGTCCGACACGATACAAACGTTTTTTCCCTCGCGGGAGAGCGCGGCGATTTTTTCCGCCGCCTCGCGCTCATTGAACTTATGGCAGGAATAGAGCGGTTTTTTGATTTCGTACGCCGTCAGCAGCTTCAACGTGTGGCGGGTATCCTCGCAGAACACGGCGTCCGCCTCTTTGAGCGCTTCAAGCGCGCGCAGCGTAATGTCTTTCAGATTGCCGATGGGGGTTGCGACAAAGCTTATCATAAATCCTCCCGCGCGGGTTTTTCGTTGACGAGAACGGGCAAAACGTCCAGCCCCGCCCTGCCGCCCTTAACTGCGGCGACGAGCGCAAGGTACGGCTTCGCCCCCGCTTTCCCCGCGACGAGCTGTAATTTTTTCGGTTCTAAACCGCGCGCGGAAAGCGCGCGGAACACTTCGGCAAGGCGGTCGGCACGGTGCACGAGCGCAAATCTCCCGCCGAATTTCAAACACTTCGCAGCCGCCGCGCACAGCTCTTCCAGCGAAAGGGAAATCTCCTTGCGGCAAAGCGCCTTTTTCGGATCGGCGTTTTCAAACCCGCCGCGCTCGTAGGGAGGATTACACAGAACGAGCGAAAAGGCTTCCGTATACTTTGCGGGAATTTCCTGCAAGCGCACGTTCTCGACGGAGAAAACACGTTCCAGCCCGTTAAGCGCTATCGTGCGCGCGCTCATTTCGGCAAGTTCTTTTTGCATTTCAAAGAGCGTAACCGACCGCACACCCGTATTTTCCGCAAAAAAATGCAGCCCGACGATCCCGCTCCCCGAACAGAAGTCGGCAACCGTTTCCCCCCTTTTGGCTTTGAGAAAGCGGCTAAGCAGAACGGAATCGGACGTAAAGCGGTAATAGTCGGTAGCCTGTATAATCTGATAGCCGCCGACAAGCAAACTTTCTACAACTTCCATAATCAACGCAAATAAAAAAGAGCGCGATACCGCGCTCCCTTTTCCCCGACCTCAGTCGGTGGTGATTGCTCCCGTAGGGCATCCGTCCTCGCAAGCGCCGCAGTCGATGCAAACGTCGGGATCGACGACGTACGTCGAATCGCCGGGTGCGATTGCTCCGACGGGGCAAGTATCCGCGCAAGCGCCGCAGGATACGCAAGCGTCCGTAATCTTGTGAGCCATAATTCAACCTCCGTGTTGATGTCTTCGCCCGCGCAAAACGAGCTATCCGTATTATATCACAACTTTTCCCGTTCGTAAAGGGTTAAGCGGAAAAAATTTGTTTATTCCTCGGAATTTTTATCGTCGTCCTCATCCTCGCGCCGGGAATTGCGGTTGAACTTGATTTCGGCGAGCGGGAAATCTCGATATAAAAGCGCGCCGTCCTTTTCGATTTTAACACGCACTTCCATTTTGAGCATGTTCGCCGATACGACCGCGCCCTTGCCTTCGGGCGTGCCGACCGTGCTGCCGATTTTCGGCATCTTGCGGTAGGCTTCGGCATAGTACTCGTTCTCGTAGGAAAGGCAGCACATGAGCCTGCCGCACAGCCCGCTTATCTTGCCGGGGTTGAGCGAAAGCCCCTGATTCTTCGCCATTTTGATACTGACCTTTTTGAAATCGGGCATGCAGCCCGCGCAGCAGCATTCCCGCCCGCAGGGCGCGATGCCGCCTAAGATCCTCGTTTCGTCGCGAATTCCGACCTGCCTCAACTCGATACGGAGATGGAACACGGAAGCGAGGTCCTTTACCAGCTCGCGGAAATCCACCCTGCCTTCCGCCGTGAAGTAAAATACGACTTTGCTGCCGTCGAAGGTGAATTCACAGTCGATGAGCTTCATATCCAGCCCGCGCTTGCGAATCTTTTCCTTGCATGTTTCGATCGCCTGCGGGCGGCGCTCCTCGTTCCGCCTCACCGTTTCGAGGTCTTTTTCCGTCGCCGCGCGGAGCACGGGCTTCAAGGGAGAAACCAGCTCCTTTTCGGGCACCTCGCGCGCGGGGTCTACGACGGTCGCAAATTCCGCGCCGCGCGACGTTTCCACGACGACGCCCTGTCCCTTTTCCAGCTCCAGCGCGCCCCCGTCGAAATAATAGGGCTTACACCCCTTATTGAATTTGATTACGACAACTTTTGCCATTTTATTTTCTCCTTGCCGATTGCGATGGCGAGCGTTTCCACGCACTGCCCGAAATTGGCGTTGAACGTTACTTGTTTTTCCGCTTCCGCCACCCGTTCGATGGCGAATACGATTGCGCCTGCGGGATATTCCCGCGCAAGCGCTTCCGTCTGTCCGCCCGTGCGCGCGGCGTATTTTCCCTGCCCCGTTTTCAGGAGCAGCATATCGCGGAGCACGAGACGGAGCGCGGACAAAAAGACCTTCTTATCCTTCCTGTCGCCGATCTCGCGGCTGAGCTTTTCCGTCTCCCGCCCGAGGAGCAAACGCTCGGCGAGCGCGAAATCCTCGCCGCCGCCCGAAAGCAGCGCTTCCGCCGCGGAAAAGATCCCGCCGCACGCCGCCGCGGCTTCCCTTAACCCCGTGCGCGCGGGATATATCCTGTTTAGCGCTTGGAATACCGCTTCTTCCGAAAACGGACTTTCCGCAAATTTCTTCACGCGGGAGAGCACGGTTGCGAGCACGGAATATTCCGTCGCCGCGCCGAGCAGGAAATGCACGCCGCGGGGCGGCTCTTCCAGAATTTTGAGCAGCTTATTCTGCACGATCGCCGAAGCGTTGTGGAATCCGTCCAGCACGAACAGCTTTTTATCCCCTTCCACGGGGCGCAGAAGGCTTTCGTCGATGATGTGCGCGCCGTCGTCCGCCGTCAATTTGCCGCCCGCGGCGGGAAAGAACAGACAATCGGAATAGCTCTCCTTGTCGATGAGTTCGGCGACGCGGGAGCCGTCCTCTGCCGCAAAGAACGCCTTGGCGCATTCGCGCAGCAGCGGACGAAGATACTTTTCGTCGGGAAAAACGACGAGGCAGGCATGCGCCGCTTCTTTCCGCAGCGCATCGGCGGAAATTGCCCTGTATGCGGTTGTAAGGCGTAACAGATTCCGCATTTACTCCTCCGTGTATACGGCGATTTTCCCTTCCGTCAAACCGAAGGTATTCTTTGCCCGCGCCAGCCGTTCGGCGCGCTCCTCCGTTACGAGCTCGCCCGCGGAAAGGAGCGGCACGCAGGGCGGGAATATCCCGCAGTCGCACGCGCACGTCCGCCCGATCGCGTTCTTCAATAAGACGAGCTCCGTCTCCTTCCCCGCTTTTCCCGATACGGGCGCGGTTTCTTCGATATTTCCGCGCGGAAGTTTTTTCACGAGACGCGCAAGTTTTTTCAGATTCCCCGTCGTCGTGCACGGAGAGAGGTAGAACATGAGATAGTTTCCGTCGTTGAATTCGGGATACACGCCGCGCGTATGCAAATAAGCTTCCGCTTCGTCCGTATCCTTGCCGAACGCAATCAGAATTTTGCTCCAATCGGCGTTCTTCTCGGCGCCGAGCAGAATTTTCGTCTCTTCCGCCGCCCGCTCGATTTTCTCGTTCCGCGGATATTTGACGGCGTATTCCACGCTTGCCATGACGGGATAGGAGGGCGACGTGGTGCGGAACAGCTTCACGCTCTCGCGCAGCTCTTCCGCCCATTCCGCGTTGCGGGCGGAAACGAGCGCGCCCTGCGTGAGCGCGGGCAGCGATTTGTGCGCGCCGTCCACCCACATATCCGCGTATTTTCCCGCGTAGTATTCGGTAAAATGCAGGTGCGCGCCATGCGCGCCGTCGACGACGAGCGGCTTTTTCGCTTTATCGCAAACCGCCCTTGCAAAGGCGAGCGGCGGAAAATTTCCGTAATAGTCGGGCGAAGTGAGAAGGAGCGCGTCGGCGGCGTTTACCGCCCGTTCGATTTCTTCTTCCGTCGGCTGTAAGGGAATGCCCGCCCTCTCGCACACGGGAATCTCGACGCCCCTAAGTCCTAAAATGCGGCAGCCGTTTTTCACGCTCGCGTGCGACGCGGCGGAGTATGCGACGGAGCTTGCCCCCGCCGCTTTCAGCGCGTAGAGCATGGCGTGCACGCCGCACGTGCTGCCGTCCGTTAAAATATAACTTTTTTCCGCGCCGAGAATGCGCGCAATTTCCCTTTCCGCCTGCGCGATGACGCCGCGGGGCGAAGCGAGATTATCCGAATAACTCAGTTCGGTAATGTCCGCGCCCGCGCGCTTGTGCCCCGGCGTATGAAAGGAAAGGTGTTTTTTCTGCTTGCGCAGCATTTGCGCGATGCGGCAATTTTCCAACCCTTTCATCCGTTGAAATGATCGCCGAGATAGCGAAAGAAGGAGACCGTTTCGTATTTCAAATCGCCCTGTCTGTCGCCGTTATCGAAAATAGTCAGGCATACGGCGTCCGTCTTGCGGACGGTCGTACCGTTGTCCTCTTCCGTATAATAATACACGTTGCTCAGTCCGCCGAGCTTTCCCACGTTGACGGCGCAGACATGCTCCTTGTTCTCCCCCTTGACGGAAACGAAGGAAAATTTACCGCTCTCGAACATGGCGGTTACGGCGATGAGGTCTTCGCGCAATTTGTTGAGCCGCGCCTTCTCGTCCTCTATGCCTTTTTTAATGCTCTCTTCGTTTTTATAGCGCTTATCGCGCCCGTTGCGCGCAAGGAAGCACGCTTCCGCTTCCCCTTCGTCGAGCGCTCCCGTCTGCCAGTTTTCGCCGAAAAACCGCTGCAAATATTTTTCGCAATCGGAAAAGAATTTCTGCGGATCGAGGAAAAGCCCCATCCGCTCGTTGCCGGAAGCGTCCTTCTCGATCATATCCCCCGCGAGTGTTTGAAGCGCCGACTTTACGGGCTCCTTGCCCTCTTCCGCAGGCTTCCTTACGTCGGAGATGAACATGACGGTGCCTTCGCCCGCCGCGCGGCGCGCGTTGAACGCCATGCCGCTGTACATATTGCCGTTGAAGCTCTCCGTCTGCGTTTTAAGAATGTCGTAGGAAAACACACCCTTTTCCAACATATCCTCGCCGACGCGACTTTCTTCCAGACCGCGCTGTAAATCGGTATATGCATACACGGCGAAAATCTGATTGTCGCGCGGGCGCGTGCGCATGGTCGTAAAGAGCACGGACAAAAGGCACACCGCGCCAAGAATCGCGGCGACGATTTTAAGCCAATCGTACGAAAGCAGGTTAGAGAGCCTGTCCTTTGTAATTTTCGCGTCCAAAAGATACTCCTTCCGAAACGGGCGCGAACGTTTTCCGTCCGCGCCGCGCCGTTATTTTTTGGGTTTCATGGTGGGGAAGAGAAGCACGTCGCGGATGCTCGCGCTGTCGGTCAGGAGCATGACGAGGCGGTCTACGCCCAGCCCCAGCCCGCCCGTGGGCGGCATACCGTGTTCGAGCGCGTCGATAAAGTCCTCGTCCACCTCGGCGTTCGCGCCCTGCGCGCGCTTGCGTTCGGCTTGCTCGGTCATTCTCTTCTTCTGGTCGATGGGGTCGTTAAGCTCGGAAAAGGCGTTGCCCATTTCCATGCCCATCATGAAATATTCAAACCGTTCCGTCATGGAAGGATCGCCCGGCTTGCGCTTTGCAAGCGGCGAGATCTCCACGGGATAGTCGTAAATAAAGGTGGGCTGTACGAGCTTGTCCTCGACGAATTCGTCGAAGAACGCCGCAAGGACATGCCCCTTGGCGTCCTTGCCCTTTTCGAGCTGCACGCCCTTTTCGGCGGCGATTTTGCGCGCCTCTTCGTCGGAAGAAATCCGCGAAAAATCCACGCCCGAATATTTTTTCACCGCTTCCGTCATGGTAAGGCGTTCCCATTTGCCGAAGTCCAGCTCCGTGCCCTGATAGGTAACCTTCAACCCGCCGCACGCTTGGGTTGCGATATGGCGGTACATGTCCTCGACGAAGTCCATCATCTCGTTATAATCGGCGTACGCCTGATATATCTCCACCGTGGTGAATTCGGGGTTGTGCTTGGAGTCCATGCCTTCGTTGCGGAAGATCCTGCCCATTTCGTACACGCGCTCGAATCCGCCCACGATGAGCCGTTTCAGATACAGCTCCGTCTCGATTCGGAGATACATGTCCAGATCGAGCGCGTTGTGGTGCGTCTTGAACGGGCGGGCGTCCGCTCCGATTTCAAGCGGCAAAAGAATGGGCGTGTCCGCTTCGATAAAACCCCTGCCGTCGAGAAAATCGCGGATACCCTTGATGATCTTCGCGCGGCGGAAGAAGGTTTCGCGCACGTCCTGGTTCATGATGAGATCGACGTGGCGCAGGCGGTACTTCATATCGGTATTGACGAGCCCGTTGTGCTTTTCGGGAAGGGGCAGAAGCGCCTTGGAGAGCATTTCGAGACTCTGCGCGTGCACGGATACCTCGCCCGTCTGCGTCTTGAATACGTAGCCCCTTACGCCGACGATGTCGCCGATGTCATAATCCTTTTTATAGGCGGCGTATACGTCCTCGCCGACGTCCTGACGGGTAATATAAAGCTGCAGCTGCCCGTCGCGGTCGGAAATATGGGAAAAGGAAGCCTTGCCCATGACGCGGCGGGACATGAGCCTGCCCGCGACGCAAACCTCCTTGCCTTCCCATTCTTCGAAATGCTCCTTGACGGAGGCGGAGTTCGCCGTTACCGCATACTTGGTCTTTTCGTAAGGGTTATTCCCCTCCGAAACGAGCTTTGCAAGCTTTTCGCGGCGGATCCTCGCCTGTTCGGCGAGCTTTTCTTCCTCCTGTTCCTGCGTGAGTACGGTGTTCTCTTCCATAGCGCGCCTCAGTTGATTTTCAGAATTTTAAGCTCGTATTCGCAGTCGGGCGCCTTGACGGTTACGACGTCGCCGCGCTTATGGCGCAGAAGCGCCGCGCCGACGGGAGATTCGTTGGAAATGACGTTATTGACGGCGTCCGCTTCCGTCGTACCCATGATTGTGTATACCGTTTGCTCTTCGAGCTCCTTATCGTAAACCGTAACCACCGAGCCGATATGAACGACGGAATTATCGTCCGATTCTTCGATGATGACGGCGTTTTTTACTTTGTAATCGAGATCGGCGATTTCACCCTCGTTTGCCGACTGCTCGCTGCGCGCCGCGTCGTATTCGGCATTCTCCGAAAGATCGCCGTGGCTGCGCGCTTCCGCGATACGCTCCACGATTTCGGCGCGCTTAGTCGTCTGTAAATATTTCAGACGCGCCACCGCTTCCTCATATCCCTTTTGTGTCATGTAAAACTGATCTGCCATTTTTTACCTCTTTCCGCGCCCTTTGCGCGTTGATGTCATATAAAGACGACCGTGATTTCCCTGTCTTCGGAAAATCACGGTATTCTCTCACTGCCGCTTATTATACCCTACTTTATGCGCTTTGTCAACTCTCTTTTCGTTCCGCGCGTTAATTTTCGCTCTTGCGCCCGACAAACCTGCCCATGCGCTCGACCGCTTCGGTGAGCTTCGCCATGCTCGTTGCGTAAGAACAGCGAATATGATCGCCGCCGCACGCGCCGAAGGCATTGCCGGGGACGACGGCGACGTGCTCGCTTTCGAGCAGCTCGCCCGCGAATTGCTCGCCCGTGAGATTGGTGCTCTTCACGCAGGGGAACACGTAGAACGCCCCGCGCGGCTCGAAACAGGTAAGCCCCATTTCGTTGAGTGATTTTACGAGGAATCTGCGCCGCCTGTCGTATTCGGCGCGCATATTCTCCACGGCGGAAAAACCGTCCTCGAATCCGCCCGAAAGCGCCGCCGCAGCAGCATGCTGGGAGACGCGCGGCGCACAGAGCGCCGTGTATTGGTGGATTTTGAGCATCGCGCCGTCGATTTCTTCGGGCGCGCAGGCGAACCCTACCCGCCAACCCGTCATGGCGAACGCCTTGGAAAAGCCGCCCAAAAGGACGGTGCGCCCTTTCAAGCCCTTTACCGTCGCGGCGGAGCAGTGCTTGCCGCCGTAAGTGAGCTCCGCATAAATTTCATCCGATATGACGAGCAAATCGTGCTTTTCGATAATCGGCGCGATTGCCGAAAGCTGCTCCTTCGTCATGATGCCGCCCGTCGGATTGTTGGGATAGGCGAGGACGATCGCCTTCGTGCGGGGCGTTACCGCGCGTTCCAGCGCCTCGGGCGTAACGATAAAGCCGCTCTCCGCGCGGCATTCCACCGAAACGGGCGTTCCGCCGCACAGCGTGATGATGGGCGCGTAGGAGACATATGCGGGATCGGGTACGAGAATCTCGTCGCCCGCACCGCACACGGCGCGCAGAACGAGGTCGATTCCCTCGCTCGCGCCCACGGTTACGATGACGCGCTCGGGCGGATATTCCGCGCCGAAGCGCTCGAAGAGATAGCGCGAGATAAACGCGCGCAGATCGGGAAGCCCGCGGTTACCCGTATACTGCGTATAGCCGCGCTGTAACGAGCGAATCCCCGCGCTGCGGATGTCCCACGGCGTAACGAAATCAGGCTCGCCGACACCGAGCGACACGGCGTCGGGCATCTTCTCCACGATGTCGAAATACTTGCGGATTCCGCTCGGCTGCAACAAACGAGCGCGCTCGCTCAAAAAACTCCTCACGGCTGTACGGAGAGCCTGCGCTCCCCCTCCGAAGCGTGCGCCGAAGCGCCCTCTATCTTATATTTTTTGAGAATGAAATGCGTCGCCGTGGAAAGCACGCAATCGAACGTGGAAATGCAGTCGGAAACGAAGCGGGATACGCTTTTGAGCGACTTTGCCTCGATGATGACGGCGAAATCGTACGCGCCGCTCATGAGGTACAGGCTCTTCACCTCGCCGTGCTGGGCGATCTGTTCGGCAACACCGTCAAACCCGAATCCCTTCTGCGGCGTTACCTTCACCTCGATGAGCGCTTCCACGCACTCCTCTTCTTCGCCGTCCAAATCGACGATCGCCGCATACTTGACGATGACGCCCCGCGCTTCGAGGGAAGCGATCGCACTTTTTACGCGCGCCTCCGTTTCGCCGAGCATGACGGCGATCTTTTCCGCGGGATAGCGGCAGTCTTCGCTCAGTATTCCGAGAATGTCCTTTTCCAGCTTTTCCATAGCGCGTTCCCTCCGCTGTATATTTATTCCATTTTACCCGAAAAGAATTCCTTTGTCAATCGGATTTATCCTGCGGATTTCCCTTGCTATTTTTTCGCAAAAAGGATATAATTCAATCATGTTTCGCATTTGGGCTAAAATTATGAAGGAAGATCATATCGAAAAGCAGTTCGTTTACGAGAGCGACAAAAAATTTACCTATTCTCAGTTTTTCCGCTATCTCGCAGACATCTGTACCGAGCTGGACGTACCGACGCCCGTCCTTCTCAAAGCACATGCCTTCAACTACGCCAAATTCAACCACGTGATATTCCGCCCGCGCGATTTTATGGAAAGCATCGATTTCGATAAGCTCGTATTGGAAAATATTCTGTAATGATTCCAAAAAAAGAAAAGCCGCCCCGCGCTTACAAGAAGCGCGGGGCGGCTGCCGTTTTCAGTTAATTTTCCGAATGCTCGTGCACGACGCCGTCGATCATCGCGGTGCCTGTGTCGATAAAGTAAACTTCCTTTATCTGCGACAGAGAAGCGGGTTTTTTACCCACGATTCCGTCGGCGTCCTTTTTATCCGCGGCGATCCCCGCTGCGTTCACGGTAACGTCGCCGCAATTTGCGACCGCGCCCGTCCAGGACCCCGCGTCTGCGGAAAGGAACCGAATCTGCCCGATAATGCCGCCCGCATAAACGCCCGCGGGTTTTTCCGTATCCTTCAGATTCACGATAATGTTTCCGTAATT
Source organism: uncultured Christensenellaceae bacterium (assembly GCA_910586675.1). Classification (GTDB taxonomy): domain Bacteria; phylum Bacillota; class Clostridia; order Christensenellales; family Borkfalkiaceae; genus Gallimonas. The sequence goes on along the minus strand of CAJUJO010000027.1, from coordinate 9,674 downwards.
CATGCAATCCTTGAAAATTCCGTTCGCGCTCTGCGTGATGAATTCGCCGACAATGCCGCCGACGACGACGGAAGCGCTCTGCGACCCGAGATAGATGCCTTCAACGTCGCCGTAATTCACGCAATCGACTACGACGAAGAAGCCCTTCGAGCCGTTGAACCCCGTCTGGCGTTCGCTTAAAATTCCGCCCGCGACTTGACCGGTGATCTTGCCGTAATTCCTGCAATCGGTAATCATGACGGGTACGGCGGCTTCCGTTTTATAGGAAAACTGCCGTCTTCCGATGATTCCGCCCGCAATCGCTCCCGTTACCGCCCCGCGGTTTTCGCAATTTTCCACATTGAGCGCGGAGAAATAAGCGGGAAACCCGACGATACCGCCGGCAATATCCGTACGGCCGTTATCTACGTTGAGATAGTTGACGCAATTCTTAAAGAAAACCGAGCTGTACGGACCCTGCGCGGAGCTCGTTCCGACAAACGCGTGCGCGCTTCCGACAAGTCCGCCGCTTAATTTGCAGCTGTTGAGATAATTGTCGTTTTTGGATGTAAGCTTGGCAAGCGTACCCGCCTCGCAATCGCTTACCGTAAGCATGCCGCGCGCATATCCGATAAGCGCGCCCACGTTGTTGCCTTCGATTTCAAAGTTGGTATTGGGCACGATTTTTCGGGGCAAATTGATGCGCACGCCGTCAAGTTTCAGATTTCTGACGGCGGCATTCTTGGTACAGCCAAACAGACCGTAGTCGAAGTCGAAGCGGTTTGCCTGAGCCTCCACGGGATTCATGACAACGGGAATCCGCGCAGTCTCCTCGCCGAATTGGTACGCGACGTAGAATTTCGAACCTTCCTGCACGGACGCGTCGTATCCGATATTATTGTAAAATTTGGAGCTGTCGAGATTATAAATCGTATGTCCGCCGCCGTCGAAAATCCCGCCGAACACGGGAGACCTCGTATCCGCGCGGCCGCCGTTTCCGATGGGAAACCACATGTTGCCGCACAGATCGACATCGCATTTGAGCGTTACCGTCATACCGCTGAAGGAATCCTTTTCCATGACGGCGCGGTGCGCGAACCAACCGAACGCGTCCGCATCGTAAATATCGACGTAAGTCAGATCGTCCGTAACGTAGGATGCGGGGCGGAGCGCCTTCATTTCCTCGTCCGTGATGTCGGGTCCGTGCACACCGTAAAGGTTGCCGTCCCACTTGCTTACGCCCCCGTCTCCTTTGAGATTGACTTTCAGCTCCCATACGCCGGCGTTCATTTTATAAAGATCGTATGTAACGGTATCAAGATAATAATCGCCCTGCTTTGCGCCCTCGGCGGAAGCCGCGCCTTTCCCGTCGGGCGCGCCCTTGCCCATAAGCCAGTCTACGCCGCGCATGGAATCCAGCCATTCCTGTTCCGTTCCCTTAAATCCGTTGTCTACCGCAATATCGTACGCCGAATCGCCCTTCTCCGGCGCCGGCGTTTCGCCGCACGCAGCAAGCGAGAGCGTGCAAGCGCACGCCGCCGCAACCGCAGCCAAAGTTATGAAACGTCTTTTTCCCATAGTACGCTCCCTTTATAACAGTGTAATAAAATTATAACCTTTACCCCAACCCGTGTCAACCGTTTTTCAAAAGCAATTTTTTCCGCGCCCTTTCCTCCGATATTTTTGAAATAAAAACGCATACTGCTTTTATGAAAATCACTACGTTGATCTGTTGTTCTCTGCTCGTCGCCTTCGGACTGTTCGCCTGTATCTACGCTTTAACCGGATTTAACCTGCTGCTATTTTTCTGCATGGGCAACGTCGTTGTATTCCGCGCCGCCCTCTCGCTTGCTGGCGTGTGCGCGCTGTGGCTTTTATTTTGGCTCGTCGCCTTCCGTCCGACAAAATATCTTTCCTGAACCGTTGCCGCATAAATTTACTGCGGGGCGAAAAACCGCTTGACCTCCGATTTCAAAGGTGATAATATAATTTGCACGGAAGGTTTTCGGCTAACACTTCCGAATAAAAAAACCGAGGGACAACGGAACATGAAGGACTTTTTCACGACCAAGCGCATCTGCCGCGCGGGCATTATCGCCGCGCTGTACGTTGCGCTTACCTGTTCTTTCGGGGCTATCGGATATTCCGGATTTTTGGAAATCCGCCCTGCGGAAGCGCTTTGCATTCTGCCCCTTTTTTACGCGGAAGCGATACCCGCGCTGTTTATCGGGTGTATGCTCGGCAACCTGATTTCGCAATTCGGCATATACGATATCCTGCTTGGGCCGGTTGCGACGCTGATCGCCGCGTTTGCCACTTACGGTATGGGGCGGCTCATTAAAAACCATATCGCAAAAGTCGCGGCGGGCGGGATATTCCCCGTCCTCGTAAACGCCTTTCTCGTGCCCGTTATCATCGTCGTGCTGTACGGCGACCATATGGGATACGGCAGCGCCGCGATCGCCTATTGGACGTGCTTTGCTTCCCTTGTCGTAACGCAATCGCTGTGGGTATACGCGCTCGGCTCCCCACTGTATTACTTTATTTGTAAAATGCGAAAAAAAGGCGTCGCCGTTTTTCTCGACGGAAAGAAGATTCCCGCGGAGAAAGCCGAAAGCTCCGCCGAAAACAACGGTATCTGATACAAGCAGCCCCGTACCGCATTTGCGGCACGGGGCTGCTTATTGCCTGCGCTTGACAGGGATTTTGCGCTGTGATATAATTTTTACTATGAACGGTAAAAAACATTTTCTCTTATCGGGAATAACGTGCTTTATCTGCGCGGCGCTGTTTTTCGCTTATTGCGTTTGTTTCGGCGTATTCTTTTCCGGATTGATAAACGCGCCGTCCGGCGGAGACGGTCCGTTGACGGCTTTTTTGAATTTTTTTATCGTTCCTGTCCGATGGCTGATTTTCCTTGCGGAAATCATATTGTGTACGGGCGCGGCGGTGTTTTATACGGCAAACGGAATTTTTTACTTAAAATTGTTGCGCAAACCGAATGCGGGCACGGGCGTTTCCGCCCTCTTTACCTGCGCGTTCGCCGCAGATATAATTTTCGGCTTGATTGCGGGATTTGTTTGCGTCATTTGGATTGCCCACGGGTTTGACCGAAGAGAAACGGCGGTATGCGTTTTGCTCGGCATTTTACCCTTTATTGTCATCGCATTCGATTTGATATGCAACCGCCTGTCCGCCAAAACAATAAATTCCCGTTCCGCTTAAAATCATTTCCGAAATACAGCGCGCCCCGCGGATTTTTTCGCGGGGCGTTTTTTACAGCAATTTCAATAAATCTTTCAAATGAGTAATTTCCGCTTTCACAAAGAAGCCTTCGGGCAGACTCTGCTGGCGGCGGTTAAACCATACGCAGTCCATGCCCGCCGCCTGCGCACCCGCCACGTCGCTCGTGAGCGAGTCGCCTATCATGAGGCATTCCTCCGCGTTTGCGCCGAGTTCGTCCGTTACGGCGCGAAAAAAACCGACGTTCGGTTTGATAAATCCCATTTCCTCGGATACGAACAGATTACGGAGATAGGGAGATAAAGCAGAAAGTCTTCCCCGCTGCATTGCGGAAAGCCCGTTCGTCGCCGCGCAAATGACGTACTTTTCCGATAAAACGCGCAAGACCTCTTCCGCGCCGTCGACGCAGTGTGCGGGAACGCAGAGAGAACGGACGAACTCCGCCTCCGCCTCTTCCCGCTTTCCGGAAAATCCGAATTTTTCGTCGGCATAATCGAAGAGCGCGCGGACGTGCTCGCGGTAAAGCGCGTGATACTCGCGCTGAATGCGTTCGGTGTGCACGTCGTTCAGTCCGAGCCCTTCCCAATTGCGCCAAGAGAATTCCCAGCAATCCTCTACCGTGCCCGCATCGGCTTTTATCCCCGCCGCCCCGAACGCCGCAAAAAAAGCGCGCCGTTCGTCGGCGTCGAAATCGATCAACGTATGGTCGGCGTCGAAAATAAGATATTTATATCGCGTTTTTTCCATACCTTCCGATTTACCAATCCTGTTTTTTTAGCGACTTATCTTTTACGTCGTCGTAATACTCAAAGTATTTCCGTTTCCATTCGGCGGGAGAAAGCGGTTTTTCCTCGCCTTCCGCATATTCGAGATATTCGCGCAACTCTTCGGGGGTAAAATCTCCTTCACATATCTCCCCGTCGTATTTGGCAAACAATTTCATCAAATCGAGCTGCGACATTTTCTCCCTCCGTAAAAGTTATCCACAATCCCACATGAGGAATTGTGGAAATCCTGTGGACAAACCTTTCAGATAAAGCGGTTTGCCCTTTCGTCGTAAACATATCCGAGCGCGCGCAGCCTTTCCTGCAAGTCCGCGCAGGAAATTTCCGCATTCTCGCAAAATTCCGCGAGCGAACCGTATTCGTCCCTCAGCTTGGTATTGACAAAGCTGAGCAAAATAGTGCCGTCTTCGGGTAACTTCATAAAACGCTCCCTTTTACCACAGTATACCATACTCCCGCGCAAAAATCAAACTCCGCCTGCAAAAATATAAAAAAACGTTGACATATAAAAAATTCGGTGTTATAATATTCGACGGTTGTTCACAAAGTGAATTATTATGACGGACGGTAAAACGGTATGACCACGCAGCGAACGGACGAAGCATTGGACGAAGAACTCATCCTTGCCTGGGTAAAACTCACGGGGGCGCTGAAAAACACGCGCATTACGCAGGGCATGATCTATAACGAAGCGATCGTAATGATGCTCGCCTACAACAAGTACCGCGAGGACGGCGAAGGCGTGATTTCCTTCCGCGAAATCGTGGAGCAGACGGGAATGCTGAAATCGCTCGTAAACCGCACCATCGACGCGCTCGTGAAAAAAGAGTTTTTGATTCGCAGCGACGGAGCGGATAAGCGTACGACTTTCGTGCGACCCAACGGAGAAAAACTTTCCGCCTTTTTGGAAATCCACAGCCGTTCCTTAGCGCTTGCGCGGGAAATCGAGCGCATCATCGGCGAAGAAGACGCGCGCGCGTTCGTTCGTATTTCCGAAAAGGTTACCGCCGCCGACCCGCTTTCCGAACAGCAAACCAAAATAAAAGGAGAATAACTATCATGGAAGAAACGCTTGCGCCGCAGGAAATTCAACCTGCGCCCAAAAAGCGCCGCCTGTGGCTGCGCATTCTCATCATCGCGCTCGCTGCGATTCTTGCGATCGTCGCCGCGCTCGGCATCACTTTCGTCGCCGTATGGAACGACGAAATTTCCACCGTATCCAGCTTTACCAAGCTGCGCGATCGGAACGACGAAAACAAAGAAGGCGCAGTTTACCGCATGGACGTAAAGGGCGGATTTTATTTTGACGCCTTCCTCAAAAACGGCGGAGCAAAGAGCGACAAGGAGCTCATCAACTTCATCACAGGCAATATCACGAAAGGACTTATCGACATGACGATCAGCGAAAGCGACATCGCCTGCTCCTCCTTTACGGCAAGCACCGCGGACGGAAAGCGGCTCTTCGGAAGAAATTACGATTTCGACAAGACCAACGTCTGCATCACCCTTTGCAACCCCGGCGGCGGAAGGTATAAATCTTTCTCCACGGTAGACCTCAACTACGTGGGAATGGATATCGACAAAGACGTGGAAGGCTTGATGAACAAAATCACCTGCCTTGCGGCGCCCTTCGCGCCACTCGACGGCATCAACGAGAAGGGTGTGAGCTGCGGCATCTATATGTCCTATCAAGGAAATTTAGAGGAGGCAAACGCCGTTGCGACCAACCAGAACGACCCCGCAAAAAAGGACATCACGTCTACGACCATGCTGCGCATGGTGCTCGACTATGCCGACAGCGTAGACAAAGCGGTGGAGCTCATTCAAAGCTATAACCTGCACGATTCGGCGAATACTTCCTTCCATTACATGATTGCCGACGCGACGGGCAAGAGCGCCATTCTCGAATGGGTGCCCGAAAACGGAACGGACGCAACCGATAACGACGGCGCGGCGCGCAAGCTCAATGTAATATACAACACCGACCCGCGTTATAACGAAATCCGCGGCAATGCCGAAGTGCAGTATCAATGGATAACCAACTTCATTATAAGCGACGGATATTACGACGGCGTTGACGAAAGCGAAATGGCGGGTCTCGACCGCTACAACCACATTCAGTCGCGCTTGCAGGCAACGGACGGCGTTGTGGAAAACGAGCAAGCCGCCATGCAGATTCTGAAAGAGGTGGGCAGAAGAACGTGGAACGGGGGCGGCGGCGTAACCGTGCACAGCGTCGTTTACAACCTGACCGACAAGACGGCGCTTTGGGTTGCCAACGAAAACTTCGGCGATAAAACGGCTACATACTCTTATTCCCTTGAGACCGGGGAATTGAAACAGGTCGGATAACGGTATCATACATATGAAAGCCCGCACGCTTCAAAAGAAGCGCGCGGGCTATATTTTATCGTTTTGTGTGCTCTTTCTTGATTTCGTCCATCTCCGCAATCAGCTCTTCGAGCGGACGGAAAGCTCCGCCCCAATGCTCGAATACGCGCATACCCTCTTCTTCCGCCACGGGGCCGATCAGCTCAATCGGAAGATTCAGTTTTGCGAGCAAGCCCTCGTAATCGGTCGGCGCGTAATCGAACGGCGTCAAACGCGAAAAAGCTTGATACGATACGCCGTAGACGACCGTCCTTATCCCCAACGATACGATCGCCGCAAGACAGCGCTCGCAGGGGGCGCAGCTCGTATACAGCACGCTGCGGCGGAATGTTTCGTCCGGATACTTATTCGCACACTTGTGCACGAGGTTGAATTCCGCATGTCCGAACAGCCCTATGTTCTCATCGGAAGTATTTTCCGCGCTTTCCAAAATTTTTCCGTCATGAACGAGCAACGCGCCGAAGGTATGAAATCCCTTTTTTCCCGCGCTTACCGCAAGCTCGTAACAGCGTTTTATAAATCTTTCGTGAATCATATTTTCCGTCATGGCAGTTTATTTCTTTACAACGAACACCATGCCCGCCGCATTCGGCCCGATATGCGTTCCCACGGCGCAGCAGATACGGAATTTCTCCGCGCCTTCGTTCCCCGTCGCGCGCATGACTTCGAGCGCGGGCGCATCCGTATCCGTCTGCAAAAAGTAAACGGGATAATCGGAATCGAGCGAATGCTTCGCATAAATTTCGGCGAGCGCCTTTAACGCTTTTTTCTGCCCGTGAGCCTTGCCGTGCATAACGACGGCGCCTTCGGGCGTAAACGTAATCAGCGGCTTGATTCCAAGCAGACCGCCGACGATGGCGATGCTCTTTTTGATTCTGCCGCCCTTATACAAATAATCGAGCGTATCGAGACAAGCAAAGATTCGGATGCGCGGACGGAGTTCGTCCAATATCGCGACGACCTCTTGAAGCGGTTTTTCGCGGTTTTTACATGCCGTTTCCACCATGATGCGGAGCATCGCCGTCGTGCACTTGGAATCGTAAATATGAATGTTGGTAAATCCCCCCTCACGCTTAGCGAGCTCCGCCGCATTCACCGTTCCCGAAAGCGCGGAAGCGATCAGAATGACGAGCGTCGGCTGTCCGTCCGTTCCGATAAACGCCTCCGTAAACTGTTCGACGGAAGGCAGCGAGGTATGCGGATATTCCCCGCCGACCAAGCGCGTATAAAATTCGTCTTTTGCAAGTTCTACGCCTTCGAGATAGGCGTTTCCGCCGAAAATGACGGTGAGCGGGATTATTTTGATTCCGAGCGCGCGCGCTTCTTCTTCCGATATTTCCGCGGAAGAATCGGTAATGATATTCAACACGATTTGCGTTCTCCTTGTTCCGTTTCAATCTGTCTAATAAAGTCTTCAAAGATTTTATCCACTTCGGCGAGTTCCTCTGCGTTCAGCCGTTCGGAAAGTCTGTGGAAAATAAAGTTGCCGTATGCGAGATCCTCATGATAAAACCGCATGAACTTTTCCGTTACGCGCAAACGGGAAGCGCTCTTTTTATCCGCGCCGAATTTTTCCACGTATCCCTTTTCCATGAGCGCTTTAATGCGATAGGTCGCGTTCGGCTGGGAAATAGAAAGCGCCTTCGCAAACTCCGAAACGGTAGGCGTTCCGATCAGAAAAATCGTTTCCGCCGAAAAATAGTCGGTCGCCGAAAGCGAGCCTTCCCTCTTCCCGAGAATGGAAAAGATATGGCGGTATAAATCGATTCGGAAAGCCTTGTAAATTTTATCAAAATTTTCTTCAATCATAAGATACAATCGCTTAAAACTTTTTAAGTAATTATACCTCTTCCTTCTATTATAGTCAATCAATACGAACGTTAATACTTAAAAATTTTTAAGTAAATTTTGCAACGGTAAAAAATAAAGCAGGATATTTTCTCCCGCTTGCTGTGCCGCCGTATCAACTTTATTTCAAAATAAAAACCTCGCCGTACATTGCCGAATAAAGAATGTCCGCCTTTCCCCGCCGCGCACATTCAAGGAAAAGTTTATTGGATACAAAACTGCTTTTATTGTATTTTTTGCCCTCAATTTTGAAGCGCAAGCGGATGTTCCGTGTTTTCCGCCGTTTCCCCTTCTCAGTCTCTTCCCCGAGCAAAGCAACCTGCGCGCAGGCGCGTTTCAGATCGCCGCCGTTCGCACACCGTCGGAAGGCGCGCGCAATGCGCCTGCGTTTGAGTAAACAGCGCAAGCACGAAATTCCCAGAAAAAGCGCCGCCGCAATATCGAAGAGAAAAAACAGTGCGGTTTCCGCCTCCGTTCCAAAATGCAATACTCCGGAAGCTATCAGCGCTAAAAAAACACAAGCAAGTAAAAACAGAATCACGGCGACGCCCAAACCGAAAACGAAAAACGCCGCCCGCTTGCCGCCGATATATTCTCCGCAACCGAGCGAGCCTGCAATCATTGAAATTTCGTACTCCGTAGTCATACCTGAATTATATCATATCGGAGATTCATTTGCAAGAAGAATCCTCTAAAAGAAAGAGCGCGGCTAATTGCGCGCGGACACGAAATAAAAGTTAAAAAAATATTTATTTTTTACCTTGCTATGGCATAATGAAGGAACAAAAAGCGGCATGGCGCCGAACGATGAAATTCTCATGCAATTGAAACGATTGAACAAAACGGAAGCGCGCCGGCGCATGTTCTGTCCGACGGGGTTTTGATTATTTACGCACGATCCGCCGTTAAACTTATGAGGGAAGCAATCAAGCATACGGGATGCCGCAATGTTCTGATCGCCAAACGATCGATTTATTATATTAAGCAACGGGCTTGCAAGCGTAAATTTGCAAAAATCTGTAAATTACCTCTTCCGCATTGCAATCTACGGCGAATATTCCGAATGCAAGAGTAACCCGTTGCATGCTTTTATTTCTGAAAGCAATCGAGGGCGCGGCGTTTATTTTGTATCTTCCGCGGAAGATGGAGCGGCACGGTTATCAAAGCAACGAAAACAACGCGTCTGTATATCAGGCGCGTTGTTTTCGTTGCCGTGCACAGTCCTGTGAACTGTGTGCGCAAGGCAAACCGACTTTTTTCCGTTGCTGACAAAATGACCGCAGCGGCGCGCGCTCCGTGGCGCGCAAGACAAGAAAGCGCAGCTCTCTTATACGAAGAAAAGAGCACTTGCTATAAAGCAAGTGCTCTGTCTGAAAGGTGGCAACTACCTAATTTCCCATGCGCAAAAAGGCATAGTATCATCGGCGT
>CAJUJO010000026.1 GCA_910586675.1 uncultured Christensenellaceae bacterium | reverse complement strand
TAGGGCTATGCCCGAAAATGAAATACCACCCGCTACGCGGGTGGATTATTATTTTACCGATGCGGGAATTTTTTCCGACATTATTCGGGTGGAAACACGCAAAGACTTGCAATTTTTTTTTATACTTGATATAATTTTTTTATGCTTTGCGAATGTTTTCCGAAGATGAAAGGATGCAAGATAGTCGTTTGGCTCAACGCATTTTTTACTTCGGCTTATTATCCCGTATTGATCGCCGTTTTGATGGTGCTCTCCAACCTGTTTTCGTTGGAGTTGCCCGTTTACTATATTTATATATTTTTCGTCGTTTTGGCAGCGCTGTTGGCGGAGGATCTTCTCCCCGTCGTTCCCGTCCTATGCTGTTCGTACATGACCGTTTCCGCGCCCAACAATCCCGCCGACTTTTCGCCCGTGTCTCCGTCCGTCGTGAACGATGGGCGCGACGTTTCCGTTTTTTATAAGCCGGAATTTCAGTTGCAGCTGGCGTTTCTCATTATCGTGGCGGCGCTCGTCCTGATCGCGCGCTTGATTTTCACGCTGATCGTGCGCCCGAACAAGCGCGCGCCTAAACTATGCATCGGCTTTGCGGTGCTCGGCGCGGCGTACCTTCTCGGCGGCGCGTTTAGCGGTTTTTACGCCTTCGACACCGTGCTGTTCGGATTCGTTCAGGTTGCGGCTCTGTGTATATTTTATTTTTTGTTCTATTACACCGTCGATTGGAAAAAGGTAAAAATCGGATATTGGGCGTTTCTCTTTACCGTTATCGGCTTCGGAATGGTCTGCGAGACGATCGGGCTGTATTTTCTTCCCGGCGTCGTTGTAGGCGGTGAAGTGATTCGCGCGAAGATGGTTACGGGCTGGGGAATGTATAATAACGTCGGCTGCATTCTCGCGATGTGCCTGCCCGCGCCCTTTTATTTTGCTGCGGTGAAGAAATACGGCTGGATCTTTACGCTTACGGGAACGGTGTTCATGCTCGCGCTTGCCGTAACCCAGAGCCGCGGTTCCGCGCTGTTCGGCTGCATTGTATATGCGGCGTGTGCCGTCGCCGTCCTTATAAAATCGGCAAAAGCGGAAAAAATCGCACATGTGATTGTCTTCGGCTCCGTTGCCGTCGTGCTCGGGATCTGCGCGGTCGTCCTGTGGGACAAGTTTATCGACCTCTTCAATTCTCTTATAGGCATCGGCTTCAACGACAACGGCAGATTCGAGATTTACAGGAAATGTCTGAACGTCTTTACCGAACACCCGTGGTTCGGCGTCGGGTTCTATGAAACGCCCGGTTTCCGCTGGGGCGCCATGCCGGAGGGCTCTTTCCTTCCGCCGCGCGCGCACGATACCTATATGCAGCTTCTCGCTTCGGGCGGGATCGTCGCGCTCGCCGCTTATCTTTACCACCGCGCGGAAACGCTGTTACTCTTTTTCCGCCGCCCGAGCGCGGAAAAGACGTTTATCGCGTTTTCCGCTGCCGCGCTCGTTTTAACGAGTATTTTAGACTGTCATTTCTTTAATTTCGGTCCTGCGCTTCTGTATTCGGTCATTCTCATTTGTGCCGAGGGCACCGAAATAAGAAACGGCATCCCGCTGAAAAAACGCAAAAAAGCACAAACGAAGTAAAAAAACGCCGCGTTATGAAAACGCGGCGTTTTTTTACATATAGTAAAACCCCCCGAAACTCGCGTTCCAAGGGGTTTTACTATATGATAAGGGGGAAAATGATGAGCTTTTTTACGTTTTGCGGGGAGCCCCCGCTCAACTTGTGCTTTTATTATAATATGAGAAAATAAGATTGTAAAATAAATTTGACATATTTTTTATGAAAATAATTTTCTAAAATTTGCGTTCAAATATTGAAAAATAATTTCATTTTAACAGCTTCGGATTGTATTCGTTCACATGACGCGGCAAAGCAGACAGCCGAAAACGACGGTTAAGCAGTTCGCAAACAGCGCAATGAGCACGGGCTTTAATAATTTTTTTTGCTTTACGTTCGCAAAGTACACGGCGGAAATGTAAAATACCGTTTCGCTCGAACCGTAGCAGACGCACGCGCAGCGCCCGATATAGCTGTCCGCGCCGTGATTGGCGAGAATGTCCGAGAGGAGCGCCGTCGAACCGCTGCCCGAAAAAGGCTTCATAAGGACGAGCGGGGAAATTTCCGCAGGAATTCCGAGCGCGCGGAATGCGGGGGAGAGAAAGGAGGTCAGCATATCGGAAAAGCCGCTTCTCGAAAAAAGCTCGCTCAGCATAAGCACGGCGGCGAGATAGGGAAACAGCGAAAGCACGAGGGGCACGGCTTCTTTTACACCTTCGGTAAAGCAGTCGTACAGCTTGACCTTTTTGACGAGCGCGAAGAGGAAGAGCGCGATGAAGAGCAGGGGAATTACGAGCGCGAGGAATTTCATTTTTTCCTCCTTGCGGTGAGAGCGACGAGCGCCGCGCCGACGACGGTGGAGAGCGCCGTCGCAAGGAGCGTGGGCAGAAAAATATCCGCGGCGGCGGAGGAGCCCGCAGCGGCGCGCATGGCGATGACCGTCGTCGGTAAAATTTGCAGACTGGTTGCGTTGAGCACGAAGAGCATGTCGGCGGCGTACTTGTTTTTTGCGGCGCAGAACTTTTCCGTCGCCTTCACGCCGAGGGGAGTGGGCGCGCCGGGAAGCCCCAAAAAGTTGGCGGAAAGGTTGCATCCCGCAAGATATACGGATTCCTTGTCGTCGGAGCGGAAAAGTTTTTTTGCAAGCGGGAACACGGCGCGGGATAATTTTTCGGCGAGTCCGCTTTTTTCCATGACCTTGAAAAAACCCAGCCAAACGCAGTACACGGCGAGCAGGGATAGGGAGAGTGCTGCCGCCTTCTGTCCGCCCGAAAGAAGCGCGGGCAGAAAGCCTTCGGGGTCGTAAAACAGCATGAGCGCGGCGGAAATCAGAAATACCGTCGCAAAAATTCCGTTCATACCGAATTTTATGACGGCGCGCTTCCGTTTATACGGAAATTTTCTTGACAAATTTAAGGCAAAAGAACTATAATACGGGTATGCAATCTGTTTCGGCACAATTTAACGCAGCCATGTATCCCGTATCCGAAGGAATACGGTAATTTCGGCGCGCGGAAAACGGAAATTTTTTACGGCTTCCCTGCGGGGAAGCCGTTTTTATTTCGGGAGGTAATTATGTTAAATCATTCGGGCAGTAAAATTCTGAAAACGGAACGGCTTACGCTCCGCCCATTCCGCGCAAGCGACGCGGAAGATATGTTTCGCAACTGGGCGGGGGATAGCGAAGTAACCAAATTTCTTACTTGGACGCCCCATAAAAACGTCGATGAAACGCGTGCGCTCCTTACCGCGTGGGAAGAGGAAGCGCAGCGCCCCGACGTTTATCATTGGGCAATCGAATGCGGCGGAATGCTCGTAGGCGATATTTCCGTCGTGGAGGTGAACGAGCGCGCGGAAAGCGCGTGTGTCGGTTACTGCCTTTCGCGGAAGTATTGGGGAAGAGGAATCATGACGGAAGCCTTCCGCGCCGTACTTTCCTACCTATTCGGCGAGGTAAAATTTAACCGCGTCTATTCGTCGCATTCGGCGGAAAATCCCGCCTCGGGCAAGGTGATGGAAAAGTGCGGCCTTTTATACGAGGGAACCTTTCGCAAAGAGTTCCGCCTGCTTTCCACGAACGAGCTGACGGATATTATTCACCGCGCCGTCCTGCGCGAAGAGTGGCTGGAAAAGTTCGGCGGGTAAGAGGCAAACGTTAACCGCATACAAAAATTCTTTTTTTGGAAGAATTTTGTAAGCAGTCGCTTCTCGACAAAATCGGCGCTTCCGCCCGCCTTGAAAGTGTTATAAAGTAATTGACATTTGTAAAAAAATCGTTTATTATTAACAAGGAGTTAGTCATGAAAAAGTATTACATTACGACGCCTATCTATTATCCGAGCGGCAATTGGCACATCGGGCACTGCTATACGACGGTCATTTGCGACGCGCTCGCCCGGTTTCACCGCATGCGCGGGGAAGAGGTTTTTTTCCTCACGGGCACGGATGAGCACGGTCAAAAGGTGGAAAAAAAGGCGAAGGATGCAGGAATTACGCCCCCGGAATTTATCGATCCGCTCGTCGCCGAACTTAAAGACGTATGGCGCTTGCTCGATATTTCCTATAACCGCTTTATCCGTACGACCGATTCCGACCACGTCGCCGCCGTGCAAAAGATATATCAAAAACTCTACGAAAGCGGGGATATTTATAAGGCGGAATACAGCGGTATGTATTGCGCCCCCTGCGAGAGTTTCTGGACGGAAGGGCAGCTCAAAGACGGCAAGTGCCCCGATTGCGGGCGCGAGGTTACGGTGCAGAAGGAGGAGAGCTACTTTTTCCGCCTTTCCAAGTATGCGCCGAAAATTTTGAAGCTGTACGAGGATAACCCCGAATTTTTACAGCCCAAATCGCGCGTCAACGAAATGGTCAACAATTTCTTAAAAGCGGGATTGCAGGACTTGTGCGTCTCCCGCACGACGGTGAAGTGGGGCGTTCCGCTTCCCTTCGACGAAAAGCATTACGCTTACGTGTGGATCGACGCGCTTTCCAATTACATCACGGCGCTCGGCTACGGGAGCGAGGACGATTCGCTCTATCAAAAGTTCTGGCCCGCCGAGCTTCACATGGTGGGCAAGGAAATCGTGCGCTTTCACGCCATCATCTGGCCCGCAATTTTAATGGCGCTCGGCGAGCCCGTTCCCAAGCAGGTCTATGGGCACGGCTGGCTGCTCATCGGCGGGGACAAGCTTTCCAAGAGTAAGCTCGACGCGGTGAAAGCCGAGCTGACCGACCCGTACGAGCTCGTCAAACGGTACGGCGCGGATGCGGTGCGTTATTTCTTGCTCCGCGAAATTCCCTTCGGGAGCGACGGCGTTTACACCAACGAAAGTTTGTTGAATCGAATTAACGCCGATTTAGCCAACGACTTGGGCAACCTCGTTTCCCGCACGCAGGCGATGATAAATCAGTACTTCGGCGGGATTCTCCCCGCGCGGGGAAAGAGCGAGGGCACGGACGGCGAATTGATTGCCTTGGCGGAAGGGCTTTTTGCAAAGGTGGAAGGCGCCATGAACCGCTTAAACGCGCCCGAAGCGCTTGCGGAGATCTTCACGCTCGTGTCGCGCGCCAATAAATATATCGACGAAACGACCCCCTGGCTCCTCGCAAAGGACGAGGCAAAGCGCGAGCGGCTGGGCGCTGTGCTCTACAACCTCGCCGAGGTCGTGCGCATTTGCGCCGTCATGTTGAAGCCCTTTTTGACGAAGGCGCCCGCGCTCATCTTGAAGAGCTTTTCCTGCGATGAAAACGCGGGATTCGATACGGTTTCCTTCGGCGGCTTGCAGGCGGGCGCGAGGGTGGAAAAGATTCCGCCCGTATTCCCGCGCATCGACATCAAGAAGGAGCTTGCCGAGGTGGAACGGCTCGTCGCCGCGCACGGGAAGGAAGCGGCGAATAAGGAGAAGGCGAACGCTTCGGAAGAGGACGCGCCGCTCCCCCAAATTTCCATCGACGATTTTGCAAAAGTGGAGTTGAAGGTGGGCGAGGTCGTCGCCTGCGAGCGCGTGAAGAAATCGGAAAAACTCCTGCACGAAACGGTAAAGGTCGGGGAAGAGATTCGCTCCGTCGTTTCGGGGATCGCCAAATATTATACGCCCGAAGAGATGGTCGGAAAAAAGGTCGTGCTCGTAACCAACTTAAAGCCCGTAAAGCTTTGCGGCGTGCTTTCGGAGGGCATGATTCTGTGCGCCGAGGATAAAGAGGGAAACCTCAGCCTCGTGTCGCCCGAAAAGCCGCTTGAAAGCGGGTGCAAAATCAGATGATCGATATTCACGCCCACTTTGCGGAGGAGGGATATTTTTTCCCCGAAGAGTGGGATAAGATAAGGGCGGCGGGCGTGGAGCGCGTTGTGCTCGCGGGGGATACCGCCGCGCACAGCAAAATGCACCGCGACTTCTGCGCGGCGCACCAGGGCGCATACTTCTGCGCGGGCATCCACCCTTCGGAAGCTGGCGGCTCGCCCAAGGAGCGGGAGCTTGCCGAAATCCAAGAATTGCTTTCGGACGGAAAATGCGTCGCCGTCGGCGAAATCGGGCTGGATTATCACTATCCCGACGCAAACAAGCGGGCGCAGCGCGAGCTATTCGTCGCGCAATTACTCCTTGCCGAACGGTTTTCTTTGCCCGTTCAGATTCATTCTCGCGACAGCGCTGCGGACATGCTGATAATTCTTCGCGAAATGCGCGCACATCTTTCCCGCGGATTCTTGTTGCACTGCTATTCCCACGGCGCGGACATGCTGCCGTTGTTTGCGGAATTGGGCGCTTACTTTTCCTTCGGGGGCGTGGTCTGCTTCAAGAACGCCAAGAGCGCCGTAAAGAGCGCGGAGGTCTGTCCGCTCGGCAGGTTGTTGACGGAGACGGACAGTCCCTATCTTTCCCCGCTGCGGGGGCAAAAAAATTCGCCCGCGAACATTCCCCTTATCGCTGCGCGCCTTGCCGAAATCAAGGGCGTGCCGTTGGAAGAGGTGAACAGAGCGGCGGCAGAGAACGCCGCGCGGCTTTTTCGGAAACTGAAATGAAAGACGTTTATACATATAAAATCGGAGAAAATCTCTATCTTAATTTGACCAACCGCTGTTCCAACCGCTGCACCTTCTGCGTGCGCGACGAAAGCGCCGAATACGAGGGCTATCCCCTTTGGCTGAAAGGGGGCGAGCCGACGGCGGAGCAGGTCATCGCCGAAATCGGCGACGCGAAGCAATACAAAGAAATCGTGTTCTGCGGCTACGGCGAACCGACATACCGCTTAGAAGAGATGCTGCGAATCGCGGAATACGTGCATGCGTGCGGCGGCAAAACCCGCCTCAATACCAACGGGCACGGTAACGCCATAAACGGCAGGAATATTGCGCCCGAGCTGAAAGGGGCGATCGATTTGGTGAACGTTTCCCTCAACGCGCCCGACAAAGCGCGTTACGAAGCGCTCTGCCGCCCTTTGAAAGAGAAGGTCTCCTTCGACGAAATGATTGCCTTTGCCCGCGCGCTGAAAGCGGAGGGGGTGCCCTGCCGTTTTTCCGTAGTAGACTGTATCGGCGCGGTGCAGGTGGAGGAATGCCGCGGCATAGCGGAAAAAGAGGAAATCCCGCTCTACGTGCGTGAAATGATCACTGCGTAAATATTAGTTTTTATTTCCGACGGAGGCGGCGACTACCCTTACGCCGCAGGGCTTGTAAATCATATGCGGAAACGCTTGACATACGGGGGGGGGTAGTATGTTAAACTATTTTCGGAAATTTTGCAACAGGTGAGAGAATGAAACTCTGTATCGTAATCGATTTGGTAGATACGCCGACGAATGGTTCTGTTATGACGGCGCTCCGCTTTGCGGACGGGCTGCGGGAGCGCGGACACGACGTGAAGATCATAGCCATCGGCGCGCCCGAGGACGGCGTAAACGTAAAGGAACGGTATATCCCGCTCGTTACGGAAGTTTCTCGGCTCAATCAAATAAAGTTCGGGAAGTTTGAAGAGGAGCCCATCCGCGCGCTCTTTGCGGACGGCGTGGAGCTGGTGCATTTTATTTTTCCCTTTCAGCTGGAAAAAAAGTGCATGGAGCTTGCCCGCGAAATGGGGATTCCCACAACGGCGGCGTTTCACGTTCAGCCCGAAAACGTTTCCTATAACATGCACATCGGTTGGTCAAAGCCCTTTAATAAATTTTTATATACGCTCTTCCGCGAGAAATTTTATAAATATTTCACGCATATCCACTGTCCGTCCAATTTTATTGCCGGAGAGCTGAAAAAGCACGGATATAAAGGAAAGCTCCACGTCATTTCCAACGGCGTTGGCGAAGCGTTTCGCTTGGAAGGCGATCCGAAACGGGCGCAAGAGGGGCGGTTCGACATCCTCATGGTCGGCAGGCTTACGCCCGAAAAAAAGCAGAGCGTGCTCGTAAAGGCCGTCGCGCTTTCCAAATATAACGATATCATTCATCTCACGCTCGCGGGGAACGGACCAAAAAAGGAAGCGCTGCAAAAGCTGGCGGAAAAGAACCTGAAAAATCCCGTTACCTTTGCTTTTTTTTCGCAGGAGCAGCTCATTGCGCAGATCCGCAGAAGCGATTTGTACGTGCATGCAGCATACGTCGAGATCGAGGCGATTTCCTGTATCGAAGCGTTTGCCTGCGGGCTCGTACCCGTCATCGCGCAGTCGCCGAAGTCGGCGACGCCGCAGTTCGCGCTCGACGGGCGTTCTCTCTTCAAGGCAAACGACCCCAAGGATTTGGCGCGAAAAATCGATTATTGGATCGAGCATCCCGAAGAACGTTACGAAGCGGCAAAGCGGTATGCCGAGCTCGGCGAAACATTCCGCCTGGCGAATTCCGTTCAAGCGGCGGAAGAGATGTTTGAAGAGGCAATACGCGACTTCAACAGGGAACAGACGGAGCAAATCAACGAATTGATAGAAACGGAAAGCCGCACATAAATGCGCGGCTTTTCTTTTCTTCGGTAAGGTAAACGTTTACGCTTGCAGTTTGCGTAAGCCTATGATAAAATATACGCGTTAGCGAGGTCGATCGGTGCGGGAAATCAACGATATTCTGAAAAGCTGCGGCTTTCAGTTCAAAAAACAGTTCGGGCAGAATTTTCTGACCGATAAAAATTTGCTTTCCGCCATCGCCGCCGATGCCGGCATTACAAAGGATACGACGGTTCTGGAAATCGGCGCGGGCGCGGGCGCGCTTACGCGCGCGCTGTGCGAGAAGGCGAAACGCGTCGTCGCGTTTGAAATCGACAGGAGCTTGCAGCCTGTGCTCGCCGAAGCGCTGGCGGGGTGCGATAACGCCGAAATTGTCTTCCGCGATTTCATGAAGTGCGATCTTGTCGCGCTCGAAGCGGAGCTGAAAGAATATGTCGTTGCGGCGAATTTGCCTTATTACGTAACGACGCCCGTCGTCATGCGCTTTATCGAGGAAGCGAAGGGGTGCAAAAGTCTCACCGTCATGGTGCAGGAGGAGGTCGCCGAACGCTTCTGCGCGGCGGCGGGTACGCCCGAATACGGCGCGGTTACCGCGGCGATCGCGCGCGTTGCCGAATGTCGCGTGGCGCGCAGGGTGCCGCGCGCCATGTTCATTCCCCGCCCGAACGTCGATTCGGCGGTCGTAAACATGTCGTTCGTAAAGGATCGCATTCCCGTCAAAAGCGCGAAGGCGTACCGCGAGACGGTGCGCTGCGCCTTTTTAAGCAGGAGAAAAACGTTGGAAAACAATCTTTTGGCGTGCTTCCGCCTTTCGCGGGAGCAGGCGAAGGAAATTTTGTCGGCGGCGGAAATCGCCGAGGGCGTGCGCGGGGAAACGCTTCCGCCCGAACGGCTCGCCCGCCTTTCCGATTTGCTGTTTGAAAAAGGTCATATCAAATAAAAAAGCCCCCGCGGGGGCTTTTTGTTTCATCAGGATTATATTCCGACTTTAATGCGCTTCCCGCAGTCGGGAACGGTGATAAAGGAAAACCCGATCCGTTTGAGCGCTTCGCATACGGTATCCCGTTTTTCTCCGATGCGGGAGGGGGCGTGCGCGTCGGAAGAGAAGGTAATTTCCCGTCCGCCCAATTGAAAATACCGCGTCAAAATATCGGTATCGGGCAAAAACGCGCTCCCTGCCGTACGGGCGGAGGTGTTGACTTCGAGAATTTTATTCTTTGCGGCGATTTCGCGGAGAATGCCGTCCAGCAAATCGGAATACTCTTCGTAGCGCAGTTTGGGGTCGGGATAGGGCGCGTTGCGGGCGACGTAGCCGACGTGGGCGACGACGTCGAAGGGGTAGGGAGCTTCCAGACTTTCCAGCACCTTTTCGAGGTAAAGGGAATAGGCGTATTCTTTGGTCTTTCCGTCAAAATAATCGGTGAAAAAGCAATCGCGCCCCGCGCACGTGTGCACGCTGTTTACGATAAAATCGGGACGGTATTTTTCCGCGATTTCCGCGTATAAGTCAAAGCATTCTTTTTTGTTTGCGAAGCCGAACTCCCCGCCGGCGAGCAGACGGAAATTTTCGCTTTCCGTTTGCCGTTGCAGGACGCGGGCGGCGGCAAAATACGCGGGCACGTCGATTACGCGTATCGGTTTGCCCTGCGCCGTGATTCCCTGCGTTTTGTAATCGTAGTCGAAATGTTCGGAAACGCCGAAATAGCGGAAACCCGCTTTTTTTGCCGTATTTACCATTTCCGAAAGAGGAGATGTTCCGTCCGCGGAAAAGGCGGAATGCGTATGCACGTCAGTGAGTATCATAACTTCATTATAGGATACCGCAACATAAAAAGTCAAGCGGAGCAGAGCTCCGCCGACCGTTTGTTGTTTTTTCCGTTTTTCAAGCGCCGCTTAGAACATTCGCCGCGCCGTGATATAGTAGCTCCAGCGCGTAGCGGAAATTTGTTCCACCTTCGCATAGTCGGACGCCGTGTGCAGGATATAGTTGTCGCCCATATACATGGCTACGTGTCCGATGCGCTCCACGCCGACTTTATCCTTGCGCGAAGCGTTGGTAAAGAACATCAGATCTCCGCGCTTTAAGTTGCTTCTTTCCACGGCTTTGCCCTGTACGACCTGCGTGCGCGTGGTAACGTCCAGCTTGACGCCCGCGCCCTGATAAAAGATATATTGCATGAGCGATGAGCAGTCGAACTGCTTTACGGTAAAGCCTTTCAAAAAATTGCCCTTTCCGTCGTGCAGGCGCACCGCGCCGTATACGTAGGGCACGCCGATCAGGCGCAGACCTTCTTCTATCACGTTTTCCACGTCCGATTCCCCCTTGTCGAGCAAGGTAACCGAAGTGTAAACGGATTTGGCGCTTACGTACGCCGTACGGTTTTTATAGGTTGTTTCGTACCAGTCGCCCACCGTACCGGTGTATTTAAGCAGAATGTCGCTTTCCACTTGACCCAAAGAAGTGTAAGACGTACCCGCTCCCGCCCGTACGTTCAGTCCGTTGGAGCGAACGTAGATATATTTTGCTTTCATGGGCTGGGGCGGCTCCGATTCTTCCTCGGGGGGAAGCTCGGGCGCAGGGTCTTCCGCAGGCGGGTTTTCCGGCGCGGAAGGCGCTTCGGGCGGCGTGGGCTCTTCCATATCTTCGGGTGGAAGCACGGGGGGCGTCTGGTCGGGTTCGGGAAGGGGCGCCGTGATTTCCGTATCGGAGCCTTCCCCGTTCGCCTCGGGCGAGCAAGCCGCCGCAGGGAGAATGCAGAGCGCCGCCGCAAGCGCGCAGACGGCAGGTTTGAAAAGTTTCTGATTCATGGTGAACCTTCCTTTGTAAATTTCCGACGTTTTGGGTCGGTACGTCATTGTATCAAAGGGAGGAGCGCAAAATCAAGTGTTTTATGCAGGTAATAAAAAGGAAACGAAGGAAATTTAAGGTAAATTCAGGCGCAATGCAGGTTTTTTTCAAGTAAAATACGTAAAATCGTTGAAATTCTCTGCTTCTGTGTTATAATAATGTAGAAAACAGCGGATTATTGTCCGTTACGGGAGAGGATGAAATGGAATTTAAGAGCTTTGACGGAAAGAAAATTTATGTGCGGGAATGGTTGGATGCGGAAAATCCGAAGGGAATCGTGCAGATCGTGCACGGTATGACGGAGCACGGCGCCCGTTACGACGCGTTCGCCCGCTTTCTGAACGAAAACGGATATCTGGTCGTCGCGGACGACCACCGTGGGCACGGGGAAACGGATAAGGACAGCCTCGGCTATTGCAAGGGAGACATGTTTGCCGACACCGTGCGCGACGAGGGCTGCATTACCGACTATTACCGCGCGCAATATCCCGAGCTGAAATATTTCGTGTTCGGATTTTCTTACGGTTCTTTCCTCACGCAGAGTTATATCGGCAAATACGGCGACAAGATCGACGGCGCCGTCATTGGCGGTAGCAATTACAAAAAGGACTTCGAGGTTTATCTCGGTTCTTTCGTCGCTCGTTGCGGAAAGGAGAAAAAACCCGCCAAGCTCATCGAAAAGCTTTCTTTCGGGAAATATTCCAAACAGTTCGAGGATGGCGAATGGCTGAGCGGCGATGCCGAAAATAACGCGCGTTATCACGGCGATCCGTTTTGTGGATTTATCTGCTCCAATCGTTTTTACGCCGATTTTTTCCGCGGGCTGAAAAAACTTTATACCCGCAGGTACATCAAAGGTTTGAACAAAAATTTGCCCCTTCTTCTGATTGCGGGCGCGGAAGATCCCGTCGGCGATAAGGGCAAGGGAATGGAAAAATTATGCATGTTCTATTTGAAGAAGGCGAAGATGAAAAGCGTGAAGCTCGTTCTCTTCCCCGATTCGCGGCACGAATTTCTCAACGAGGAGGAGGGGCGTGAAAATAAGTGGGGCGCAATGCTCGCATTTTTCGATAACGTCGTAAATAAATAACGCAATCCCGCCCGCGCAAAATAAGCGCGGGCGGGATTGCGTTATCAATATTTTTTATAGTCGTTACCCCAATCGTACATCGCGTCCAAAACGGGCTTTAAGGTCTTTCCGAGTTCGGTGAGCGAATATTCCACGCGCGGCGGCACTTCGGCGAAAACCTCCCGTTCCACGAGTCCGTCCTTTTCCAGCGCGCGGAGATTATCGGTCAGCACCTTTTTGCTGATTCCTTCAACGGTTTTCGCAAAATCGGTAAATCGTTGTTTTTCGTGATAAATCAGGTTGCGTAAAATGAGCAACTTCCATTTGTTTCCGATCAGCCGCACCGTGGCGGCGACGGGACATTCGGGTAATTCTTCTTTGGTCAGCATAACATCGACTCCTTTTTGTACAGTATAAAGGAACGGAGGCGCAAAGTCAACCCGTTAGTTTCAAAAAGTTACTAAGTTACAAAATTATTATCCGATAATAAATTTGTAACTTTCGGGATTAATTTTCCGCGAACGGTTATGATAGGGGAAACTTATTTTCGGAGGTATTATTTATGAATCGTTATGCAAAAACGCACGTATCGGAAGGCGCGCGCACCGAGCTTCACGATTTGCTCGGTCTGACGGGTGCGGAAATCAGTATCAACACGCTTCCCGCGGGAGAAAGCGTTCCGTTTGTCCATGCCCACAAACGAAACGAAGAAATTTACGCCGTGTTGAGCGGAACGGGAACCGCCGTGATCGACGGCGAAACGGTGGCGCTTGCGGCGGGGGATTGGTTGCGCGTAGCCCCTATTGCGCAAAGGCGCTTGTTCGCTTCCGCCGGCGGTGCGTTAAAGTATGTATGTATTCAGGTCAAAGCGGGTTCTTTGGAAGACTACACGATGACCGACGCCGTCGTCGTTTAATTTAAGGCGCATGAAAGCGGCGCTCTCCGATTTTCGGAGGGCGCCGCTTTTACATTTTTTCAGTTAAGCACGGTCGGGTCGAAGTTCAGCGTATACTGATTGGGACCGCGGTCGTCGGGAAAGAGCGTAGCTCCGGGCACGACGGGAAGGGTGAGCGGATTGACGAGCGCGTCCGCCGTAAGGTTGGTGATCGCCGCGCGCAGGTAGGGGAACATCGTCTCCGTCGCGTTGATGGCGAAAATGCGCTTGTCTTCATCCGTTTTCATGTCTTCCACTTCAAATACGCCCACGAAGCGCGCAAGCAGGTTAAAGGGTTTGGGCGATTCTTCCGTGTTTTCGATTTTGCATTCGAGAATGACGATGTTGATCTTGTTGTTCTCGTTTGCCTGCCGAATTTGGCGGGAGAAAAAGGGCTTGATTTCAAATTTGGCGTCCGGCGCCGCTTTCAAGGGATTTACCTTAAAGGAAAGTTCGTCCGCAGTGAGTGCTTTTAAGGAGTACTTGATCATTTTAATTACCTCTGATTGAAATTCGCAACTTGTTTCTTCTATTGTACCACGAATAGAAACAAATGTCAACGGGGAAGGTGAAATTTTAACAAGCGAGCTGTGATAATGAAATTTTAACGGCAAATAAAATATATACGAAAAATAAGTTGCATTTTTAAACAATTAGGTATATATTATCATAACAACAAAAACGGCTTTCGGACGGGGCGTCGCCCGCCCTCGGGAGGTTTTCCGCAAACGTCAGCGGAAATTTCATTATGAAAGACTTAACGAAAGGCAATCCCTTTAAGCTTATCCTTCTGTTTGCGCTTCCCGTGTTTATCGGATGCGTTTTTCAGCAGCTGTATAACATGGCTGATACCGTCATCGTCGGGAAAACGGTGAACACCGCCGCTTTTACGGGCGTAGGGCTTACGGGGCCTATTTCTTTTTTGATTCTCGGATTCGTCAACGGGCTCACCTCGGGCTTTTCCGTGCGCGTAGCGCAGCGCTTCGGCGCTGGCGACGAAAAGGGCGTGCGCGTTGCCGCCGCTATGAGTTTCATGCTCTGCGTGGTCATAACGGCGCTTCTCACGGCGATCGCCGTGCCGCTCACGGCGCCCCTTCTTCGGCTCATGGATACGCCCGCGGAATATTTCGATTATGCCTACTCCTATCTTTCCACCATCTTCTGGGGTATGGGCGCAACGGTGTTTTATAACATTCTCGCGGGCGTGCTGCGCGCGCTCGGCGATTCCAAAACGCCGCTCGTCTTTCTCATCGTTGCGGCGGTTCTCAATATTGCGCTCGACTTTGCGTTTATCGTCGGATTCAAAATGCATTACTGCGGCGCGGCGCTCGCCACCATTGTCAGTCAGCTTTTATCGGGTGCGGCGTGCCTCGTATATATGCTGAAACGTTACCCGATTCTCCGCCTCAAAAGAGAGGACTGGAAATGGAATTGGCGGCTCGCGGGCGGACATATCGCCATCGGGCTTCCCATGGCGCTGCAATTTTCCATTACGGCGATCGGCTGTATGGTGCAGCAGACGGCGCTCAACGGGCTGAACGATTCTCTCCCCGGCGCCGTAACCGCATATGCCGCTGCCTCTAAAATCGACGCGCTTGCAACGCAGACCTTTGCCGCGCTCGGCACGGCGATGGCGACGTATGCGGGGCAGAACTACGGCGCTGGCGATTATACGCGCATTCGCAAGGGAGTGTTCGTCGGCATGATCTATACGCTTGCAAGCGCGGCGCTCGGCATCGTCGTCTGCGTCGGGCTTGCGGAGCCGCTCATGTATCTCTTTCTCACGACGGACGGGAATACCGATGCCGGCGTCGGATTCGGGCAGATGCTCGCATACGGCAAACAGTACCTCCTCTTTCAGAGTCTTTGTTACGTGCTTCTCGGTACGATTTTCGTTTACCGCAATACGTTGCAAGGAATCGGGAAAAGCACCGTGTCCATGTTCGCGGGCGTTACCGAAGTCGCGGGAAGGGTAATCGCTTCGCTTCTGTTCGTATCTTTATGGGGGTTTACGGGGATTTGCCTTTCCAACTCCACGGCGTGGCTGGCAGCGGATCTATTCCTCGTAATAACGTACTTCGTCGTCATGCGCGGAAAGGGAAAACGGGCAAAATGCAGTCGCCGCAAAAAAGAGAAGGGCGGGGAGCTTGCTTCTGATGTGTCTTAAAGTGCTGCGGCTTCGGATTTTCCGAAGCCGTTTGTCTTGACAGATTCCGGCAATTTCAATATAATGATGTTCGGGAGAATGAATTATGACGGAAAAAATGACGGAATCACCCGAGAAGGAAGAGGAAGAAAACCCGCGTCCGCTCTTTGCAAACCGTTCGGTATTGGATGTAAAGACGGCGGTGCGCGCGCTCGCGCGGCAGACGCGCCCTGCTTTACTGTTCGGGATTGCGATGATTGTGTGCGCGCTTATCCCTCTCGGGATCGCCGTATATGCCAGACTGTATCCGGAAAGCGGGCTTTCTACGGAAGGCGCGGTCGCGTTTGCAACGCTGTTCGGTTTGCTCGGCGCACTCCTTCTCATCCTCGCAATCGGCGGCAGACGCACGGCGGAAAAGACGGCTTCGCTCGGAACTCCCGTAATTATCTTCGAGGGCTATCGCGATAAGTTTACGGCGGACGTGAGCCGCGGGCAATCGAAATTCGGTACCTTTACGCGCGGGGATTGGTTTCTCGTCTCCTCCGTTCGGGAATATGCCGACATGTGGCAGATTTTTTACGAGGGTGCGATTTTTACCTTATTGAAACCGGGGATGAAGGAGGGGAGCGCGGAAGAATTTGCGGCGTTCCTGCGTTCCAAAGTCGGCGTGAAATATAAGATCAAGTATAAAAATAAGTAAATTCGGGGCGCGGAATTCCGCGCCCTTTGCATGCGATAAAAAAGATTGCGCACACTGCCTGTATGGCACGTTCCGCGCTGCGCGGAAGGGAAGGACAAAGAGTCTTCCTTTCCGTCCTGTTTTTATTTTTCTTTACTTCTTTTATCGGCTGGTGCATGGAAAAGAGCTGGTTTTATTTCGCCTACGGTGTGAACGCGGACAGGGGGTTTCTCACTCTGCCTTTTTGCACGATATACGGGAGTTCGCTCGTCGTCATCCGCCTATTATTCGGGTTGCCTGTGCGGGAAGGCGAGGGGTATCCGCGCAATCTGCTGCGCGTTCTTCTTTATGCGGCGCTTTCGGCGCTCGCCGCGACGGCGGCGGAGCTTTTCACGGGGCTCTTTTTCGAAAACGCGTTCGGCGTGCGACTGTGGTCGTACAGGGGCTACCCGCACGAATTTATGGGGTTTGTCTGCCTGCCGATGAGCGCGGCGTGGGGACTTCTCATTACGGCGGGCATGGCGTTCGTCTGGACGCCTTTGGAGCGGGTCTTAAAGCGCGCGCCCGTCGCCGCGCTCGCCTGGACGGACGGCGTTCTGTCCGTCGCGCTTCTCCTCGATTTCTTTCTCTGCGTTTCGGCATTTTTCTGAAACGGAGCGGCACTGCGGCGGGACTTTTTCGTTTATCCGCATATATTTGGAAAAATTTTGCGAAATGTTATTCTACAATAGGTTTGTCAGTTGACGACAAGCCTATTTTTCTTTCCGCCCGATAGGGTAAAAACTTAATAAACGGCTTTGTAAGGTTCGTCAGACTGACGAGCCTTATTTTTTTATTCAGGAGGTGGCTATGGGAGGCAACGTACACGGCGGCAAGCTCGGGCAAACGGACAAAATCTGCTTGGGCGTCCGCATTACCAAAGAGGCGCACAATAGGCTGTTAGAAATGGCGAAAGCCAAAGAGCTGTCTATCAGCGACGTTGTACGCGGTTTGATAAATGACGCAATCAAGAGAGAGGAGGTCTGATATGGAAACACTCAAAAGGATCCACGATTTAGTACGAGTAGAACTCACGGAGAACCCCGCCGCCCGTAAGAGCGATATAACGCTTATCTTGGGCGTATTCAAGCGTCAGGGCATTGACGCCTCGAAATCGTTTGAATCGCTTGCAGCGAGCGGGAGTTTGCGGCAAATGGAAAGCATTACCCGCGCCCGTCGCAAAATTCAGGAGCAACACCCTGAATTGAAAGACGCAGGAACCGCAGAACTCCGCGCAGAGCGTGAGGA
Organism: uncultured Christensenellaceae bacterium; assembly: GCA_910586675.1. Classification (GTDB taxonomy): domain Bacteria; phylum Bacillota; class Clostridia; order Christensenellales; family Borkfalkiaceae; genus Gallimonas. The sequence continues at coordinate 4,294 of CAJUJO010000026.1, read as the reverse complement.
AACTTTCAAAGAGTACGCAGCGGCAAACAAGTAGCCGTAAATAATACACCGACAGGAGAAAGCAAGATGAAATTTAAGCAATTAGTTTCAACAGAACGCACACTCATAAAAATCGACAAGAACGGCACCAAACATTTTCAGGTGGACGCTTGTCCTAAATGCGGCGGTACGGGCAGATACGAAATGACAACGGTCGATAGTTTCCGTTGTTGGAAATGCGGCGCGACGGGTTATTTCCCGCACGTCGAGAAAGAATATACCCCCGAATACGCCGCCATTCTTGCCGACAAAGCAAAGGCGAGAAATCTCAAAAAGAACAAAGAACGCTTACCGCAGGAAATCAAGCGCAGGGGCTTTGACGGGGAAAATTCCTCGATCTACGTCGTTGCGGGCGAAACGTATTCTATCAGAGAACAGTTGAAAGCGGCGGGCGCGAAATACGACAGTTGGTATGGTTGGTATTTTAAGGACGCCGATTCCGCGAAAGGTTGGAATACGAGTGAAATTAAATTTACCGACCTTTTTTTCGTAAACCCGTACAACTGCATAGGCACAAATGAGAGCGCGGGCGAAATCATTGAACAGGCAAAAACCAAAAAATCATAATTCAGGAGGTTACTATGAACAGGTTTGAAAAGCTCAAGGGTATGGAAATGCCCGACGCAAAAAAGTTCCTTACGGAGCTTTTAGGCGACAAGGCGGAGATTCTCTTTGAGGATCTGCGCGAAACGGTAAAGGTTATGGAGGTCGAGGAGGGTTCCGTAATCAGGTACGGCGGCATTGAGTGGGTAGTGTTAGAGCGCAATTTGCACCTTAACGGCGTGCTTGCGGTTGCAAAAGGCTGTTTGCTCAAAAAGGCGTTCGACGCAAAGGGAGAGCAGAATAATTGGGCGAAATCGACTCTCCGCGAATTTCTTAACTCGTTCGGTGATGACGGTAGTTCGACGCTTGGTAAGGTCAATAAAAACGACCTCATAGAGTTTGAGCGCGACTTAACGACGGACGACGGAATGACGGAGTACGGGACTTGCAAGGACTACATATCGCTCTACACCTGCGACGAGTACAGGCGGTTCCGCAAACTCATTCCGAACTGCGGCGAATGGCATTGGACTATCACGGGCGATAGCCTTGAATACTCCTTTTACGTCCGCAACGTCATTTCGGGCGGCACGTTGGGCAGCAACCTCGCGTACTACGGCTCGAGGGGCGTGCGCCCGCTTTGTATTCTGAAATCTGATACTTTGGTGGAGGTGAACGAGGAGGGGTAAGAGTTATGACACTTGAGAAAATCAAACTTAAACACGGCTCGGACAAATGGAAAGAGTTTAGAACGCAGGGCATAGGCGGCTCCGACGCCGCCGCAATTCTCGGGTTAAGCTCATTCAAAACAAACGTGGAGGTTTGGGAGGAAAAGACAGGGCGCAGGGTTCCCGACGATATATCAGACAATCCGAGAGTCAAATACGGGACAAATGCGGAAAAGCCGCTTGTAGAGTTGTTCGCGCTCGACTACCCGCAATACAGGGTTAGAGTAAACAAAAACGTGATCTACAAGCGCGGGTTTATGTTCGCCTCGCTCGACGGGGAGCTGACAGAAAAGGCGACAAAGTTGAGAGGAGTTTACGAGGGTAAAACTACGGAAATTCACTCAAAAACGGAAATGGAACGTTGGGACGGGCAGGTTCCTGAAAGCTATTACATTCAGGTCTTGCATTACCTCATTGTTACGGGTTGGGACTTTGCAATTCTGAAAGGACAGATTAAGCAAACAGGGCGCAATGGTGAGGTGGAATTGATAACGCGGCACTACCCGTTTTTACGGAGCGCGTTATTAGACGATCTCAAGTATTTGTACTTGAAAGAGAAAGAGTTTTGGGAGAAATACGTTATACCCGACAAACGCCCTCCCTTGATTCTGCCGAAACTATCAAAAAACTAAATTTTCAGGAGGACAATTTTTATGGCAAACGAATTGGCGTTAGTACTCGAAACGCCTGTAGAGGAACTCATACCCAAAATGATCGCGTTCAACAACGCGGAATTACTCGCAAAGGTAGAACATTACCTGACGCAGTACGAGGGTATCACTTACGACGATTCCGCAATCGGCGTAGCAAAGAAAGACAGGACGCAGCTTAATTCTTTCTGTAAGGCACTCAACGACGAGCGCATACGCATAGGAAAGGTTTACAGCGAGCCTTACAACAAGTTCAAGGGCGAGGTGGACGTTGTTATTGACAGAGTAAAAGCCGCCTCCGCTAAAATCGACGAACAGATTAAGGCTTTCGAGGCGGACAAACAGGCGAGAAAGCAGAACGAAATCATTGAGTATTACAAAGAGGTTGTCGGTGATTTTTCGGGGCTTATACCTTACGAAAGAATACACCGCGCCGAATGGCTCAATGCGTCCACGTCTATGAAATCTATCAAGGCAGATATTGACACCGTGCTTGCAAACGCGAGAAATGCACTTGTAGCAATAGAGGCTCTCGGTTCGCCCGACGAGGATCTCATCAAGGCGTACTATTTCCGCACTCTCGACCTTTCGGGCGCATTGCTTGAAAACGAGAGGCTCAAAAAAGAGCGTGAGGCGGTCGCAGAATTAAAAGCAAAACAGGAGGCTGCGCAGCCCGCTGTTGCTGTCGAGGCGGAAAAGCCCGACGTCGGACGCCCTAAACTGCAAACGGTAAAGTTTGCGGTTACGGGTACGGTCGAACAGTTGAAAGCCCTGCAAAAGTTCCTGACGGAAAATAATTACGAATATTCGCCCATTTAAGGAGGAGGCATATTATGGCAAACGCATTACAGACAACAAATCAAAAAAGCATATCGGAGGAACGCCCGAAATTCTCCGTATTTATGAATCGGGACAATATCAAGAACTTGGTTCAACAGGCGGTAGGCAAAAATGCGCAAAGGTTTACGGCAAGCATTATGTCCGCCGTAAGCAACAACCCCGACCTGCAGAAATGCGAACAGGGAACTATTCTCTCGGGCGCGTTGCTCGGGGAATCTCTCGGACTTTCGCCGTCCCCGCAGCTCGGGCAGTTCTACTTGGTGCCTTTCGCTAAAAAAGACAAGCAGGGAAACGTGTTGTGCTATAACGCGCAATTCGTACTCGGCGCAAAGGGCTATAAACAGCTCGCAATGCGCAGCGGTCAGTATCTCGATATTGACGTGCTTGAAATTAAAGAGGGCGAATACAAGGGGCGCGACAAGCTCACGGGCAAACAGAAATTTGAGTTTATCGAGGACGACGACGAGCGTGAAAGCAAGCCTACAATCGGCTATATGGCGTACTTTGAACTCCTTAACGGTTTCAGAAAGGTCGTCTATTGGACGAAAAGCAAGATGATGAAACACGCAAACGAATACTCTCCCGCGTTCAGCGCAGAAAAGTACGAGGCGTATATCAGCGGCAAGGTTCCGAAAAACGAACTCTACAAATACAGTTCGTTTTGGTATAAGAACTTTGCGGAAATGGCGTTTAAGACGCTCATCAGACATTTGCTTTCGCAATGGGGCGTACTGTCTATCGAAATGCAGACGGCTATCACCTCCGACAATGCGGTTATTAACGAGAACGGCGAGCCGAGTTACGTTGAATACGAGGAGGCGGAGTTGGGAGCGGTTCCCGAAAGCGAGGCGGCGGACAGCGGCAATACGGAGGCAGACGGAACGCCCGACGAACAGGAACAGTTTGATTTCTTTCAGGGCGCAAAAAAGAAATAAGCCCGTAGCGGAGTTGGAGGGCGAAAGCCCTCCGACAGCCCGCAATCTAAAGAGCAAACCTTTTGGAGTTTGTAGGAGGTAGCAATGGCGGAAAAACAATATTTCCCGCACGATTACGGAGCGAGAGCAAAGCTCGCAGATATGAGAATAGATTTCGGGCTTGAGGGAGTCGGGTTCTATTGGTGTCTTGTTGAGTATCTCCACGAGGAGGGCGGGAGCATAAAGGAATCACGCATAAAAGGCATAGCCTATGAGCTGCGTATAGATCCCGAAAAAGCAGACGCAATCATACACAATTACGGGCTGTTTGTTATCAAGAAAGGAAAAATTACCTCCGACCGCGTTACCGAAAACTTGAAAAAACGAGCGGAAATTTCCGCAGCGAGGAGAGAAGCGGCGAGTAGCCGTTGGGACAGGCGTTCGCAGGGCGGTGGAAAATCTGAATCAGAACAGGACTCTGAACAGGAACCCGAAAAAAAGGTAGTTCAAAAAGCGACGACGGAGCCTGTAGAAAAAAATAGCCTATACGTCAATGATGACGGGGAGATTGAACATATTA
>CAJUJO010000025.1 GCA_910586675.1 uncultured Christensenellaceae bacterium | reverse complement strand
CGATTGTCGCAGGTGCAAACTTTTGTCCCGAATGCGGGCAAAAGCTAAATTGATGATTTGGTATTATAAGCTATGTAATGGCTGTAAGATAAACAGTAATTTAGCGTAGAAAGCCGAGAGCAAATCTCGGCTTTTTTGTTAAAGGTGTTTCAAGTTCTTTCTATATCTTTTTAATTTTTTTTCGCCAAAGCGGTTAATCACTTGGTCTATTATTGTAACCAGTTCTGATCTATCGGACGGAAGATTGCCGTGCAACTGTACTGCATTTGACGCACCCAAAGCGGCAAAGTGTGTTTTTATAGTCAAACCGTTTATAAGCATTTTCAGCTCGTTGTATTTTTCCGTTTCGCTTTCTTCAACCCAATTTCCGTTTTGTATTTCGGTATATAATTCCGAAGCGGGGTAAACGGTAAGCATAGACGCGCCGATGATTTTAGGATTGAGCTCATTAAATACTTTTAGCGTATTCTCGACGCCTTGGTTGCTTTTACCTTTACCGCAAATGCCCGTGAGATAGAAAAAGTTATATTCGATTCCTGCTTTGTCGAGCTTAAGGCATTGTTCTAAAATGTCGGCAGACGTATAGCCTTTGTGCATAAAGGTCAATGCTTCGTCATCGCCCGTTTCTACACCGATAGTAATGCCGTTATAACCGCAACTTCGTAGTTGTCTTAATTCCTCTATGCTTTTCGGGGTAATATCGGTTATTCGAGCAAAACAGCCGATAGTTTTCAGTCGATTAAGATACTGTTTTGCCGTATATGAAATATTCCGTAGCTTTTCAGAAGAAAGTACAAAAGGATTTGCACCGACTAAAAATACTCTCGTTACATCGGGTGTATAATGATATAATTCTTTTATATCTTCTTCGATTTCGTCCATAGGAGACATACGGAACTTGAATGGAACATCGTCGTATAAAGTGCAGAACTTACAACTATGATGTGTGCAACCTGCCGTAACTTGTAATAGAGCCGACCACGCTTCGTAAGGCGGACGCCAAACCGTACCTGTATAGTGCATAATAAAAACCGTCCTTTGTTTTTCTTCTATTATAAATCCTAATAGTATTGCAATTCAAGTACTGTCTTTATTTAGTAGTAGTATCAAAAAAGATACTATGGCGATTGACTTAACTTTGAAAATTCGTTATAATAAATATCGAGGTTCATTATGACAGACAACAAATTCAGAAAAAGAGAAGTTATGGCACGTTGTGTGCCGATGAGTACATTGCAATCCGTTTTAAGCGGCAAATGGAAGTTCCTTATTTTGTGGTATATAGCTGTTGGTAAGGTGCAACGATTTGGCGAACTATTGAGAAGAATTGACGGAATCACGCAATCTACTCTTACGAAGCAGTTGCGAGAGTTGGAAGACGACAGTTTTATACACCGTGAAATTTATAAAGAAGTGCCGCCGAAAGTAGAATATTCTTTGACTGAGCTTGGAAAAAGTTTTGTTCCCATCTTAACGCAAATGATGATTTGGAGTCAAACACATTTGTGTGCGCGCGATTATGTAAGCCCCTATACAGAAGAACAAATCAAAGAACTGCTTAATCAGTAACTATACATAAAAATGCTCTTGAACTATTTGTCCAAGAGCATTTTGTCTCGCTTGAAAGTGCAACTCCTAAAAATTTAGTTTTTTTATTCCCTATGGGAAGTGCGCATTACCTCTCCGTTTTTTCGTTTTTCCGATTAAAGTTTATTGACGATTGACGAACGCGTACATCTTTTCGAGGAGCCCGACGGAAACGAAATCGCGGTATCTGCCGAGGTAAATGAACACCTTCGTGAAAAATTCCCTGTTGTCTCCGCCGATGACGTAAGCGGGAAGGTATGCGTTGGCGCCGAATTTGTTGGCGATGAAGATGTCGCCGAATTCGTTTTTCTCCTGCGGCGTAAGGCTGTTGATAAAGGGGTCGTACGTGTATTGCGTATTGTCGTACACGGAAGAGGGCGCGGGCTGCGGCCGTCTGGGCGGTTCCTTGGAAAGAGAAGGGCGGAACACGGGCGGCTGCATCGGCTGCTGAACGGGCGGTTGGACGGGCATGCGCGGGGGCATGTAATCATCCGTACTTTCCGCCTTGCGCGACGAGCGTTCGCCTCTCGCAAGCGCCGCCATATTCTTTTCGAAATCGGTCAGGGGCGCAGGCGCGGGCTTGGGTGCGGGAGCGGGGGGTTCGTTAATGACGTAGACGGGCGTGCCGTCCTCCGTTTCCATTTCCTCCACGTCCGCGGACACGTACTCGGGGCGGGACTCCGTATAATGGGCGGGATTGGTTCCGCTGCCCGCGGCTCCGCCCGCAAGCGCTGCAAACTGCGCTTCCTCGTCGACGGGGGGAAGTTCTTCCGCCTTTTCGGCTTTGCGCGCCTTCCGTGCCTTTACCGATTTGACGACGGCTGCGAGGAGCGCCGTTAAAAAGGCTGTGAAGGTGGAAATCAATAGGAGCAGAACGGGCAGTCGGGAAAGGCTCGTCCAGTCGGGAGCCGTACCGCTCGCGGGTTTTGCGATATACATGATCGCAAGCAGCGCCGCCGCCGCGAACGTGAGCCCGTAACGCACCGCATCGAACGGGTAACGCCTTGTCGCGCCCAGCCGCGCGCAGGATACGACGAGATTCAAGAGCGAGAGCGCGACGAGCGCGATGATGGCAATGCGTACGACGAGGTTTATTTCCGCGCCCTTCGTGAAGGCGAGCTGCGCGTCAAGAACGGTATTGCCGCTCAGAGATACCTGCGGGAAAAAGATTGCAAATATCGCCGCGCAGGTAAGAAGGAGCGTGAACGCGTTCAGAAGCCCGGAGCCCTTTTTGCGAATGATCGCCGCAAAGATAATAATCAGAAGGGTAACGCCCGCGATGAGCGCCGTAGGCATATCTACGATGTCGCGCAAAGTAATTGCGGTTCCGGTAATTGTGGAAACCATGGAAAGCCCGACGGACAAAGAAATCAAAGTGAGCAGGAACAGTCCGCCGTAGGCAAGGAGCACGAAGCCCGCGCTCGTATACATGCACTTCTTCGCTGCGCCTCCGTTGACAAATGCAACAATCGTGCAAATAAGGGAAACAAGAACCGCTGCAATCAGTACGAAAATAAAGTAATACCGCAGAGTAATGCAGAGCCCGAGCAGACCGTTTTCCAACGAAAAGGGCGGTCTTTGCCATATTGTTTCCGAACCGAAACCCTTGAAAACTTCGATGATAACGCCCAAAAGGGAACTGTTGAGCGCGCCGTCTGTTCCCGCAGTGATATGCGGAGCGAGAAAAGAAGCCCATTTGGAAAGCAGTCCGACAAACAGCCCGCCCGCGGCGAGCAAAAAGAGAATAAGCGAGAATGCTTTATATCCGCCCGCTTTTGTATGTTCCTTTTTTCTTTCCGTTGTTTCCGCGTTTTCGGGCGCAGGGGCTTCCGCGGGCAGGGCGTACGGGTCGGCTCCCCCGTAAGGAAGCCCGCCGTAAGGCGAATCGTATGCGCCGTAGCCGTTATATCCGCTTTGCACGGCGTTTCCTCCGTTTCCGCCGAACTCGTCGTACTTTTCGAGCTCGTCCATTTTTTTGTTTTTTTTGCTCATATCGACCTCTGAAATTTGCGATTTCCGTAAAAACCGTATAATAACTTCATTTTGAGATAGTTTTATTATACCATTATTTGTATTTGCTGTCAACGCCATTCGCGCGGAAATATCCCGAAAGGCGTTTTTTTGTGCGCTGATTCTCTATTAGCATATGCGTTTTTCAGCATATTTTACAAACCCGCCGCAATTTATGCGCAAAGCCGCGGGAAATGAAAATCAGTTTGTCCAAACCCCTTGTTTTTTCCGCGCGCGCATGGTATAATTGTAAACGAATCTTTGTGTTTTCAATTATAAAATGCTCCCGCGGAGGCGCATATGAGCGATAAAACAACGGAACTTGCGAAAATTTTGGCGGACGTGCGCGAAAAGACGGGCGTAGACGTGCGTTTTTCTCCGCACGGCGGCGAAGAGACGTGTTTCGCGCTCGACTACTGCGGTGAAAAGACGGAAGCGTATCTCGACGGGGTCGGAGAAGCGGCGCAGAGGAGCGCGCGCCTCGTCGCCTATCTCGTCTCCAACGCCGATTTGAAGCAGCTTCTTCCCGATAAGGAAGAGCATTTGAAAAACATTCTGCTCGGTGAAGGCGGAAGCTGGTACGTATACCGCTTCATGACCAAATACAATCTGCCCGATACGCCTTGTTTCGCCCTGGATATTTATACGGACGGACGGCTTGCGGAAACGGTTGCGCACATGGAAAACTGCCTTGCCGATTCGCGCGATATGGTGATCGCCATGGACGACAGCCGTTGCGCCGTCGTGCGGTTTTCGGAGGAGGGGCAGCCCGCGGCGGAGTTCGCGCAGTTTCTGAGCCAATCCCTTTATGAGGAAACGGGCGTTAAGGCGAGCGTCGGCGTGGGGTGCGAAGTAAAATCGTTCGCCGAAATCGCCGTATCCTACCATCAGGCGGCGACCGCCGTCCGTATGAGCGGCATCTTCCACGGCAAGGGGGAAGTTCATTCCTATCGGGAATATTTGCTCGTCAAGATGCTTGAGGACGTGCCCGAAAGCCGTCTGCGGGAATATACCGGGCAATTCCGCATTGAAAACGCCGAGGAAGTGCTCGCCGACGAGGACATGATTACGACGGCGGAGGAATTTTTGGAAAACAGCTTGAATATTTCCGAAACTTCGCGCAATCTATATATGCACCGCAATACGCTCATGTACCGTCTCGACAAGATAGAGCGTATCACGGGACTGAACATCAGAAAGTTTTCCGACGCGGTAACTTTCCGCGTGATCACGATACTTTATAAATTGCTAAAATAAGGAGACCGAAATGGACGACGAAAAGAAGGGGGAGCGTCAAGCGCTCCCCGAAGAGAAAAAACCGTTGCAGGAGAAGGACGAATTTTTCGATCCGATTCCCGAAATTCCCGCGCCTGCGCCGTATGCGGCGGCTGCGCTCGCGCCGACGGGCAAAAGCAAGGCGATTAAAATCGTCTGTTCGGTGTTTCTGGCGCTCGTATTTGTTGCGATCGGCTTTACGGCAGGCTGGCTCGGCTACTATTATTCGCTGGACGAGCGCATGCGCAATTTCCTTTGGGCGAAGGACACCGCGGATAAAAATTTTTATAAAGAGATCGATCAGGACGCGTTTTACGAAAAAATCTTTTCCGCGCTCGATTTAGACCCGTACTCCTGCTATTATACGCCCGAGGAATTTGAAATCATCATGCAGGAAGGCAAGGGACAGAACGAGGGCGTCGGGGTCGCGCTCACCGATGAAATCGTCGGTGGAAAGACGCTTCCCCTTATCGCGCTTCTCGTAGAGAATTCCCCCGCGCAGAAGGCGGGCATTCGCAAGGGGATGCACGTTTACGGGTTCGGAAAGACGGCGGAAGCCGAGCTTTCGGGCAATACGGACGCGCTTATCGCCTGCCTTTCCGAAGTAACGGGCGATATTTACGTGCGCTGCGGCTATACGGAAGCGGGCGCGCGGGTATACAAATTGCGCAAGCAGGAATATCAGGCGGCGTTCTGTTATTACAGGGACAGCGAAAAATCTTACGGATTCCGCGGAGACAAGGAGCTTTCCCTCACCGAAACGCACGACCCGCTTACGGGGGCGGACGGGAAAACGGCGTATATCCGTTTGGACGAGTTCAGCGGGAACGCGGCGGAAGAATTCGCGCAGTGTCTTGCGCTCATGAAGGAGCGCGGCAGGGAAAACCTCATCATCGATTTGCGCACCAACGGCGGCGGATACCTTACCATATTGCAGGAAATCGCCGCGCACCTCATGAGAAATGCGGAAGGGAGCAATCCCGTCGTGGCGACTTCCAAATACAGGAACGGCAGGACGGAGCGCTATGCGGCGACGGCGAACGATTTCGCCTCCTATTTCGGGGCGGGTGCGCGCGTCGCCGTGCTCGCCGACGAAGGAACGGCTTCCGCTTCGGAATGCCTGATCGGCGCGCTGGTCGATTACGGAACGGTTAGTTACGGCGATATTTATCTGCGCAAGGACGCCGCAACGGGCGTTGCCCGTTCGTACGGAAAGGGTATCATGCAATCGCATTACCCCAACGCTTCGGGCGGTGTGATGAAGCTGACCGTCGCGGAAATCTTCTGGCCCAACGGCAGGAGCATTCACGGCGTCGGCGTAACGGAAAAGGACGGCTGCGTGGGCATAACCGCGCCTCTCGTATGGGGCGAACGCGACGGTATGCTCGCCGAAGTTCTGGCGAAGTTCTGCGCTTAAAACGGCGTTAAAATGAAAAACAAAAAGTTAAAAATCGTTTTCGGCAGCGTCATTGCGTTCATCGTCGTTTATGCCGCTGCCGTTCTTATTTATCTCGGCGCAAGGTACGGTGCGCGTGCGGTGATGTCTAATTTTATCGGCGTGGGGTGTATTTGCGCCGCCTTCTGCGCCGTTACGCTGTTAATTTCGGCGATGAGCGCGAATGTCCGAAAAAGCAAAAAAAAGCCGAAAGAGCCGAAAGAGCCCGAAGACGCCGCCGAGTTAATTTCCGAACGGGAAGGCAATTTCGACCGGCTCATACATATCGTTATATTTTCCGTATGTATGATAATCGCGGCGGTGCTCATTGCGTGGGCGGTTACGGGCTTCGGCGGCTTCGGGCTTGCAGATCTTGCAAGCGGCGCCTACCGCAGGGTACAGGCGACTGTCGTCCGGGCATTACGGGACGGCGGTATGGAGCGCCTCGTATACGAATATACGGTAAACGGAACGGTTCTGCAATCGCTCTCGTCTGCGGAGTTCGGCGGAATCATATTGGAATCGGGCAGGCAGGTAAACGTATATTATGCGGTGGAAAATCCGCAAATCGCGGCTAATTTATCCGTGCCCGTCATTCTTTTGTCGGGAGCGCTGCTGTTTGCCGTAGGCGGCGTCGGTATCATGATTTCCGGCGCTTCAAAAAAGCGAATCCTTTCCGCCGGCGGTATGGGGCTCTATGCCGTAAGCGGCTCGGAAAAGCGAAGCAATATAACGGGAATCATGGTGTTTACTTTATTTGCGGTGTTCGGCGTCGGCTTTTACGTTGCGGGCAGCCTTGCAAGCGGGCTTCATTTCTTCGAGCTGGCATTGAGCGGCGCAGCCTATTACGGCGTTACGATATTTATGATCGCAGGCGTGTTGCTGGATATTACGGCTGCGGCGGGATATATCGGAAATAAAATACGGTCGAAAAAAGCGGAGCGTTGAAACGTTCCGCTTTTTTTTCTTAAACGGTGCGCGCCTTTAAGAATTCTTCCAGAATTGCCATATTCGGGTTTTCTTCGGTCTGCTCTCGGGCAGACTGATTTTCTTGAGGCGCTTGCGCGTTTTGGGGTGCGGCGGTGCCGCCGAACAGATTGCCTCCGCCGGAAGCGAGCATTGCAATCAGTTCTCGGTTTTCGCGGTAAAAGGCGAGCGCGGACGTTATTTTTTCTTTCAGTTGGGATGAGTCTCCTCCCGACATTGCGAGTAAAAACAGAAGAATTACCGTTTCCATACTTTTATGTTATGCCGTTGTCAAAAATCCCGTTCCCGACATACGATAAATAAGAGAGGTGATTATGAACGATTTTGCAAGCTATACGGGAAAAGACAACGGCAAAAGCGCCCAAAGCGCGGAGCAGGTCGGTGCGGAGCAATGGACGGCGGAAGCCAAAAAAATGGCGGATAATTTTCAGGGCAAGAGCGAGGGCGATTTGATGCGGGCGATTTATACGCGCGCCGTGGAAGGCAAAAAGAACGGCACGCTCACGAACGAACAGATCGATATGTTCTACCGTCAGTTTGCGCCCATGGTGAACGGAGTTCAGCGGAAGAAGCTGCAAAAGGTCGTGGAACAGCTCAAAAAAATGTAAACCCCGACGGCGCGCGTCGGGGCAGAGTGCTTCGGATTTGGTTATGCGTTTTGCGCAATCATGCGCAGCGCTTTGAGAAGCGCGGTAACCTCGCGCATGCTTTGGAAGGGGGAAAAGGACGCGCGCACCAAACCTTCGGGCGCGGTTCCGAGCGCCTTATGTGCGAGCGGCGCACAGTGCAGTCCCCCGCGCACGGCGATGGAGAAACGTTCTGAAAGCATGCCCGCAAGTTCTTCCGAAGGAATTTTTTCGTGCTTAAAAGCGGTAATACCGCAGGGGTTGGGCTTGAAATACGCTTCGTATTCGCGGAGCGATGCGAGCAGCTCGTAAAACGCCGAAGTCAGGCGAAGTAATTCGTCGGCGTGCGACGCTCCGTGCGCCTTCACGATGAGCGCGCCCTCGAACAGCGAGCAGATCGCGGGATAGGAGAGCGTGCCGCTTTCCAGACGGTCGGGATAAAATTCCGGCATGTCGAGGTTATAACTCTCGCTTCCCGTGCCGCCGAAGAGGACGGGGCGGGGGTTCATGCGTTCGGAAAAGAGAAGCGCGCCCGCGCCCTGTATCGCGTGCAGTCCCTTATGCCCCGCGAGGGCGAGCGCGTCGATTCCCGTTTCTTTCATGCGGAGGGGAAGGTGTCCCGCGCCCTGCGCGCCGTCCACGACGAGGAGCACGCGCTCGGGAAGCGCCGCGCGCACGGCCTTCAAATCGGGAATCTGCCCCGTTACGTTGGAAGCGGAGGTGATGACGCACAGGTCGGTGTTTTCCCGCACGAGGGAAGCGATCGTTTCGGGAAGCAGCTTTCCGTCCGTCAGCGGCGCGACGGAATAGTCTGCGATTCCTTCCCGTTTCAGGTATTCGAGCGGGCGGAGCACGGAATTGTGTTCGAGGCAGGTGGTAACGGCGTGTCTGCCCTTGCCGAGCGATCCCAATATCGCAAGATTAAGCGCTTCCGTGCAGTTCTTGGTGAATACGCATCTTTCGTAGCCGTATCCGTCGAACAAGTCGGAAAGCAGGTTGCGGCAGGCAAGCACGCGCTCCGCGCAGGCAAGGGATAGGCGGTGTCCGCTCCGTCCGGGATTGGCGCACGTCTTCATCGCGGCGTAAACTGCGTTCTGTACGGCGGCGGGTTTGAAGCCGCCCGTCGCGGCATTATCCAAATATATCATATCCTATTATACGAAGGCAGGTGTTTTATCATGACAATGTTAGCCGTTTTCCGTTCGCGCGCGCAGACGCTCGATTTTATTTCCGCTTTGAAAAGCGCGGGCGTTCCCGCCGCGGCGGTCAATACGCCCAAAGAGGCGGGCGTGGGCTGCGGTATTTCCGCCAAGTTCGACGAACGCTTTTTGCCGCGCGCAAAGTTCGTGTTCGGCAGAAAAGCCTATTCTTCCTTTGCGGGGTTCATGCGCGCTTCGGGCGAGCGGTTCGTCTACTCGTAAAAACAATTGCCCGCAGGCGCTTGCCTTTTTTGCGGACAGGCATTATAATTGAGCCATGAATACCTATGAAAAAGTTCTTGCGGAGCTCGAACGGCTTTATCCCGACGCCCGCCCCGCGCTCCGTTACCGTTCGGCATACGAGCTTCTCGTCGCCGTCATTCTCTCGGCGCAGTGTACGGACGAGCGCGTCAACCGCGTAACGGAAATATTGTTCCGCGAGCACGGCACGCCCGAAGGAATGCTGCGTTTATCGCAGGAGGAGCTGGAAAAATATATCTTCTCCTGCGGGCTGTACCGCTCCAAGGCGGCGCACATTTTATCCGCCACGCGCGACATCGTCGAACGGTTCGGCGGGGAAGTGCCGTCGGATATGAAGCGTCTGCGCTCCCTCGCGGGGGTGGGGCAAAAGACGGCGAACGTCGTCTATTCGGTCGCGTTCGGCGGCGACGCCATCGCAGTGGATACGCACGTGTTCCGCGTGAGCAACCGTTTGGGGCTTGCGCACGCCGAAACGCCGCCCAAGACGGAAGAACAGCTCAAAGCCGCCATTCCGCAGGAGGATTGGTCGAAAGCGCACCACTGGCTCATTTATCACGGGCGGCAGGTCTGTCATTCCCAAAAGCCCGATTGTGCGAATTGCACGCTTGCGCCCGATTGCGAGTATTTTCTGAAAAGACACAGCGAAGGATAAAGAATATCGGTATAAATTTTTCCTCTTCCGTCCATAAAAGTGCGGAGGAGGATTTTTTATGACCAATTTGACGGCGAAAGATTTAGACGTTTTGTCGCACGTACTCACGGCGGAAGAAATGGCTTGCAAAAAGGCGAGAATTTATGCGAACACGCTCACGGACGCGGCTCTCGCGCAGGAAATGGAGCGTATCGCAGCGTCTCATGCGCAGCGCTTTGCCGCGCTTTATTCCATGATAGGAGGGGGAAAATCGTGAAACAGTCGAAAAAAGATATCATGCTTTCGGAAAAGGACGCGTTGCAGGATATGCTAGACGCGGAGAAGCAGCTCATGAACTATTATTCGGCGGCGCTCACCGAAGGCAGCTGCAAGGCGTTCCGGAAAGAAATCTTGAAAAACTATTCTTCGGGCGCGGAATGCCAGTTTTCCGTGTTCGAGCAAATGCTCGCGCGCGGGTACTATCAGGTGCAGCCCGCGGAAAAGACGATGATCGAGAAAAAAGCGGAAACGTTTTCCAAGGTAAAAAAGCAGATTTCCGCCGTCTGAGCGCGAATTGCGGCGCCCATAACGTACAAATAAAAAATATTAAAATAGTTTCTTTTTTTGAAAGAAAAACGATACTAATTTCCGTAAACTATGATATAATTTCCCTTGAAGCGAGGTGTGTTATGCTCAAAATTAAGGGAAATTATTTTATTTTGGAAACGGAGCACGTTTCCATGGTCGTCAGAGCGGTGGAAGAGAGGACGGAATATTTATATTTCGGGGAAAAATTCGCCGACTATTCCGGTCTGGAACTGATGCATGCGGAAGGGAATGCGCCTTGGAACGCGCCTTTGTCTCTCTTTTCTCAGTGGGGAAAAACCGATTTCAGAGAACCGTCCTTTTTAGTGCGGTTTGCCGACGGCTCCTGCGCCTGCGATTTCCGCCTGAAAAGCGCGAAGATCGTAAAGCGCGACTTTGCGGACGGCTTACCTCGCCCGTACGGCGAAGAAAAATGCCTGAGATTGGAATTTACCGACGCGCCGTCCAAGCTTAAACTAACGCTTACATATACGCCCTATGCGGACAGCGACGCCTTTTGCGTTGCCGCTTCCCTCTTCAACGGCGGAAAGAAGTCCGTCGTTTTGGAAAATTTTGCTTCCGCGCAGCTCGAAGTCTGGGGCAGAGATTTCGATTTTACCACGTTCGACGGCACTTGGGCGTGCGAACGTACAAAGCATAAACGCGCGCTTGCTTACGGAAAATTTGAAAACGCTTCTTATACGGGGTCATCTTCGGCGTTTCACAATCCCTTCGTCATGCTTTCGCGCGAAGGGGAGGCGTACGGCGTCAACCTCGTCTATTCGGGAAATCACCGCGAAATTGCGGAAACGGACGATTCGGGGCGCACGCGCCTGATTGCGGGCATCAATCCCTTCTGCTTTAATTGGGAATTGGGCGCGGGCGAAACTTTCTATGCGCCCGAAGCCGTGCTCGTATACGGTAAGACGGAAGAGGACGTTTCGGTGCGCATGCACCGCTTCGTGAACCGCCATATCGTGCGCGGCAAGTGGAGCAAAAAGGAGCGCCCCATCCTCGTCAATAACTGGGAAGGAACGTATTTCGACTTCAACGAAAAAAAGATTCTGGACATCGCAAAGAAAGGCGCGGAGGTCGGCGCCGAGCTGTTCGTGCTTGACGACGGCTGGTTCGGCAAGCGCGACAGCGATACGTGCTCGCTCGGCGATTGGTTCGACTATACGGAAAAGACGGGCGGGCTGGATAAGCTCGCCGATAAGATCCGCGCTTTGGGGCTTTCCTTCGGCATCTGGGTGGAGCCGGAAATGATTTCCGAGGACAGCGAGCTCTACCGCAAGCATCCCGATTACGCTATGAAGGTTCCCCGCCGCGAGCCGACGCGCATGCGCAATCAGCTCATGATCAATCTTGCCGACCCGCAGGTGCAGGGCTTTGTATTCCGCGCCGTTTCCAAGGTCATTACGCAGTGCAGGGCTGCTTACGTTAAGTGGGATTATAACCGCCATATGACCGATTGCTTCGATAAAAACACGCGGGGCGGCGAATATTACCACCGCTATATTTTGGGATTATATTCCGTTTTGCAGAAGCTTACGGAGCGGTTCCCGAACGTATTGTTCGAGTCGTGCGCTTCGGGCGGGGCGCGGTTCGATTTGGGTATGCTCTGCTATATGCCGCAGACTTGGACTTCGGACAATACCGATGCGCGCGATCGTATTACCATTCAGTCGGGTACGGCGTACGCTTATCCGCAGAGCACGATGGGCGCGCACGTTTCCGCTTCTCCCAACCATCAGACGGGCAATTCCAATCCGCTCGAAACGCGCTTCCGCGTGGCTTGCGGCGGACTGCTCGGCTACGAGAGCGACCTTACCAAGTGCTCCGGGGAAGAGCTTTCTGCAATCAAAAATCAGATAGCGTTTTATAAAAAGCACCGCGCGGTCATTCAATACGGGCAGTATTACAGGTTGGGCGATTCGTTCGGCGGGGATTGGTCGGGCTTTATCAGCGTTGCGGAAGGGGGCGCTAAGGCGGTTTCGGTCGTCGCCGTTCCCGTAAAACGCACGGGCGCAAGCAACTACCGCGCGCGGTTCAAGGGGTTGGACGCGAAGACCGTTTACCGCGTTTCCCTGCGCGAACCTTCGGGCATAATGAAGGAGATTTGCGTTGCGGGCGGCGATCTGCTCAATAAGGGAGGCGTCAATCTCGACGGAATTTTCTCCGAAACAAATCCGCGCGAGGTTTCCTATCCCTTATATACGCGCATGTTCGTATTTGAAAAGTTCGTCAAGGACAAAGCGGAGAAAAAGGCAAAGTAAGGCTTCCGCCGAATAAAAAGAGGTACGGCAGGCTATACTGCAATCGGGAGGTTGCGGTATGGAACAGAAAGAGAAGGACGGCGTACGGAGCGACGTCAAGTATGCGCACAATCCGCGCTATTGCATGATTTTGCCCGACGCGGAAGAGAACGAGGAGGAAGACATCGTATCTACCGGTCAATCGTAAAACAGGCGCACCGAAATATCGGTGCGCCGTTTTTTATTGGAGCGGATAATCTCCGGTAATTATCTTGACATCCGCAACGGAATTTGCTACTATAAATTCATAGAAAAATCGGTGTCGTCAAGCGAACCGACGGAAGGAGATTAAAATGAAGGACGCAATCAAACAATCGACGGAAGAAGTCAAGAAAAAAGTAAAGAGCATGGGCCCCTTAAAAATAATCCTGCTCCTCGTCATGGTGATCGGCACGGTGTGCTCGTTCGTCCTGCACGACTATATTTTCCCTGCGGACAGTGTCTTCAACCGTGGCATTACGCAGTACGGTTTTGTCAACGGATTGCTCGCGCTGGTTCCTAAAATCATTCAGGCGATTCGCGTCGTAACCGTTATCTTGGTTGTTGTAACGATATTGCTTGCAATACTCAGCAGAGTTTTTCGCAAAAATCAGCGTCAGATCACGGTCGTCAGGCTCGTTAATAACCTGATCAAGTGCATTACGGCGATCGTCATCGTTATCTCCGTGCTCGCCATCTGGGGGATCGATACGACGGCGCTCATCACGGGCGCGGGCGTATTAACGCTCGTCGTAGGCTTGGGAATGCAGAGTTTGATTTCCGACGTCGTCGCAGGGCTCTTTATTGTCTTCGAGAACGAGTTCAACGTGGGCGACATCGTTACGATAGACGGCTTCCGCGGAACCGTAGTTTCCATCGGGATAAGGACGACGAAGCTGGAAGCGCTCGGCAATATCAAAATCGTGAACAACAGCGACATCCGCGGCATCCTCAATCAGACGGTTAATCCTTCCACGGCAAAAGCGCTTATCGATATCGAGTACGGCGAATCGCTCGAACGCGTGGAAGAAGTCATCAAATCCAAACTGCCCGAAATGACGATTGAAGGCGTGATAGGGGATATCAGTTACGACGGCGTTGCAACGCTCGGCGCTTCGGGCGTTACGCTGCAATTTACGGCAAAGTGCTACGAGGGCGATATTTTCGCCGTTCAGCGGGAAATGAATAAGCGGCTCAAAGTCATGTTCGACGAGAACGGCGTGGGCATTCCGTTCAATCAGCTCGTCGTGCACATGGAAAAGTAATGCGTTGATGATAGGTAATGATAAAGCGCACCGAATGTTCGGTGCGCTTTTCCGTTATTATTTTTTAATAAATCTGCATTTCGGATAATTTTCACAGCCCCAAAAATATCCGTATTTGTTGTTGCGGAGAATCAGATTACCGCCGCAGCGGGGACAGATATTTGCATTTATCATTCTTTGTGTGTTTTGAACTCTGTAGATATGCTCTTCCTCGCTGACGGTATCCATATGTCGTAATAGAATTAAATATATTTTGTTTATTTTTGCGGGGGATAACGCGTGTTCCGGATAGGAAACAATTCTATGTTTCAAGCCGCAGAGGGGAACGGTATATTTGCTCTTGATATGTTCGGTGTTGTTTTGCACGAATACTACGATGGAATGCAAAGGGGTACCGCGGGGAAGGATGCACCTTAAATGCAGGATATGTTGTTTGTTTTGTTTAACAGGGTTATAAAATTTATTTTTTATTTGTCCGTAATCGAGCGATTGCGTCCATTCTTTCCATTCGTCGTTTCCGTAAATACAGCCCGAATAGTTTTTTGTTTCGATGACGAACACGCCGCGGGTTTCGATTAAAATATGATCGATTTGAACGGAACTTTTCCCGTCTGCAAAAATAAAATTATTGATGACATACCGTACACCGTCTATATTGCGACCGAGCTGCTGTGCGACGAGACATTCTCCTTTTTTTCCGACTTTTTGCGCCGCATCTTCACCTGTTTTGCTGTTTTCCTCGGAAATATCGGTACGTTTGCCTGCAAAAATCAGACATAAAACATAGATGCCGATCGGCAGAATAATGAGGAGCAGTACAGGAAGTAAAATCGATAGCGGATTCACTTTATGTCATGATTACACGTTAAAGCGGAAGAGGACGACGTCGCCGTCTTTAACGACGTATTCCTTGCCCTCGGAGCGGACTTTTCCCTTTTCCCGCGCGCCCGCAAGACCGCCGCATTCGAGGAGCGTTTCCCATTCTACGACTTCGGCGCGGATAAATCCCTTTTCAAAATCGGTATGGATCTTTCCCGCCGCCTGCGGCGCTTTCGTGCCCTTCACGATCGTCCAGGCGCGCGTTTCCTTTTCGCCCGCCGTGAGATAGGAAACGAGCCCCAAAAGGGAATAGGAGGCCTTTATCAGCTTATCCAAACCGCTCTCTTTCAAGCCGAACTCTTCCAAAAACATCGCCCTGTCCTCTTCTTCCATTTGCGAGAGCTCTTCTTCCGTCTTGGCGCAGATGACGATGACGCCCGCGCCGTGCTTTTCTGCGTACGCCTTTACCTTGCCGACGAGGGGGATGTTTTCTTCGTCCGCGCCCATGTCCTTTTCGGAAATGTTCGCGCAGTAAATGACGGGCTTATACGAGAGAAGGAACAGATTTTCCATGAGCGGCTTTTCCTCGTCCGAGAGGGGGAAGCTGTTGGCGGGTTGTTCCGCTTCGAGGTGCGCGGAGAGTTTCTGCAAAAATGCGTATTCCTGCGCCGCCGTCTTGTCCGCGCCGCCGCGCGCCGCGTTCTTGACTCGGTCGGCGCGCTTCTGAACGGCTTCGATATCGGAGAGGATAAGCTCTAAGTTGATGGTTTCGATGTCGCGCACAGGATCGACGGAATTTTCCACGTGGGTTACGTTTTCGTCCTCAAAGCACCGCACGACGTGCACGACGGCGTCCACCTCGCGGATATGGGAAAGAAATTTATTGCCCAAGCCCTCGCCGCGGCTGGCACCCTTCACGAGCCCCGCGATGTCAACGAATTCGATGACGGCGGGCGTTATTTTTTTACTGTTATACAGCGCGGCGAGCTTGTCCAGCCGTTCGTCGGGTACGGCGACGACGCCGACGTTGGGCTCGATGGTGCAAAAGGGATAATTTGCCGCTTCCGCGCCCGCGTGCGTGATTGCGTTGAACAGGGTGGATTTTCCTACGTTGGGAAGCCCTACGACTCCGAGTTTCATATTTGCTCCTTCCGATAACGTTTATCCGTTCCATTATATAATAATTCGGAAAAATCGGCAAGTCTTTCGCTTGCGGTGCGGGGAAAATTGTGGTAAAATTATCGGTGAGGAATTTTATTATGGATTATAAATCGTACATTGCCGAAAGGCTTGCCGCAGAGGGCGTTTCCGCGCGGGAAATCGCCGAATCGATCGCCGTTCCGCCCGATCCCGCGATGGGCGATTTTGCGCTCCCTTGCTTCAAGTTTGCAAAGGTTATGCGCAAGAGCCCCGTTGCCATCGCCGAGGAGCTGAAAAACGCTTACCCTACGGACGAAGTGATCGGAGAAGTGTCCGCCGTCAACGGCTATCTCAATTTTAAGGTAAACAGACGGGGACTTGCGGAGGACGTGCTTTTACGCATTTTCAAAGAGGGCGCGCGTTACGGCGCTTCCGACCTCGGCGCGGGAAAAACCGTCTGCATCGACTATTCCTCCGTCAATATTGCCAAGCCCTTTCACATCGGACACCTTTCTACAACGGTGCTGGGCGGCGCGCTGTACCGTATTTTCAACTTTCTCGGGTATCATGCGGTCGGGATCAACCACCTCGGCGATTACGGAACGCAGTTCGGCAAGCTCATTTCCGCATATAAGCGCTGGGGAAAGAAAGACGAAGTGGAAAAGGGCGGCATTCACGCGATCAATGCGCTGTACGTGCGCTTCAACGAGGAAGCGGACGAGGAGATGGAGCGCGAGGCGCGCGAAAACTTCCGCCTCATCGAGAGCGGCGATAAGGAAGCCAACGAATTGTTCGAGTGGTTCAAATCGTTAACGCTCGCTTACGTAAAGACGATATATGAACGCTTGCATATTACCTTCGACAGCTATCTCGGCGAACGTTTTTATACCGATAAGATGCAGCCTGTCGTCGACGAGTTGAAAGAAAAAGGCTTGTTGAAGGAGAGCGAAGGGGCGCAAATCGTCGATTTGGAACCATACGGCATGCCGCCCTGCCTCATTCTCCGTTCGGACGGCGCGTCGCTCTACGCCACGCGTGATCTGGCGGCGGCGATTTACAGAAAGAACACCTACGACTTCGATAAATGCCTTTACGTCGTCGCCTATCAGCAGAATCTCCACTTTAAGCAGTTCTTCAAGGTGTTGGAGCTCATGGGGAAGGAGTGGGCAAAGGATCTCGTGCACATTGCGTACGGCATGGTTTCCCTTGAGGACGGCGCCATGTCCACCCGGAAGGGAAAGGTCGTTTGGCTGGAAGACGTCATTACGAAATGCGTGGAAAAGGCGTATGCCGTCATCGACGAGAAAAATTCCGCGCTCGAAAACAAAAGGGAAGTCGCCGAAAAGGTGGGCGTTGGCGCGGTGGTGTTCGGCGCGCTCTATAACAACAAGATCAAGGATATCACCTTTTCGTACGATAAGGCGCTCAATTTCGACGGAGAGACGAGCGTTTACGTGCAGTACACCTGCGCGCGCGCGGCTTCCGTTCTCGCAAAGGCGCGGGCGGAAGGGTATGCTTGGAGCGCGGAAGATGTTTCCGAACCCTGCCCGCAGGAGTTCGAGCTGTTAAAAGCGCTGGGCGAATTTCCCGAAATCGTGCGCGCGGCGGCGGAAAAATACGAGCCGAGCTACGTCGCGCGGTTTTGCGTGGATTCGGCGCAGAAGTTCAATAAATTCTATTTCGATTGCAAAATTTTGCAGGCGGAAGAGGGCGTGCGCGCCTTCCGATTGGCGCTTACGGAAGCGACGCTCACCGTATTGACGAACGCGTTGACGCTGCTTGGAATCGGCGTTCCCGAAAAAATGTGAGGGCGGTATGGTAAAGGCTGTTTTATTCGATTTGGACGGTACGCTCCTCGACACCGTGGAGGACATCCGCGCATGCGTCAATGCCATGCTCAAAAAATTCGGCTATCCGCAGGTCTCGCGCGAGGTCGTTTCCCGAAGCATCGGCGACGGCGTGAGGGAACTCGTCGAGCGGGTCGTTCCCGCAGACGCGAAAAACAAAGAGGAGTGCCTTTCTTACTTTTCCGGATTGTATGCCGGGGGAGACAACCGCTATACCCGTGTGTTTGAAGGGGAAAGGGAGTTTTTGCTCCGCCTGGCGGCGCGGGGAGTGAAACTTGCCGTCATCACCAATAAAATGCAGTCGGCGGCGGATAATTGCATCTCTCAGTTTTTAAGCGAAATTCCGTTCGATTTCATCGGCGGGGAAACGGGTATGTTTCCCTGTAAGCCCGATCCTTCGCTTGCCCTTTATGCCGCGTTAAAAATGCACGTGCCGCCCGCGGCGTGCGCGTTCGTCGGCGACGGCGAACCGGATGCGCGCACGGCGATCAATGCGGGGATGTTCGGCGTTTCCTGCCTTTGGGGGTATCGCACGCGCGAACAGCTGGAAAAAGCGGGCGCCGTGCGATTCGCGCACAGCTTTGACGAGCTGGAAAAAATTTTGGAAAACGCGTAAAAATTTTCCTGAAAACTATTGATATTCAATCTTATTTATGATATAATACAAAAAACTTAAAGAGGAGATTGTTTGTTATGAAAAGATGTGCGGTTTGCGGCGAAATCGTCGAAGACGGCGTAGAGGTTTGCCCCGTATGCAAAGCGAAGAAGTTTGTTCCCATCGAGGACAAAGGGTTTGCCTGCGAGCATCACGTAGGGGACGGCAAAGTGGACGATAAGGAGATCATGGACGGGCTTCACGCCAACTTCGAGGGCGAATGCACCGAAGTGGGAATGTATCTTGCAATGGCGCGCGTAGCCGAACGTGAAGGCTATCCCGAAATTGCGGAAGCTTATAAGCGTTATGCCTGGGAGGAAGCGGAGCATGCAAGCAAATTTGCTGAGCTTCTCGGCGAGGTCGTAACGCCTTCCACGAAAAAGAACCTCGAACTCCGCGCGAATGCGGAAGCGGGCGCTTGCGAAGGAAAGCTCATGCTTGCAAGGCGGGCTAAGGAGCTCGGCTTCGACGCCATTCACGACACCGTGCACGAAATGGCGAAGGACGAAGCGCGTCACGGCGCAGGCTTCAAAGGGCTGTTGAAGCGGTATTTTAACTGATAATTTCAGTAAAAACGGAAAGGGAGAGCGTAACGCTCTCCCTTTTTTGCGCTTTTACAGGTTGAAAAAGTATAGAACGGTTTTCTGCGGAATAGTAAAAACTCTCGAATCGTGTGAATGTTCGAGAACGATAAAAATCCGTTGAAATACAGCCATGTAAAGTTATTGCGATTGCAATGAATAATAACACGTTCGGGACAGGCAGTAGAATGTTTTACGATACGGATAGTGCTTATTGTGTTTACACAGAGTTATATTCAAAGGGGGGGGGTAAGTTTGTTAGAAACTGAAACTTCAAAATAATTGAAGAACTTAAAAAAATTTAATATTTTTAGTTATAAGAATATTCATTTTAGTCGCGTCATGGAATTATAAAGAGTTAAATAAATATGTGAAATAAGAGCGCCCTGCCGAACAGGCAGGGCGCTCTTAAATATTGGAGAGTAAAAAGCGTTTGCGGCTGGGACCGCCCGCGCTTTTTTGCGGAAGGGAGCACGGCGCTTTTCCTGCGCCCATAATCATATTTTACCGCTCATTGCAGAATATTTCAACCTACTGTGTCGGTTTTCGTCTCTATCTCTCATATTTTGCGCGGTAGAGTGAAAATTTCACGCTCTACTCACAGTAGAACTATTGACTTTTCTTCGTATTTCTGTATAATAAAGATATGGAAGAGCAGGATCAATTGGCGGTTACCGTCGGGCAGAACATTACGCGTCTGAGAAAGATGGCAAATCTCACTCAGCTCGAGCTCGCCGAAAAATTGAATTATTCGGATAAATCGGTTTCCAAATGGGAGCAGGGCAACGGCATTCCCGACGTCCGCATTCTCGTTCAGCTTGCCGATCTGTTCGGCGTTTCCGTAGACGATTTGGTGCGGGACCACTCCAACGAAAAGGAGCAGGTCATGCCAAAAAACGCAAAGTTGCGCCAAAGGCTCATTACGGTATTGTTGTCGGGCGGGCTGTGCTGGCTCGTCGCCGTCGTGCTGTTCGTGTTGCTCGGCATTTTCGGCTCGACGCTGCAATACAAATGGCTGGTATTCCTCTACGCTGTGCCTGCAACGGCAATCGTCGTGCTCGTATTCAGCTGCATCTGGCACTATAAATGGGTGAGGATCTTATCCGTTTCCGTCCTCGTATGGAGCGCCCTCGCCTGCGTGTTTTTCACCTTTTGGGCGCTGCCGCTACCCGAAATCATTCAGTCCAATTCCTGGTTGTTGTTTTTAATCGGCGTGCCCCTGCAAATCCTTGCGCTCTTCTTTTTCGTGTGGCGCAAGAAAGCGCATTTTAAGGATTGAGTTATGGACTTATTCAAAGAACGGGAGAAATATTGCCGCAGACGGCGCGTCTGCGGCATTTTCGGATGGATTTTCGGCATAACCGCCTTTTGCGCGATGATCGCTTCGGCGGTGCTGCTCGTCATCGTCGGTGTGAGCGCGCGGAACACGGGCAGGGATTTTATCTTTGCATCTGTTGCGGCGGGGCTTATCGTCGGTGCAATCGTGTTCGGTCTTTTCGCGTATTGGCTCTTTCAATGCGCTTCCCGCGCGGAGAAGAAGGAAAAGGACTGCGCGGAGCGCATCGATTCCGAGGACAGCTTCTTCGTCGGCGACGGAACGCTTGCGACCTTTACGAAGGAAGAACTCCGCCTGCACGCCGCCGCTCCGCAAAAAGGGAGTAAAACCATTCGGGTGCCTTACGCGGAAATTCGCCTCTTTTCCGTTTGCACGCGCCGCGCGCCCAAGGAAAAAGGGGAATGGAGCGCGGTTCTGGAAATTCCCGTAAAGTACCTCGCCAAATCGGGCAAAGCGGAAAAAGGAGAACCGCCCGCCCTCATTCAGACGGACGGGAAGGAGCGTTTATATGCTTGTCTCGAAAAATACGGACTTACGCTCGTCGGCGAACGTCCGCCGCGCGGGGAAGCGGAGAAGGCGGAAAAATTCACGCTGCTGAAAAAATTCGTCATTCCCGACAGGAAGAAGCGTAAAA
This sequence comes from uncultured Christensenellaceae bacterium, assembly GCA_910586675.1. GTDB lineage: Bacteria > Bacillota > Clostridia > Christensenellales > Borkfalkiaceae > Gallimonas. The sequence continues at coordinate 1,406 of CAJUJO010000025.1, read as the reverse complement.
CCTCCGCCGTAGTTGCGGCAGTCGGTCTGGCGGCGGTGATTGCGGGCGGCGCGATTGCCTTTACGCTCTCCTCTTCCGTCGGCTCCGTGCTGGCGGTGTTCGGAATCTTTTTTGCCGCGAAATTCACGTATAACTTCTTTCGTGCGAAGAGCAGCCTTTCCGTCTACCGCGAGGGCCTTTATTGGAGCGAGGAAAACCGCGCCGAGCGGGTGTTTCTGAAATGGGAGGAAATAATAAAAATTTCCGCCGAGGAAAAGGACGGGCTTCGCTTCGTGCGGGCGGAGTGCCCTTACGGCGCGTTCCGCTTTCCCGACGCGGGCGGCGTTTACGAAGAGATAGAAAGGGTGTTTCCCGAAAAGTGCGTGAAGGAAGTAGCGGAAGAATAGGAAAAAGAGAATGATGCATGAAATCGTAATACACGGCGTATACCGCCATTTTAAGGGCAATTCGTACTACGTCGAAGGCGTCGCGCGGGACAGCGAAACGGGCGGGGAGCTCGTCATATACCGCGCGCTTTACGGGGAGCGGGAGCTCTACGCCCGTCCCAAGGAAATGTTTCTTTCCCCCGTGGACAAAGAGAAATATCCGAACGCGGAACAGGAATACCGCTTCGAGCCGGTCATATAAAATAGGCGCAAAGAAAGCACAATTCCCGTAGGGAATAAAAAACGAATAACAATAAAGAACTCTCGAACGATATGTTCGAGAGCTTTTTACTACAAACTATTTAGAAGGATAAATTGAAATTTATCGTTCTGTTTTTATAATTTATACCAAACATCAATTTCTTCGTATTATCATCTATATCAATATAATGCTTTTCAACTATAATTCAAAATAAATAAATTACATAGGTAAAACTACCAACTGACAGGGGCGCGTGTGCTTGTCTTAATATTAAAAATCGTAAACAATAACAACACCGTGTTCAAGAGAAAATTCAGCTGCTTGCCATAAGATAGAAAAAGCAAATTTTGCCAAAGACTCTGTATTATATGCCATATGTTTATGTGCTTCTTCTATTCCGTTTTCCTTGCTATATACCATATCAGCAGGATAACCTTCTGTTTTGCTCCACGAAATGATAGTATTTCTATCGGCATTCCACTCAAAAGAATTATATACTTTCAATTCTTCAAGAAGTAAACTACTTGTTGCCAAAATACTTTCCTCTGAATTTGGTAAAACATAATTAAACATTATATTCCTTTTAATAGGAAGCCACCAACCATTGCCATCAAATAAAGATAATTGAAAATCTTTCGTTTCAAGAAATTCTGATACAATAGGGTGTTTGTAAATATCAAAATTCTTAATAATTGTAGAAGGTACTTCTTTATTACTGTATTTTGAGTTGGATGGGGGCTTACTACAAATTGCTGACAAAAGTTCAGCGTGAAAATTTA
>CAJUJO010000024.1 GCA_910586675.1 uncultured Christensenellaceae bacterium | reverse complement strand
TTTTTTGCGTTGTGTGTTTTGCGGGGAAAATCTACTTAAAACCGCAATATATAGTAGGATTTTTTTAAAATAGCCTTATCGCGTATTAGCGTCGGAGGCCATGATTTTATCCAGTTAGACTACGGATGCGGAAATAAAGAAGACAATCGCTACTATCCCGTACGCCGGTATGATAACATAGAACGGCATGCCTGAATACGTCGCTCGAAAATTCTTGCAAACAAGTTTTCCTGCTTGTATTATAGCACATTCTTTCGGAAAATGCTTCATATTTTTATTGAAATATGGTAAAATGAAAGAAAATTTTTACAGGAAACGATACAATGCCGAAGAAAACTGTCGTCGTGGGGTTAAGCGGCGGCGTAGACAGCTCCGTCGCGGCGCTTCTTTTGAAGGAGCAGGGGTACCGCGTGATAGGGTTGTTCATGAAAAATTGGGAAGAAGAGGACGAAAACGGCGCGTGCACCGCGGAAGAGGATTTCGAGGACGTAAAGCGCGTGTGCGGCGTGCTCGATATTCCGTATTACACCGTCAATTTTTCGCGGGAATATACGGAGCGCGTTTTTTCCTATTTTCTTGAAGAATACCGCGCGGGCAGAACGCCCAATCCCGATGTGCTATGCAACCGTGAAATTAAATTCGGTCCGTTTAAGGAGCACGCCAAAGCGCTCGGCGCGGATTTTATTGCGACGGGGCACTATTGCGGTATTTCCCATGAGGGAGGGCTTCACCGCTTGCTGAAAGCCAAAGACGCGGGAAAAGATCAGACTTACTTTCTCAACCAGCTTTCGCAGGCGCAACTCGAGGACGTGCTCTTCCCGCTTGCGGATTTAACGAAGGCGGAAGTGCGCGCGGTTGCGGAACAAAACGGTCTCGCCACGGCAAAGAAGAAGGATTCCACGGGTATTTGTTTTATCGGCGAACGGAACTTCCGCAAGTTTTTGCAGACCTACCTGCCAGCGCAGAAGGGTAAAATTATAACGCTCGGCGGAGAAGAGGTCGGGGAGCATCTCGGTCTCATGTATTATACGCTCGGGCAACGCAGGGGGCTGGATCTCGGCGGCAAAAAGGGCGAGGACGGCAGATGGTTCGTAGTGAAAAAAGATCTGCGGCATAATATTCTCTATGTTTCCCACGGAGACGAATCTCCGCTCTATTCAAACGCGTGCACGGTGAGCGGCATTAACTATATTCCCGTTCCGCCCGATAAAAAGGATTTTGCGTGCAAAGCAAAATTCCGCTATCGGCAGGGGGAACAGGCGGTGCGCGTAAAGCGCACGGGAGCCGATACGGCAGAGGTATTCTTCGACGAGCCGCAGCGCGCCGTTACGGAAGGGCAGTACGCCGTATTTTACGACGAAACGCAGTGCCTTGGCGGCGGCGTGATATGCGGAACGGACGGGAACCGTTTATGATGGCGGAATGATTTTTTATTTTTGAAACATGGAAGCATAAAATGAATAAAACGACGGAGTTTTTAAGGGAGTGCGGGGCGTTTATGCTGCTTACCGTAAACGACGGTAAACCCGCGGGCAGACCGTTCGGCGCGGTTACGGAAATCGACGGCGAATTATATGTTTCAATCGGCGAAGGGAAAGCCGTTTTTATGCAGATCATGAAAAATCCGAATGTGCAGCTCGTCGCGTTGAAAAGCGGCACGCGCGATTGGGTGCGAATCAGCGGCATTGCGGAAGAGTGCTTCGACCATTCGGCAAAAAAGAAAATGTTACGCGATTGCCCCAATCTTTTGAACCATTATACGCGCGAGGACGACGAGAAGTTTCATCTCTTCAGAATCAAAATTACCGCTTCGGAAGTTTTTTTCTGAAAAATCGTTTGACATGTATATAAATACCGTCATAGGTCAATAACCTCTGCGAAGAAAGCGGAGGTTGTTTTTATGAAGAAATTTTTTGTGTGCATTTTTTTGATTGCGGCGATTGCGGGGCTTGCTTTGGCGTTCGGGGGAAGCTCTGCGGAGCGCGCCGAGGGAGCGGACGGCGCCGCCTATCTCCGTATTCATATCCGTGCCAATTCCAACGGCAAGGAAGATCAGGCGGTAAAATATCTCGTGCGGGATCGCATCGTGGAATTTCTTACGCCCGTCGTTGCGGAATGCGCCACAAAGCAGGCGGCGATGGAAAAAATCGGCAAAATGCTGCCTTCGGCGGCTGCGGAAGCGGATAAGGTGCTCCGCGCAAACGGCTATACTTACGGCGCGCGGGCGAGCATCAGGCAGGAGCAGTTTCCGACCCGCGTATACGACGGCGTAACGCTGGACGCGGGCGTATATGACGCGCTCATCGTTGAGCTCGGCACGGGCGCGGGGGATAACTGGTGGTGCGTCGTATATCCGCCGCTGTGTTTTTCGGGCGGAAACGGAAACGTGATTTATAAGAGTAAAATTGCCGAAATCATCGGAAAATTTTTCAATAAATAATGTTTTTCAACCGTTTTTGACGTGCAATATCAACGGCATGCAGAAGAAATTGCCGCTCCGAGCAGGGGCGGTTTTTTACATTGTCGGAAAAAATTCTTCCGTATAAAAATTTTTGTATAATTTCCCCGCGACTGCTCACATTACGCATAGGAGGAATTTATGAAAAAGATTTTGGCAATCGGCGCGTTGACGCTCGCGTTGTCCGCGACGGCCGCAACGGGAGTGGCGGCTTACGCAGCTATCCGCGCGCAGGACGCGACCGATACGGCGCAGACTGCCGTCGTCGAAACCGCCGTACTCCGTCAGGGAAGCACGGGCGGCGAGGTGAAGGAAGTTCAGCGCAGACTCAAACAATGGGGCTATTATTCGGGAAGCGTAGACGGGATTTTCGGTTCCGGAACGCGCAAGGCGGTCATCGCCTTCCAGAAGAAGAACGGACTCACGGCGGACGGCGTTGTGGGAAAAGCGACTTATGCCGCGCTCGGCATGAACGATTCTTACAACGTGCTCGACAAGGACAAGAAGCCGTCCAACTCGGGCGGCTCGAATTATACCTCTTCCGACCTCTATCTCATGGCAAAGGCCATTTATGCCGAGGGCAGAGGAGAAAGCTACACGGGACAGGTGGCGATCGGCGCGGTGATTATGAACCGCGTAAAGAGCCCTTCCTTCCCCAACACGATTTCGGGCGTTATTTATCAGCGCGGAGCGTTTACCGCCGTTGACGACGGGCAGATCAATCTCGAACCCAATCAGACGGCATACGATGCCGCGCGCGACGCGATGAACGGCTGGGATCCCACGTACGGGTGTCTGTATTACTATAACCCCGCCGTGGCGACGAGCGCCTGGATCTTCAACCGTCAGACAGTAACGGTGATCGGCAAACACGTGTTTGCAATTTAAGGAGGAGATATGGAAAAGAAAATCGGTAAAAACGTATCCAGCGGGGCGGAAAAGGTCGAGACGGTGGAAAAGGAAAACAAAATCACCGCCGCGAGCGTAGACGCGAAGCCCGCGAAAAAGTCGGTTAAAAAACAAAGCGCGAAGAAGCCCGCGGCAAAGGCGGGCGCGAAGAAATCTTTCGCCAAAGATAAGCGCCAAGAAGCCGCCAAGCGCAAGGAAAACGCCGCTGCGGAAAAGCGCGTGGCACGCGCCAAAGCGCGCGCCGCAAAAAAGGAAAAGAAGCTTATGGCGCGCGCCGAGCTCAAGCAGAAGAAGCTGGAGAAGAAGGCGGAGCTGAAAGAAAAGAAGCTGCAAAAGCGCGCCGCGCTCGCGCAGAAGCGCGCCGACCGCAAAGCGAAGAAGATCGAACGCCGCGCCGCGCTTAAAGAAAAGCGCACCGAGCGCCGCGCCGAAAAGATCGCGCGCAGGGAAATGCTTCGCAGCGAATCCAAGGCGGAAAAGCAGAAGCGCATCGCGCGGGAGAAAAAGGAACGCATCGCGTTGAAGCGCCAGAAGCAGGAATCGCGCGACAAAGCGCGCGAGCAGAAATTGCAGGCGCGCAAGGCGGCGCATGAACGCAAGGCGCGCGACAGAAAGCATAAACGCGAACAGAAGACGGAGCGTAGAAAGCACGCGCCCGGCTTCGGCGGCTGGCTTGCGGCGGTCATCTCCTTGGGCGTTACCTGCCTCGCGCTCGCGACGGTGGTAACGGCGGGATCTTTCCGCATGAACGATATGAACATGGACGCGGCGAGCGGTTACCGCTCCACCCTCTTCGAGATGGTTTCCGTTTCCGAAGAGCTGGACAACAACCTCGGCAAGCTCCGTATCTCTTCGGGCGCGAACGAACAGCGCAAGCTGCTCACCGACGTGCTCGTGGAAACGGCGTTGATGGAAAGCGCGCTCGAACGCATTCCCGTAGACGCGGCGACGGGCACCGACATTTCGGCGTTCGTCAATAAGACGGGTTCTTACGCGCGCACCCTTCTTTCCAAGCTGGCGGCGGGCAAGACCCTTACGCAGACGGAAAAGAATACCATCGCATATCTGTACAACGTAAATTCCAAGCTGTACGGGGAACTCAACAACCTTGCCACGCACATGACGGAAAAGGAGTTCATGGCGTTTATCGAAGGCAAGCAGGGCGCGGTATCGGATAAGTTCGGCGAAATCGGACAGGGCACGCTCGCGCAGCCCGAAGACACGGTGGACGCTCCTTTCTCGGGCGAAGGCAACGTGGGCGAAAACAGGTTAAACGGCTTGGAGGAAGTAACCTCTTCGCGTGCGGAAGAGCTCGTGAAAGAGTATCTGAACAGCTATCATATCCGTGAAGTAAAGATGACGGGCGAAACGACTTGCCGCGATGCGGAATGCTTTAACTTCGTCCTCACCGACGAAAACGGCGTGGAAATCTTCGCGCAGATCAGCAAGAAGGGCGGCAAGCTCATGTTCTTCGACACGTACGAGGTATGCGAGCAGAAGAACTTCGATTTGGAAACAAGCGACACCTTAGCGCGCGAATTCCTCGCGGGGCTGGGCATCAAGAACGTGGAAGCGGTTTGGCTGTCCGACGCGGGCATGGTCGCCGACATCACGTACGTCAGCGCAGATAACGGCGTGCGCGCTTATCCCGATATGATCAGGGTGCGCGTGTGCGAATCGCGCGGCCGCGTCGTCGGCATGGACGCGAAGGGTTATCTCGTAAATTATGCGGAAAGAAATCTCGAAGCGGGAATTTCCCGTTCGGAGGCGCAGTCCTGCCTTTCGGGCGATTTGCAGCCGTATGAAGCCAATCTCGCGCTCATTCCCGTAGACGGAAAGGAAGTGCTCGCTTACGAATTTGCCTGCGCGTACGGCGAAGAAGAATATATTGTGTACGTCGACGCGAACACGGGCGACGAAGTGCAGGTCTACCGCGTACGCAACAGCGCAAACGGAAGATATTTAAGATAATTCTCATAACGAAATTTTAAGACCCCGAACGGTATTATACCGTTCGGGGTCTTAATGAGAAAAAATATGGGTACGTATAAGCTGTATCATCCCCGCCGCGCAAATCTGTGCGGCAATGGTAATTATATCGTTTTTCACATTTGCTGTCAAGTATTTTTTCAAAATTCCGCGTAGCAATAGAAAATTGGGCGGCGCGTCGGTAATTTCCTTGCCTATTCTCGGAAAAAAGCGTACAATACTTTCGGAGGAAATGGTCATGTTTCACGTCGTTTTAGTCGAACCGGAGATCCCGCAGAACGCGGGGAATATCGCCCGCACCTGCGCCGCAACGGGCTGCGTGCTTCACCTCGTCAAACCGCTCGGGTTCGAGCTGTCCGATAAATATCTCAAACGCGCGGGGCTGGATTATTGGAATCTCGTAGACGTGCGCGTGCACGAATCGTTCGGCGAGATAAAAGGGGCGTTTCCTTCCGCGCGGTTTTATTATTTTACGACCAAGGCGAGGAAAACGTATGCCGAGGCGGCGCTTTGCAAAGGGGATTTTTTGGTGTTCGGCAAGGAGACGCGCGGGCTTCCCGAAGAGCTGTTGAAGGAAAACGCCGAAACGTGCGTCCGCATTCCCATGATAGGGGAGAGCCGTTCGCTCAATTTAAGCAACTCGGTTGCGATCGCGGTATACGAGGGCTTGCGGCAGAACGGCTTTCGCGGGCTGTGCGCGGCGGGCGAGCTGCACCGCCTGAAATGGGATTGAACAAAACGGCACGCGCGGCTTCAGCTATCGCGTGTGCCGTCGTGCTTGCCGCCTGCGTTTTGCTTTTGTTTACGCCCTTCCCCCGCGGCGCGGCGGCGGAGGACGAAAGCTATCTGTGCGAATGGTCGGACGGCAGCGTTTCCGAAGAAAGCTATGCTTCCGCGTTTTCCGCTTACGTCGAAAGCGACGGGGAGGGCGCTTTGCTGGTGCGCGGCGCTCTGTCGGGCAAGATTTTGTTCGGCGAAGCCTTCCGAAAAGGGTATGCCGTGCTGAACGGCGGGGAGCTTGCAAAAATGCTCGCGCTCGGAACGGACGGACTTTTGCGGTTGGAGTGCGCGGCGCTCTTTTGCGCCTTTTCGGACACACTGTTTTACGACGGCGGATATTTTGAATGGGACGGGAATGGGTTTGTTCGTACGCAGGCGCGCAAAGCAAGGGAGCTTTGTCTGCTTTCGGGCGGGCTTGCGCGCGGCGTTCTTTTGAAGACGGGCGCGGAGAAACTGATTCTGCGAAAAGGCGCGCGTATTTCCGCCGAGGATTTCATCGGAAGCAGTGTGCGCGAAGCGGAAGCGGCGTTTCCCTATTCGTTTGAAAACGGCGCGGCTTATTTTTACGAAGCGGGAAATAAGCGCCTGGCGGCGGGGCTTCCACATGTGGAAACGATAGCGGTTTCGTCCGATACCGATTATGCGGACGAGGGCGCGCTTTCGCCGTGTTCGCGGCTTCGGGAAGTTACGCTGCCTTTTTGCGGCAACGGGAGAGAGAAAAACGGAGAAACATATTTCGGAGAGTTCGGGTACGTCTTCGGGCGGGACGAAACGGGGCGGTACGCCGTTCCCGAAACGCTCGCCCGCGTAACGGTTACGGGCGGATTTCTCGTTTCGCGCGCCTTTTATCTCTGCCCGTACGTGCGCGAGGTAAACGCGTGCGGCGTTCCCGCGGAGCATATTTCGCCCGACGCGTTTGCGGGCATGGACGGTTTGGAATATCTGCATTGTCCGTGCGCCGATTTGGCGTTGGACGGCGATTTTGTTGCGGAAACGCTTTCCTGCGGCTGCACGGCGTTTCGCAAGGCACGGTAATTTTCGCGGAAGATGCTTAAAAAGGCGGACTATTGTGGTATAATTAAGATATTCGGGTACAGGTAAAGTATGAAAAAGTTTTTCAAACTGTTGTTCAGCCGATTTTCCATCGTTGCGCTGACGATTATATTAATGTTCGTTGTGAACGTGTGTTTGGCGCTCGGAGCGATATTTGTGCTCAAACTTATTTTTTCATACTTTTTTCCCGGCTTGGCAAAGTATATCTTCTGGACGGTTCAGGCAGTCGCGTGGATCATCATTGTCTTCACCGTATTGCATATCGTTAACCGCAATATGATTCCCGAAACAAAATTACCTTGGCTCTTGTGCGTAATTGCGCTTAATTTGTTCGGCGTTGCAATATACGCGGTGTTTTCCAATAATCGTCCTTCCAAAAAACAGCGACGCAAGTATAAACGTCTGTACGAGCACTCCAAGATCTTCGAGGGCAGCACTGCGGGGGATGAATATCTCGAAGGTATGGAACGATGGGCGGACGTCGGTAGAGCGCTTCTTGCGGATAAGGGGGGCTCCGCCGTCTATTCGAATACCAGGACGGAATATTTTCCTACGGGCGAGGATTTCTTCAAGCGCCTTCTGGAAGATTTAGAAGGGGCGGAAAAGTACATCTTTCTCGAATACTTCATCATCGAGCGCGGCGTCATGTGGTATACGATCCTCGATATTCTGAAAAAGAAGGTGCAAGAGGGCGTCGAGGTCCGCGTATTGTACGATGACATCGGCTGCATGGGAAAAATTCATATGCGCTACGCACAAACGCTGCGGAAGGCAGGAATAAAGTGCGAAAAATTCAATCCGTTCGTGCCCGTCATTACCAACGTCCACAATAACCGAGATCACCGCAAAATCACCGTAATCGACGGCGTAATCGGTTATACGGGCGGAATCAACCTCGCCGACGAATATATCAACGTAAAGCACCCCTTCGGACATTGGAAGGATACCGCCGTGCGGCTGGAAGGCGAGGGCGTAAAGGAGCTTGCGCTCATGTTCCTGCGCGCTTACAATATCCGTTCCAAGGAGGCAGAGGACTTCGCGCCCTATATCCCCGAACGGTACGAACCATTCGACTGCGGAGGGTACGTTATACCGTACGGCGACGGTCCGCGTCCGCTCTACGACCGTTACGTCGGGGAAGAGGTCTACATCAACGTCATCAACGGCGCGAAAAAGACGCTGTATATCGCTACGCCTTACCTCGTCATCGACTATCGTCTGCGCGGAGCGTTGCTTTCGGCGGCGGCGCGCGGCGTGGACGTCCGTCTGCTCGTGCCGCATATTCCCGATAAAAAGGTGGTGTTCGCGCTGACGCGCTCCAATTACATGGCGCTTATCAAGGGCGGCGTGAAGATTTACGAATACACGTCCGGCTTCGTGCATGCGAAAAGTTTTATCGCCGACGGCGAGATCGGCATCGTGGGAACCATCAATCTCGATTACCGGTCCTTTATCCACCACTTTGAAAACGCCGTGCTCATGTATCGGACGCAAGCAGTCGAAGAGCTGGAAGCGGATATGCTGAAAACGTTTGAAATTTCCGCGCTGCAAACGGAAGAGGACGCGAAGAAAAACGTCGTCTGGCGGGGCGTGTGCGAGATCGCCAAAGTGTTCGCGCCCCTGTTTTAAGGAAAGAAAGGAGTTTTTATGATACATTCTTTGAGCGGTGGCGTGATAAAGGAGAACGGTTATTATACCTTTGTGAAGGCGGAAATCGACGGCGCGCCCTATTGGTTTATCGCTCCCGACGGAACGGAAGCCGGGGATAAAATCATCGCGCCCGTCGGCAAACGGGAGATATTGCGCGAGGGGATCGTGCTTAAAGCCGAGCACAACGTTTCTCAGCAGTGCGCGCCCTTTCCCATGAACCGTATGAAGAAAGTAGAGCGCGTGCTGCCGCGCGGGGAAAATTCCCTTGAAAATTCTTGAAATTTTATATGCGTTTCGTTTAACAATATAGCGGTAAACGGTTATAATCTCCTTCGATAATTAAATAGTGCTCATCGGAGGACATACGGCCGTAGCCGTGTTGTCGTTAAAGATGTCGGGTGCGCTCGGTTGTTTGATGCAACCGGGCGTATTTTTATGCAAATTTTTTGAGGTGTTTTATGAAGAGAGAACCCATCGCCCTTTCCGAACATTTCGATTATAAGAAGCTTTTCCGCTTTGTGCTTCCGTCCGTCGTGATGGCGGTATTCACGCAGGTGTACGGCGTGGTGGACGGACTTTTCGTATCCAACTTTGTGGGAAAGGCGGCGTTTACTTCCGTCAACCTGATGATGCCCGTTCTCATCATTCTCGGGGCAATCGGACTCATGTTCGGTGGGCGGCAGCGCGCTCATTTCCAAAACGCTGGGAGAGGGCGACAGGGAGCGCGCAAACGGCTATTTTTCCCTGTTCGTCGTCATCGCCGTTTCGGGATTGGCGTTTACCGCAATCGGCTTTCTTTGTCTTGCCCCTATCGTGCGGACGTTCGGCGTTTCGGAAGAAACGGAAGCAGGCTGCCGCGTGTATGCGGGCGTACAGTTTGCGTCGCTAACGGCGCTCATGCTGCAATACGCCTTTCAGAGCTTCTTTATTACGGCGGAAAAATCTAAAATCGGGCTTGCCGTAACGGTTGCTTCCGGCGCCGTCAATATCGCGCTCGACGCGCTGTTTATCGCGGGATTCCGTTGGGGCGTGTTCGGCGCGGCGCTTGCAACGGCGCTCGGTCAGGCAGTGGGCGGCATCGTGCCCCTCGTTTATTTTCTGCGCAAAAACAGCAGTCTTTTGCGCCTCGGTAAACCCGTGTGCGACGGAAAGGCCGTTTTACGCGCCTGTGCGAACGGCTCTTCCGAATTGTTGACGAACATTTCCACTTCACTCGTCAATATCCTGTATAACGCGCAGCTTCTGAAAGCGGCGGGGGAGGACGGCGTTGCCGCGTACGGCGTCATCATGTACGTAGGATTTTTGTTTATGGGAATCTTTTTCGGGTATGCCATGGGGGTGGCTCCCGTCGTCGGTTTTCATTACGGCGCGCAAAATCAGGCGGAGCTTAAAAATCTGTTCGAAAAGAGCCTCGTCGTGCAAGCCGTCGTCGGAGTCGTGCTGACGGTGCTTGCGGAAGCCCTGTCTTTGCCGCTCGCGCGGCTGTTCGTCGGTTACGATAAGGGGCTGGAAGAGATGACCTGCCACGGGCTCCGCCTCTATTCCGTTGCCTTCGTCATCATGGGTTTTAACGTATTCGCTTCCTCCTTTTTCACCGCGCTCAACAACGGCGCCGTTTCGGCGAGCATTTCCTTTCTCCGCACGCTGCTCTTCCAGTGCGGCGCGGTGCTTCTCCTGCCGTTGATTTGGGGGCTCAACGGAATCTGGCTTTCCGTCGTCGCGGCGGAAATTCTTTCCCTCGTCGTAAGCGCGGGCTTCTTTATCGGAATGCGTAAGAAATACCGTTATTAAATGAAAAAGAGCCGAAGAAAACTTCGGCTCTTTTTCATTTATCCGTTAATTGTTCCACACGGTCGGCACGCCGTTTACGTAATGCCAGAATTGCAGTTCGTCGTCCGTTTTTTCCGTTTCGCTGTAATAGAAGGTCGGATAATAGTTTTTTATCGCTTCTTCTTCGATTATATCGATTCTGAGTACGTTCCAATTTTCGTGCCAATTTGCGTTCGGCTCTTCCGCTTCCGCAAACAGTTTGAACGACGCCAAATCGGTGTTTTTCAGATTAAGCAAGATCTGAGAGCCGACGTAGGTAACGCTCTTCGGGATAACGAGTTTGTTCAGGTTCGTTCGGGAAAATGCCAGATTTCCGATGCTCTGCAATCCGCTGTTCAGTTGTACTTCGGTCAGGTTATAGCAATCTTCAAATGCGTAATTCTCGATAATTTTAAGATTCTTACCGAAATTGATGCTTGTAAGGTTCCGGCAGTTGGTAAACGCAAAACTTCCCATTCTCTCCAATTTATCGTTCACGGTTACGCTCGTCAACGCCTGATTTTGCGAAAAGGATCTTTCGCCGATTTCGATAACGTTTTCGCCCAGTTTAACCGTTCTAAGGTTGGCCATATTGCAGAATGCCGAATCGCCGATTTCCGTAACGCTGTCGGGTACGGTAAAGTTCGTAAACGCGTTGCAACCGAGAAACGCGAAATCTCCGATCTTGGTTATTGCACCGTAAATAACGGTTATCAGCGCTTCGCAACGGCAAAAAGCATAGTCGGGAATTTCCGTAATCTGTTCGGGAATGGTTACCTTTACAACACTTTTTGCGCCGTTGAGCGCGTTTGCGGGAAGGGAGGAGCCCGTTACGCTTACTTCCGTCAGTGCGGCGGGAATTTCGGAAAACAGTTTTTTCAGCGTCGTTTCGCCGGGCATCGGAAGAGTGAGCTTGGAAATGCCGGCATTGCCCTTAAAACTGTTTGTTCCGATTTTCGTTACCGAGGAAGGGACGGTAACCTCGCCCGTTATATTGCAACCCGAAAATGCGTTATCGCCGATTGCCGTCAGATTTTCCGTAAAGGCGGGCAGTGCGGTAAGGGCGCAGTTTTCAAACGCGTTACCGCCGATATGCTTTATGCTCTCCGGCAGTGAAATCTGCGTGAGCGCCGTGCAGTCTTTGAAGGCGGACTTCGCAATGCCCGTCGTGCCTGCTTGAACAGTCTGCGCGCCCGAAGGCTTTTCTCCCTTGTATCCCAAGCATACGCTTCCGATATATACCATTCCGTCGGATTGGTCGGTGTACCACTCGGTATTTGCGAAGCTGTTTTCCCCGACGTCGGAAACTCTTTCGTCCAGCGTGATGGTTTTCAGTTTGGAGAATCTCGAAAGATATTCGTCCGACACGGGCGCGGTGCCGATTAAATGAAGCTCGGTTAGCTTGGGCATGGAGATGCTGTAATCGTCCGCAAAATCGAGCAAGAAAAGATTATTCAGTGTTATTTGCCCGGAGGGGAGGGTCAGCTTTTCCACGTTCGGGCAGCCGGAAAAAGTATTTCCCAATGTTTTAACGTTTTCGGGAATGGATATGGTCTTGAGGTTGGTACAGTCGGAAAACGCGTAACTGTCGAGTTCTTCGCACGTTTCGGGGAAGATTAAGCTTGCGACGGCGGCGTTTTCAAACGCTTCGCCTTTGACGCATTTCAGACTGTCCCCGAAGTCGATTTCCGCCAACTTCGTGCAGTTTTCAAATGCTCTTTCAAAAACCGTTTCCACGTGGTTGAGGTCTATGCTCGTTAATTCGCCGCACTCGGCAAAGGCGCCGTATTCGATTGTTTTCAGATTATCGGAAAGTACGACGGTTTTTAACGCCGAGCATTCGCCGACTGCGCTCTGCTTCAAAACCGTTACGGGCGCGTTCGCCGCAATTTTGAATTCGGTCAGAGATTTCGCTTTATAGAACGCCTGCGCGCCGACGGACGTTACCGTGGCGGGAAGGGAAGCGCTTCGTATGCCGCTGCTCTGAAATGCAAAATCGCCGATTTCTTTCAGTCCGTTCGGAAAAACGACTTCGGCAAGATTCGGCGTATTTGCAAAGGCTTGCGCGCCGATTTTCGTTACCGAATCGGGCAGGGTTATCTTGGTTACCGTTTCGTTGCCGCTGAACGCCCTGTCGATTTCCGTAACGGGCGCGCCGTTGTATTCGGCGGGGATAACGATTTGCGTTTCGCTGCCGAGGTAGTTTGTTAAGACGAGTCCTCTTCCGTTTTCGGTTAATTCAAATCGGAAATCGGAATCGTCGTTTCCGTTGTTGAGGTTGTTCTCTCCGTCGTTGCTACCCCCGAATCCGAAATCGCAGGCGGAAAGTCCCGCCGCGCAGGTAAGGGCGCATGAAAGCGATAAAACCGTGAGTAAAATTTTTTTCTTCATAATATCCCTCCAAAAATAAGTGCGTTCCTCTCACGAAACGCATCCCGCGATAGCCGCGACAAACTTACCGCATTGCGGAAAACGGATGTCTCTTGTCTGTTGTGCCCCGTAATGCAAAGTAAATTGTGCCACAGGTCATAATATAGCATATTTTACGGTAAAAATCAAACAAATAAAATCGAAACGGAAAAAATTAAAGCCGCCGCAGGAGAAAGTTTACGGAAACGATTGACAGATTCCCGCATAGAATGTTATGATGAAATCGTCATAGGGGAGTAGTCGGCTTTTCGCATGGAGAGCGGTAACGTCCACATATTGCGGAGCAATTCCGCGGGTGTTATCTGAAACGGCAAGACTTATGCACGGAGTACCGTCTTTTCGGCGTTCCGCGCATAAGTCTTTTTTTAATCCCTTATGTTTGCCGCGGGAGGTTTACATATGTCCGTATTGGAAATTTTTATTTTAGGCGCGGCGCTTTCTATGGACGCGTTCGCCGTCGGCATGACGAACGGAATGTCCGAGCCTAAGATGAAATATAGAAAGGTTGCTCTCATCGCCCTTGCTTACGGTTTCTTTCAGTTCCTCATGCCGCTTGCGGGATATTACGGCAGCGCGGCGCTTTCCGACTTGTTGGGCAAAATCGCGCCCTGGCTTTCCTTCGGACTGCTCGCCTTTCTCGGCGGGAAGACGGTAATAGACTGCACTTCGGGGGAGAATAGCCGATTTCTTTCCGAACGGAAGACGCTCGGCGCGGGCAGATTATTGGCTCAATCGGTTGCGACCAGCATCGACGCGCTCGCGGCGGGCGTTGCTTTCCGCGCGCAGGAGCTGGGTGCAGGGCTGCCCTTTCACGCCGCACTGTGCTCGCTGGTCGTCGGCGCGGTAACCCTCTGCCTGTCCTTTGCCGCCGTGTGCGCGGGCAGAACGGCGGGCGGAAGATTAGCGGAAAAGGCTGAGCTTGCGGGCGGGCTGGTGCTCCTCGCGCTCGGCGTAAAATTATTGATAGAAGGCGTGCTCGGAACTTGATGCGCGGGATAAAAATACGTTTTTATTGCTTTCCCGCTTGACAATTTTGCGCGGAAATGGTAGGATTTCCCTGTCGGGAGGGAGTAGTCCCAAGCGTGCGCGGCAACATACCCCGAGGGAGACCTCGTGTCGCGGCGGTTCGTATCGTATGAACGACAAGACTTTCGGCAAAAATAAATTGCCGCGGGTCTTTTTTCTTGCGGAAAGGATTGTTTCGGGTATGGAACTTGCATTACAGATATTTCTCCTTGTTCTCGGTTTTGCGCTCCTCGTAAAGGGTGCGGATTGGTTTGTGGACGGAAGCGCGGGTGCGGCGGGAAAGTGCGGAATTTCCCCCCTCGTCATAGGACTTACTGTGGTGGCGTTCGGTACGAGCGCGCCCGAACTCGCCGTGTCCGTAACTTCGGCAATCAAACATTCGACCGACCTTGCGATCGGCAACGTCGTCGGGAGCAATATCGTCAATATTCTGCTCATTCTCGGACTATCTGCGCTCATTCATAAATTGCCGGTGCAAAAAAACTCCCTCCTCCTCGACTTGCCCGTGCTGCTCCTTGCGAGCGCGCTTTTAATCGGGTTGGGGTATTGGGGGTCTGCGCTGCAATGGTGGGACGGGCTTATTCTTTTGATCGTATTCGCCGCTTACATGACGACTCTTTTAGTACTTGCCCGCCGTGAGCAGAAGGCGGGAAGGGCGGAACTTGAAAAGACCGCGCCGCAGGAAGAGTCGCCCAAAAAACCCAAGGGCAAAGTCGGGCGGTGGTTCGAGCGGATGGAGCAGAAGACCTGGTTTCTCGTCCTTCTCATTTTTATAGGGCTTGCCATGGTCGTCGGCGGGGGAACGCTGCTCGTCAACGCGGCGCGGGGAATCGCGACGTACTTCGGCGTGTCCGAACGAATCATCGGGCTTACCGTCGTTGCGATCGGCACCTCTCTGCCCGAGCTGGTTACTTCCGTCGTGGCGGCGGCGAAGGGGGAAACGGATATTGCCGTCGGCAATATCATCGGCAGCAATATTTTTAACGTATTTTTCGTCGCGGGTGCGTCTTCGCTCTTTTATCCGCTCGCTTTTACGACGGGAAATCTTATAGACGCGCTCGTCGCGCTCGGCGCGGCGGTCGTGCTGTATGCGTTCGCCCTCATTAAAGGGCACAAACTCGGAAAAATTGCGGGCGCCGTAATGGTTGCCTGTTTTCTCGGGTATTACGTCTATTTATTCGTCGTTCCCGCTTGATATTCCATGAAAAAGGAGTCGCGTTTTGAAACATTTGCTTTCCTGTTTGAAGGGCTATAAGAAAGAGACGGTGCTCGCGCCTCTTTTCAAACTGTTGGAAGCGAGTCTGGAGCTCGTCGTACCAATCATCGTCGCTTTGATCGTCAACAACGGCATTGCTGCGGGGGATAAGCCGTATATTATCCGCATGAGCCTCGTGCTCGTCGGCTTGGGCGCGGCGGGGCTTGCATTTTCACTGACGGCGCAGTATTTCGCGGCGCGCGCGGCGGTGGGGGCTTCGAGCGCGCTCAGGGAAAAGCTGTTTGCAAAGTTGCAGTCCTTTTCCTTTTCGCAGATAGACGAGACGGGCACTTCCACGATGATAACCCGCATGACGAGCGACGTCAATCAGGTGCAGACGGGGGTCAATATGACTCTGCGTCTGTTTTTGCGTTCACCGTTCATCGTATTCGGCGCCATGATTTTTGCCTTTTTCGTAGACGTGAAGACGGCGCTCGTCTTCGTCGCCGTCATACCGCTCCTCGCCGCCGCGGTGTTCGCCGTTATGGGGGCGTGCATTCCTCTTTTTCAGCGCGTGCAGAGCAGGCTGGACAAAGTGTATTCCTCCACGCGGGAAAACCTCGCGGGCGTGCGCGTCATCCGCGCGTTCTGCAACGAGCAGAGCGAAATCAACGAATTCGAAGCGCGCAATGCGGCGCTCAAAAAATCGCAGAAGCGCGCGGGGCTCGTCGCCGCGCTGACCAATCCGCTCACCTTCGTGCTCGTCAACCTCGCCGTCATTGCGCTCTTGTACGTGGGCGCGATCCGCGTGGACGGCGGAAGCCTCGATCAGGGCGGCGTCATTGCGCTGTACGGCTATCTTTCGCAGATTCTCGTGGAGCTCGTCAAGCTCGCCAACCTTATCGTAACCATTACCAAAGCCGTTTCCTGCCAGAAACGGATCGGCGCGGTGCTCGACACGCCGACGGAGCCGCCCGTTTTATCGGCGGAAGAGCCGTTACCCGAAACGGACGTTGCCGTGGAATTCGACGGCGTAACCTTTTCCTACGAGGGGGGCGGGGAGCCCGCTTTGACGGATATTTCCTTTACCGCCCGCCGCGGGGAAACGGTGGGAATTATCGGCGGCACGGGCTCGGGCAAGAGTACGCTCGTCAACCTCATTCCCCGCTTTTACGGCGCGACGGAAGGAAGCGTGCGCGTAAACGGGCAAAACGTAAATGCAATTCCGGCGGAGACGCTTCGAGAAGAAGTCGCCGTCGTGCTTCAAAAGTCGGTGCTCTTTAAGGGTACTATCAGATCCAATCTTTTGTGGGGCAACGGAAACGCGGGGGAAGCGGAAATGATCGCCGCCGTGCAAACGGCGCAGGCGGAGGACGTAGTCGCTTCTAAGGGAGGACTTGACGGAGAGATTGCGCAGGAGGGCAAAAACCTTTCGGGCGGACAGCGCCAGCGCCTTGCGATTGCCCGCGCGCTCGTGCGGAATCCCGAGATTCTTATTTTAGACGATTCCTCCTCCGCGCTCGACTACGCGACGGACGCGCGCCTGCGCGCCGCGCTCAAAGCACGGGGCGGAACTACTTTCATTGTATCCCAGCGCACGGCTTCCGTACGGCACGCCGATCAGATCATCGTGCTCGACGACGGGCAAGCCGTCGGCAAGGGCACGCACGAGGAACTGCTTCAAACGTGCGCGGTCTACCGCGAGATCCATAATTCGCAGTACAAGGAGGAGGCGGTATGAAAAAGCGCGCAAACGGAACGTTCGCGGGGATCATGCGCTGTCTCCGTCCTTATTGGTTTTATCTCCTCTGCACGGTCGTCCTCGCGATCGTAAACGTTGCGGCATCGCTCGCGGTGCCGTACCTCGCGGGGCTTTCGGTGGACCGTATCGTCGGACGCGGGAATGTGGATTATATCCGTCTTTACGAGTTGTTTATCGCCATCGGCATATGCATCGGCGGGGCGGCGGTTTCGCAGTGGCTCATGAGCCTGTGTAACAATAAAATTGCCTATCACGTGCTCGCCGACGTGCGAAGGGACGCCTTCCGTAGAATAGAAGTTCTGCCGCTGAGCTATATCGACGCGCGCGCTTACGGCGAGATCGCGAGCGTGGTCATTACCGATGCGGAGCAATTTTCCGAAGGATTGCTGCTCGGCTTCACGCAGATTTTCACGGGAATTGCGACCATCGTCGGCGTGCTCGTCATCATGATTTTAATGCGCTGGGAAATCGCGCTCATCGTGTTCTGTATCACGCCCCTTTCGTTTTTTGCGGCAAAGTTTATCGCTTCGCGCACATATGCGATGTTTAAGGTGCAGTCGGAAGCGCGTGCCGAGCAGACGGCGTTTATCGACGAGATGATCGGCAACTTAAAGGTGGTAAAAGCCTACACGCACGAGGACGAGAACGAGGAGCGGTTCGCCGTTATCAACGAAAAACTGAGGAAGAGCTCGCTCCGCGCCATTTTCTTTTCTTCCACCACAAACCCCGTAACGCGGTTTATCAACTCCGTTGTGTATGCGGCGGTGGCGCTCTCGGGCGCGCTGTTCGTCATTGCGACGGCGGGCGCGGCGCTTCCCTTTACGGTGGGGAATCTTTCCACCTTTCTTTCCTACTCCAACCAATACACCAAGCCGTTCAACGAAATTTCTGAAGTTGTCGCCGAATTTCAGAATGCGCTCGCGTGCGCTTCCCGCGTGTTCGCTCTTATCAAAGCCGAACCGCAGCCTTCCGACGGGGAATGCGAAGAGCTCGGCAGGGCGGAAGGGAATGTGTCGCTCGAAGACGTGGAATTTTCCTATACGCCCGAACGCAAGCTTATCGAGGGATTGAACGTGCAGGCAAGAGCGGGACAGCGCGTTGCAATTGTCGGCCCGACGGGCTGCGGAAAGACGACGCTCATTAACCTCTTGATGCGCTTTTATGACGTGAACGGCGGAAGCGTCCGCGTGGACGGCAAAGACATCCGTACGGTTACGCGCAGATCGTTGCGCACAAACTACGGCATGGTGTTGCAGGAAACGTGGTTAAAACGCGCCACCGTGCGGGAAAACCTGTGCATGGGCAGGCCCGATTGCACGGAAGAGGAAATGATCGCCGCGGCGAAGGCGGCGCACGCACATTCCTTTATCAAGCGTTTGCCGCAGGGGTACGATACCGTCATCGGCGGCGAGGGGGCGCTGTCGCAGGGACAGAAGCAGCTTCTCTGCATCGCGCGCGTCATGCTGTGCATGCCGCCCATGCTCATTTTAGACGAAGCGACGAGCTCCATCGACACCCGTACCGAGCTTAAAGTACAGGACGCCTTTTTGAAACTCATGCAGGGCAGAACGAGCTTTATCGTTGCGCACCGCTTATCGACGATACGGACGGCGGATTTGATTTTGGTCATGAACGCGGGCAATATTGTGGAACAGGGCACGCACGAAGAGCTGCTCGAAAAGGGCGGATTCTACGCCGAACTCTACAACGCGCAGTTTGCCGTATGAGAAATTTAACTGTTTTGCAAAATCCCGCGTTCCGCGTATATGCGGCGGGGCTGAATGATTTATTAGAGCACGAAGGCGGGGAGCTCGTCGCGTGCACCGACCGCGTCGCCGAAGTGCGCCTGAAAGGCGGGCTGCGTAAGTGCCTCTTTGCGGACGAAGAGGCGTTTCGGGAATACGCGCCGCGCGGAGAGCTGTGCCTCATGAACTTGCCGCAGGACGCGCCGCAAAGGCTGGGCTTTAAGAGCCAACCGTGCCTCAAATTTGCCTATCTGAAAAAACAGGCGCCGCCCGTGTCGGGCTCGCTTTGCATTTGCCCGTTAAGCCCGTCTTATGCGGAAGCGGTCGCCGAAGCGTACGGAGGCTACACGGCGGAAGAGCTGCGCGGCATGATGGCGGAAAAGGGCGTGTTCGGCGCATTGGAAGGGGAAACGCTTCTCGGTTTTATCGGGCGGCATTCGGACGGAACGATGGGCATGTTAAAGGTGTTCGAAGCATACCGCCGCCGCGGGATCGGCGCCGAGCTGGAAAAATATCTCATCGGCAGCGTTATGTCGCAGGGGCGCGTGCCCGTATGCGACGTGTATGCCGATAACGCCGCATCCATTTCCTTACAGGGAAAACTCGGCATGACGGCAGGGGCGGGTTATACCTTTTGGACGACGATCGAATGAAGAGCATAGGATAAGGAGGACGGTCGTATGAGCGAAAAGAAAAAGAAGGTTCTTTTTATCCTCTTTTACTGTTTGTCCGCTGCGAGCGCGCTCCTTGTGCTTATAAAGGGATTCCTCCCAAACCCCAATGCTGTTTGGCTATTCGTTTTTCTTTCCGCCGCATTTTTTCTGTCCGCTTCGGGTTTTCTCGCCGCATATCTTGCGGGGAAGAGAGGGAAAAAGGACGGCGGCAAAGCGGCTGTGCCCGTTGCGGAAACGGACGATTATTCCGCATTTGTTGATTGGTGGACAAATTGCAACGCAGAGGAGATAAAGGGAAACAGTCTGCTTCTCGGCGCCTATCAGATCATGTGTTGTTACAACGAGGTGTGCAACGGCGGATTCGGTCAGCTGTGGGATTTTGCGGAAAGCGACGGCTGGGATCTACCCCGCACGGAAAAACTGTTTCAATGGCTGCTGCCGAAGGGCACGTCCGAGTTGTTTTCCGCCGCATTGCAGGCGCGCGGTAGGGGAGAGGATTGCGAGAGATTTAACCGCGATTTCGATTATGACGGCATGGAAAAGAAGGTGTTGCCCGATCTCGCGACGCGCGTCGCAAACAACTATAAATATAAGCGGACGCTTACGGAATTCGACCTTATCGAAGGGATCGCGCCTTATCTCAAAGAACGGGGATATAAAAAACAGAATAAGCGTTGGAAAAAGAACGTCGGCGGATTTACCCTCGTTTTTTATATTCAAGGCAGCGTATACGACAAGGACGATTATTACATACGTCCCGGCATCGTGATCGAAAACGCACCTGCGGTCGGCGATTATTACGGGCATTTTATGACGGAATTAAAGCAGAGAAACGTGGAGCAGGTCATAGCCGATTACGAGGCGTTCGTGCGCCAATGGACGGATAAAACGCTGATTAAAAGACGTCTCTCGGAATTTCTCATATGGGAGGCGCGCAACCCCTTGGAAAAGCGCAGGGCTTTGAGCGAAAAAGCAAAAAAGGGCGAAGACCCTTACGAAAAAGACCCGATTCCCGACGGCGGGACGATGTTTTTCCGCATCGGGGAGAGCACGAGAAATTACATTCTGGAAAATTTTCCGGCAGAATAAATTTCTTGTTTACTTCCCGCCGCGTTTGTGATAAGATGGAAAGGTTAATAAACGGAAGAAGTTACGGATATGAAAAAAAACATCAAACAAATCAGCAAAAAAGCTTATCATTACGGCGTGCAGCTCGTCGCCGTGGGCGCGCTCACGGGCTTCTTTGCGGGGCTCGTCGTAACGCTGTATAACGTGCTCGCGCACATGGCGGAGGAGTTTTCCGCGGGCTATTACGGATTTTTCCGCGAACATCCCGCGTTTATCCCGCTCCTCTTTCTCGCGCTTGCGGTCGGAGCAATCGTCGTCGGCGGCGTGCTCCGTTTTATTCCCATGATACGCGGCAGCGGCATTCCGCAGACGGAGGGCGCGACGCGCGGACTTCTGCGCTTCAAGTGGTATCAGGTGCTTACGGGCATGTTCGCCGCCAGCCTGTTCACCATTTTCATGGGGCTTTCGGCGGGAAGCGAGGGCCCGAGCATTCAGATCGGCGGCGCTTGCGGTTACGGTACGAGCGACCTTCTGCGCAGAAACGAGATGATCCGTCGCTATCAGATCACGGGCGGCGCTTGCACGGGGCTCGCCGTAGCCTTCAACGCGCCTTTGACGGGCATGGCGTTCGCTTTCGAGGAAGCGCATAAGCGCTTCACGCCCGAAGTGTTCGTGTGTTCTTTTATCTCCGTCGTCGTCGGCATTATCACGCGGAACGTGCTTCGTCCGCTTATGGGGCTTTCCGTCGGCGCGACCTTTACTACCTTTCAGTTTCCGCAGTCTGCCGACTTTCTGTTTTGTCTATACGTCCTGTTTGCCGCTGCCGTGTGCGGCTTGTGCGGCGTAGGGTTTTACTTCCTCGTGTTTCGCGCCAAAAAACTGTTTGCGAAGATCACTTTTTGGAAGGGCACGGGTAAAATGCTCATTCCGTTTCTGATGGCGGGCGTTTTCGGACTTATAACCGTCAACGTTATGGGCGGCGGACATGATTTCATCGAATCGCTCGGGAGCGGTTCCGCGGGGGTGGAGCGCGTGTTCTCTTCCCCGCTGTGGGCGACGCTCCTTATCGTTGTTGTGCTGAAATTTACGGTGTCGATTACCAACATGGGCGCGGGCGTGCCGTGCGGCGTGTTTATCCCCATGCTGGCGATCGGCGCAGGCTTAGGCGCGCTTTTAAGCCTTTTGTGCGTGCGGATGGGCATGGATCCGGCGTTTGCCGACGCACTCGTCATGATCTGCATGGCGGCGTTCTTCACGACGGTGGTAAAAGCGCCCATTACGGCGATCGTCATGGTTGTGGAACTTACCTGGAATTTTACCTTTCTTCTGCCCGTTATTTTAGGCGTAGCGGTGGGGTATCTGCTCGGCGACGTGTTTAGGACGGAACCTATTTACGATAAATTGCTCGACGGAATTCTCGAAGAAAAGCGCGCAAGCGAGCCGATGCTCAAAATCATCGCGCGGCTTAAAGTGGGGAAGGAAACGCCCGCGAGCGGACGCGCCGTGCGCGACGTGCTTTGGCCGTCGGACGCGCTCGTCGTATCGCTCAGCCGCGGGGGGCAGACTATCGTTCCCGACGGCGAGACGGTGCTTTTGGAAGGAGATATCATCATCGTAACGGGAGAAACGACCGAGGAAGCCGATTACAAAAAGACGCTTGTCTCCACGGCGGGAGAGCTTGTCGAATGGCAAGCGAGCCCGTATCAGGCGGAAGAGGAAGCACCCGCGGACGAAGCGGAGTAAACAGAATAAAATCAATGCATGACATCCCGCCCCATAAGGGTGTGTTCCATAGGGAATTTACAAAAAACTAAATTTTTATCGGAATACACCTTAAATGGCGAGTCAAGAAAAATGGGACTTCAATCGAAGTCCCATTTTTTATTTATTAAGCGCACCAACTATGTAAGGTAAAACCGCAATACCTATTTCAATTGATTTATCACACAAATACTTTAACACATTTTTGGCTTTGTCCCAAAGCGAAGGCTTTTTCTTGCTTTGGCGTTCATTCTCAAATTCCGTTAATAGTTTTGTCAACTCAACCATATCTTCAGCAGATAAGCCTTTATTTTGAACATCACTTAATACTTGACTAAACGTGATTTCTATTGATTGACTTTGGCTTTGAATTCCGTTTCATGTGTTCGATCAAAGCGACTTAGACTGCGCCCTACATCACAGCCGTGCGGCAGGCGAAAAATTATGACAAGCAACGAACGACACGAAGCAAGATACCAGCGAAGGAAAGCGCAACGCGAGCAGCACAAGCTCGACCGTGCAA
>CAJUJO010000023.1 GCA_910586675.1 uncultured Christensenellaceae bacterium | reverse complement strand
CCGACGTTCTTTGATGATGACGAAGATTAACACAAGCAACTAAACCAAGACAAGAGAAAAGGCGTGGCTTCACGCCACGCCTAATTCTCGGTTGCCTGCGACTTATGGGAATTACGGTAAATAGCGGGATTTTTTTTGCGCGCTTGACAATTCCGTTTCGGCGATATATACTTTAATTGGTATGAAAAGTAATACTAATCATACTATTCAAACGGAGGAAATGAAAAAATGGGCGAAAATTTTCCCGAAGGCAAGTTTATGGCGACGGTCAGAATCGGGACGAAGGGGCAGATTGTGATCCCGAAGGAAGCGCGCGCCCTGTTCGGGCTGAAATCGGGCGACAGTCTCATTCTCATGGCGGACAGGGGGCAGGGAATCGCTTTGCAGCCGTTTTCCTATGCGGAAAGCTTTTGGAACGCCATCAGCAATTTGCAGGGGGGAGGCAAGAAGGAATGAATGCGCTGGAAGTGGAAAATCTTACCAAGCGCTATCCTTCCTTCATGCTCAACAAAGTGAGCTTTTCCGTGGAGGAAGGGAGGATCTGCGGGGTGATCGGCAGGAACGGCGCGGGCAAGAGTACGACGATCAAAGCCGCCCTCAACTTCATACAGAGCGAGGGGGAGGTGCGCGCATTCGGCGTTTCCTTAAAAGGGAACGAGCGCGCCGTCAAAGAGCTCGTGGGCTATGCGGGCGGCGGCTTCCGCTTTTATCCGCAAAAGACGGTCGGGCAGATCGGAAAAACGGTATCCGGCTTTTACGGCGGGTGGAATGAAGGGGCGTTCGCCGCCTATCTGAGCCGCTTCTCCCTCGACGCGCGGAAAAAGACGAGCGAGCTTTCCGAAGGCATGCGCGTTAAGCTTTCCCTTGCGCTCGCCCTTTCGCACGGGGCAAGGCTGCTTGTGTTAGACGAGCCGACGAGCGGGCTCGACCCGCTCTCCCGCGAGGAGGTTTGCGACCTGCTTCTTTCTCTTGCGCGGGATGAGGGCGTCTCCGTGCTCTTTTCCACGCACATTACCTCCGACTTGGAGCGTGCGGCGGACGACATCGTATATTTGTCGCACGGCAGAGTACGGGCGGCGGAGCCGCTTTCTTCTCTCTGCGGGCGGTATCGGCGCGGGATATTTGAAAGCGAGGAGACGGCGAAGCGCGCGGGCGCTTTGGGAATCAAGCGCGTGAAAAACGGCTTTGCGGGATTGCTCGAAGCGGGGGGTGCGCCCGCATGCGCGGAGCTTGCCGCGCCTACGCTCGACGAAATTATCATTCATTTGGAAACGGAGGGGAACGCGGCATGATAAAGCAGCTTCTTAAAAAGGAATTTATCCTGTGTCTGCATCCGACGTCCGTCGTGTTCCTCCTGTTTGCGGCGTTCGTGTTTATCCCCAATTATCCGTACGAGGTCATGTTTTTCTTTTCGGGGCTCTCGGTATTTTTTACCTGCCTATTGTCGCGGGAGAACGGCGATTTGCCGTTTACCTGCGCGATGCCCGTAAAAAAGAAGGACGTCGCCGCCGCGCGCATTCTCTATTTTTGCATCTTTCAGGCGATACTCCTGATTCTTGCGGGCGTATTGACGGCGGTCAAGCAAACGTGCCTTCCGTCCGAGCTGCAAATCAATCTTTCGGGAACGACGGTGAATACGGCGTTTTTGGGATTCGGCGCGCTGCTTCTCGGAATATTCAATATCATCTTTTTTCCCGCGTATTTTGCCGATCCGAACAAAGTCGGGAAGCCATTTGTCATCGCCGTAACGGCGCAGTTCGCGCTCATATTCGTCCTGATCGTTTTGCGGTTTTCCGTGCTCGCGCTTGCGGGCGTTCTGATAATGCCCGACCCCGCGCAGATGGGCATAAAGGCGGGGATTCTGGCGGCGGGGCTGTGCGCTTACGGTGCGCTTACCGCATGGAGCTGCGCCCTTTCACGCAGGCGGTTCGATAAGTTCGATTTATAAGAGAATTTCCGTTTGCCCGTGCGGAAGGTTTTTTTTGCCCGAAATATAACGGAAACTTATGCGCGGTATCAAAATTCCGATAAGAGGAAAGAGGGGGAATGCGGGCGAAACGTTTGACTTCGCCGCATAAAAATCATATAATAAAGAAAATGCGGGCGCGGAATAAGCGTCCGTTACCAATGAATTGCAAGGAGCCGATGATATGAACGTTACCGAACTGTTCGGCAGCAATGTGTTCAATGACGACGCGATGAAAAACCTTCTTCCCAAAGAGGTGTACAAATCGCTCAAAAGGACGATCGAAGAGGGGGTGCCCCTCGATACTTCCATCGCGAGCGTCGTCGCCAACGCCATGAAGGACTGGGCCGTTTCCAAGGGCGCCACCCACTACACGCACTGGTTCCAGCCGCTTACCAACCTCACGGCGGAAAAGCATGACAGTTTTATCGAGCCTTCGGGAGACAAGGTCATCATGCAGCTCACGGGAAAGAGTCTCATCGTCGGCGAGCCCGACGCTTCTTCTTTCCCTTCGGGAGGAACCCGCGCGACCGACTCCGCGCGCGGCTACACGGCGTGGGATCCCACTTCTCCCGCATTCGTCAAAGAGGGCACGCTGTACATTCCCACCGTGTTTGTTTCCTATACGGGCGAAACGCTCGAT
Organism: uncultured Christensenellaceae bacterium; assembly: GCA_910586675.1. GTDB lineage: Bacteria > Bacillota > Clostridia > Christensenellales > Borkfalkiaceae > Gallimonas. The sequence goes on along the minus strand of CAJUJO010000023.1, from coordinate 20,554 downwards.
AAAAAGGCGCCGCTTTTGAAGTCCATGACGGCGCTCGATACGCAGGCAAAGCGCCTTTTGAAGCTGTTCGGGATCGAGTGCAGAAAGGTCTCCACGACGGTCGGACCGGAACAGGAATATTTCCTCATCGACGAAGAGGAGTACTTAAAGAGAAAGGACTTGATTTTGACGGGCAGGACGCTGTTCGGCGCGCCGCCCTCCCGCGGGCAGGAGCTGGAAGATCATTATTTCGGCGCGCTGAAAACGCGTATCTCCGAATTCATGCGCGATTTGGATGAAACGCTGTGGAAGTACGGCATCTTTGCCAAGACCAAGCACAACGAGGTCGCGCCCGCGCAGCACGAGCTCGCACCCGTGTTCACGACGACCAATATCGCCGTAGACGATAATCAACTCACCATGGAGCTTATGAAGAAGGTGGCGAAAAAGCACGGGCTTGCCTGCCTTCTGCACGAAAAGCCCTTCGACGGCGTGAACGGTTCGGGTAAGCACAACAACTGGTCGCTTTCCACCGACGGCGGACTCAACCTGCTCGACCCCGGCGAAACGCCCGAAAACAATCTTCTGTTCATGCTGGTGCTCGCATGCGTCATCTCCGCCGTGGATAAGTATCAGGGCGTATTACGGGCTTCCGTCGCGTCCGCGGGCAACGATCACCGCCTGGGCGCCAACGAAGCGCCCCCCGCCATTATTTCCGTTTACCTCGGCGATCAGCTCGGCGCCATTGTAGACAGTATCGTTTTGGGCAGGCAGTACGTTCCCAAAAAGGCGGTGCCCGGTTCCATCGGCGTGCCCGAATCGCCCATTTTCCCCATCGACACGACGGATCGGAACAGAACGTCGCCCTTTGCCTTTACGGGCAACAAATTCGAGTTCCGCATGCTCGGTTCGCAGGCTTCCGTCGCCGACCCGAATATCGTCCTCAACACCATCGCGGCGCAGGCGTTTGCCGACGCGGTCGATTCTCTCGCGGATGCGAAGGACTTCCCCAAGGCGTGCAAGGCGTACACGGAAAAGCTATTGAAAGCGCATTACAGAATTATATTCAATTACAACGGTTACGGACCCGACTGGGAGCCCGAGGCAGAGCGGAGGGGGCTGCTCAACAACAAGACGACGGCGGACGCCGTGCCCGAATATTTCAAGCGGGAGAATATCGACGTGTTTGTGAAGCAGGGCGTCTACACGGAAAAGGAAGTGATTGCCCGCGCCAATATCGCCCTCGAAATCTACTGCAAGGTCATCAACGTGGAAGCGCTCACGATGGCGGAAATGGCGAAACAGAATATCTATCCTTCCGTGAACGGCTATGTCGCCGAACTGTGCGCGACGGTCGCCGCAAAGAAGGCGGTAAGCGACAAGATCGCATGCGCGGCGGATACGGCGCTGATTGAACAGCTCTCCCGCATGAACGACGCGATGATGTCCGCAGTGAAGAAGTTGGAAACAGATCTTTCCGAAATGCCCTCGGGCGAAATCCCCGCCTCGCAGAAAATGGCGCACGTCATCGTGCCCGACATGGAGGAGGTGCGCCGCTGCGCGGACGGAATGGAAAAGCTCTGTTCGGCAGATTACTGGCCCTTCCCCACGTATACCGAACTCATGTACAGCGTGAAATAAGATCGCAGACGTTGAGCCGCCCCCTAAGGGGGCGGTTTTTTTCGTTTTCCGTCCATTGCTTGACAAACGGCGGCAAATCATGTATAGTTAATGCGATTACGATACCCGCTGCCAACCTCAGCTGAACACATTTTGCGCGAAAATGGACGGTCTATCCGTCCGAAACGCCGCTTGCCGTATGTTCGATACGTCTGCACGACCTTTCGGGCGGCTCCACTCGCCACTTTCCTACGCAAAATGCAGGCTTTTTTTCATAGAGATGTTCAAGGTGTTTTCTGTCGCGTTCGCACGAACTCGTAGCGGGTGCTGTCTGGGGCGCGACGCGACGAAAAAGAGCCGAACGGGCGCATGAAAAAAAGTGTTTATATGAGGTCAACAGCGGGTAAGAAAAAAGGTGCGATATGAAAGTAAACGTAAAAAAACTCGATCAAAGCGCGCATTTACCGACGTACGGTTCGGAATTGTCCGCGGGCGCCGATCTGTATGCGTGCGGGGAAGATCCCGTCTCAATCGGCGCGGGCGAAACGAAATTCATTCACACGGGCATCGCTATCGAGCTGCCCGCGGGAACGGTGGGGCTGGTTTACGCGCGGAGCGGGCTTGCCTGTAAGCAGGATTTAGCCCCCGCCAACAAGGTCGGCGTGATCGACTGCGACTACCGCGGCGAGGTGATGGTCGCACTTCACAATCACGGCAAAGAGGCGCGCACGGTTTGCGGCGGCGACCGCATTGCCCAGCTCGTCGTCGCGCCCTACTACGCTGCGGAATTTGCGGAAGCGGAATCGCTTTCGGATACGGTGCGCGGCGAAGGCGGCTTCGGCTCCACGGGAAAAAGATAACATGAGAATGCGCAGAAAACGCAATTTGGAGCCCCGCCTTGCGGCTTGCTCCGACCTTCTGCTTGCCCGCGGGCGCCCCTGCCTTAACTTAAAGGAAGCGGCGCAAAATTACCGCGCGCTACTGGATTTTTCCGCCGTGTTCGGAAACGATAATGCCGTACACCTCGAAATCGGCTGCGGCAACGGCGGCTTTGTCGCAGAGATTGCAAAGCGCAATCCCGAACTCAATTTTCTGGCGGTGGAGGTGTGCTCCAACGTCGCCCTAACGGCGATGGAACGCATTCGGGAAGAGGGGATACAAAACGTAAGGTTTTTGAATATCCCCGCCGAAATTCTGCCCTGCTATCTGCCCGAGAAGAGCGTCGCTCGTATTTATCTCAATTTTTCTACACCTCTGCCCGAAAAGGGCAGGGAAAAGCAGCGGCTCACTTCGCCGCGCTTTCTCGCAATTTACCGCAATATTTTGCAGGCGGGCGGGGAGATACGGCAAAAGACGGACAGCAGGGATTTTTTTGAATATTCTCTCAATCAGTTTCGCGCGTGCGGATTTACGGTGCGGGAGGTCTGTTACGATCTGCACCGCAGCGAATACGCGGCGGAAAACATCGTAACCGAATACGAACGGAATTTTTCCGAACGGGGCATTCCCATTTGCCGCGCGGTCGCGGCGCTCGTCGGCTGATTTTGCGGGCGCGGACGGAATACGGAGTAAAGCATGGAAGAGAAAAAAAAGAAAATCAATTGGAAAAAGGCGGGGCTGTATTTTTTTTACGGCGTGATCACCGTCTTTTTGCTGGGGCTTATTCTCTCGTTCGGGGACATCAGCGCGATCTTTTCCGAGCTGGGCAAAGCCGATCTCAAATATATTTTTATCGCGGTCGGGCTGCTTCTTGCGTATGCTGCGCTCTATCCGCTTACCACCTGTATCCTCGCCAAAGCACGCGGGCTTAAAATCGGATTCGGCAAAACTTACGTCATCGGCATGACGGAACATTTTTTTAACGGTATTACGCCCTTTGCAACCGGCGGACAGCCATTTCAGATATACGCTTTCAACAAAGCGAAAGTAAAGCCTGCGGAAAGCACGGGGCTGCTCCTCATGAACTTTATTATTTTCATGATCGTAACCAACGGTTATGCTGCGTGCTCGCTCTTTTATTACGGGCGTTTCGTAAACGGAAATGTCGCCATGAACGTGCTTGCGATCGTAGGCTTTACGATGAACTTTTTGGTGCTTGCCTTTATGATTTCCATTGCGACCAGCAAGCGGATCCGCTCTCTGTTCGAGCATATCATATTCTGGCTTGCAAAGCGTAAGCACATCGGGAAATTGGTAGAGCCGCGCGTGCCCGCGTTGTGCGAATATTTCCAGAACATGCAGGACGCGTTCAAAGCACTCATGCACAAAAAGGGCGCGGCGATTTCCTGCCTTCTCCTCAAAATCGTAACGATGGGTCTGTATTACGCCATCACCTTTTTCATTCTCCGCGCGCTCCACGTAAACGTTTCTTATGCGGAAATGTTCTTTATCGTCTGCGGCACGTCCTTTGCCATCACGATGGTGGTCTTTCTTCCCACGCCCGGGTCGAGCGGCGGAATCGAGTTCGCCTTTAAGGAGGTGTTTGCTTCCATTGCGGGCGGGGCGGCGGTCGCCGTAGCGTACAGCGGTATGCTCGTATGGCGGCTGATGAGCTATTACCTCATGATGATCATCTCTCTCGGATTCTATATCGGGTTGGAAGCGCACTTTATGCGAGAGGATAAAAAAGCGAAACTTGCGTGTGCGGCGGACGAGGAAGGGCAAGAAGCGCCGACGGAAGAGGCGCCCGAACGGGAAGAAAAAACCGAAGAGGAAAGCGATCCATGATAAATATCTGCTATTGCGGGAACAAGGGCGTGTATTCTCAGATTCTGCTGTCCGCGCTCTCCCTCGCGAAACATCACGACGGCGCGATCACCGTGTATCTGATCACGATGGATCTGCGCGAGCGGGACGAACGGTTTCTTCCCGTTACCGAAGAACAGGCGGACGTGCTGGAAAAGGCGCTGCAACGTAAAAATTCCGAAAGCCGCGCGTGCCTGATTGACGTGAGCGAGCTTTACCGCGGCTATTACGTAAAGGAAAAGAACGGCAAAAATTCTTTTACGCCGTATGCGTACGTCAGGCTGTTTGCGGACGTTTTGCCCGAGCTCGCCTCGGCGGAAAAGCTCATCTATCTCGACGCGGACGTCATGTGCCTTTCGGATATTGCCGAACTTTGGAATACGGATATTTCCGCTTACGAATTTGCGGCGGTCAAGGACGCGGTGGGGCATATCTTCGTCAATCCGCGTTATTGCAACTCGGGCGTGCTGTTGCTGAATATGGCGAATATCCGCAAGACCGATTTATTGGGGCGGGCGCGCAAGCGGGTGAAAACGAGAAAGATGTTCATGCCCGATCAGTCGGCGCTCAATTTTCTCGTCAAGAAGAAACTTATTCTGCCCCGCAAGTTCAACGAGCAGAGGGCGATCCGGAGCGACACCGTTCTGAAACATTTCTGCCAACAGTTCAAGTGGTACGGTCCCTTTTTCAAGCTGTACAATTACAAACAGACGGACAGGGAAAACGTACATAACGTGTTGCATATTCACGATTTCGACGATATATACGGGCAGTACGACGCGCTTTACGAGGAGTTCGGTTTTGAAAAGTAAAAAAGAGCAGACGAACAAGAATAAGGTGTGGCGAGAAACCACGCCTTATAATATTTTATGCGTGGACGAAGATCCCACAATGGGAACGGAACTTATCAACCGCTTGTTTTTCCGCTACTAATGTGCTACAACGATGATACGATAAACGGTAATTTAGAGGTGTATATGGACGAAATTTCTCTCCGTATAATGACAAGGGAGCTTTGTCATCAGTTATACAGAGATTGGGGAAACGACCCTTCGATTTATATGGATATGAGTTTGTTTACAGCATACAAATATGATGAAAACGCCGTAAATAAATATTTTGAAACAAAACAAAATCCATCTCGCATTCTGTTTGCAATAATGAAAAGTGGAAAACCGATTGGAGAGTTGCAATTAAAAGACATAAATCAAACAAGTCGGGAGTGTACATTGAGCATCCATTTGCAAAATGATACAGTGAAAGGTAAAGGATATGGCACACGTGCAGAGCAGTTGGCAATACAATATGCCTTTGAAGTGTTGAATATGGTTGCTGTAAATGCTGATACGATTATAAAAAATACTCGTAGTCAACACGTGCTTGAAAAAGTTGGATTTAAGTTTATCAGAGAAGAATACGGTTTCAAATATTATAGATTAGAACGGTAAATTTCAATTTAGCGAAGAAATCGGAGGGCTTATATGCTTAATACAATACCTACAACAGAAGAAATGACAACTTTGGTTGGAAAAACTCTGTACGAAGTATGGAATAATTTGTGCGCTTTAATCGACGAACACTACGATATGGAACGTTTGTGGGACAAAGGCGGCAAAGCGTGGAAATACGAATACAAATACCGTCGGGGCGGTAAAACGCTTTGCGCTTTATATGCAAGAGAAAATTGCGTAGGTTTTATGGTTGTCTTGGGTAAAGACGAGCGATTAAAGTTTGAAGCCGACAAAGAAAACTATTCAAAGGCAGTTCAAGAGATCTATGACAATACTCATACTTACCACGACGGAAAGTGGGTAATGTTTGAGCCGACAGACACTTCCTTGTTTGATGACTTTATTAGACTATTGAGTATCAAAAGAAAGCAGAACAAAAAGTAACGATAAGTTTCAATTTATCTTATTTAACTATGTGTAACAAAAAAGCTCTCGAACAAAAATGTTCGAGAGCTTTTTTTATCGTTTATTTTTTAATCCCTGTGAGAAGTGCAGGTTTTCCGCGGGCGCTTTTTTATTATTTGGAAAATAGCGTTTTTATCATCTGCGAAACGTACTGCACGGGAACGAGCTCGATTTTGTCCTTAAACTTCTCGCATGCCTTCATGTTCTTGGCGGGGAGAACGACACGCTTGAAGCCCATTTTCAGGCATTCGTTCACGCGCTTGTCGGCAAAGTTCACGCCCCGTACTTCGCCCGTCAGTCCCACTTCGCCGAACACCGCCGTGTACTTATCGACGGGAATCATCTTTTCTGCGCTCGCGAGCGCCGCGCACACGCACAGGTCGGCGCTCGGCTCGTTGAGCTTGATTCCGCCCATCGCGTTGAGGTATACGTCCTGCGTGCCGAGCGCAAGTCCGCAGCGCTTTTCCAGCACGGCGACGAGCACGATCAGGCGGTTCAGGTCTACCCCGAGCGACATTCTTCGCGGCAGTCCGTAAGCCGTGCGGCTCATCAGCGTCTGGATTTCCACCATCATGCAGCGGTTGCCCGTTTCGCTGGGGGTTACCGCCGCGCCTGCCGCCACGCCGCGCGTATCGGAGAGGAAGAGGGCGGAGTAGTCTGAGAGTCCGAAAATTCCTTCGCCCGTCATCTCGAACACGCCCACCTCCTGCACCGATCCGAAGCGGTTTTTCACCGCGCGCAATATCTTGAAGTTTTCCGTCCGCTCGCCCTCGAAGTAGAGCACCGCGTCCATGATGTGTTCGAGTACCTTCGGTCCAGCCAGCGTGCCCTCTTTGGTAACGTGCCCGACGATGAAGAAGGTGATTCCGCGGGACTTGGCAATTCTCATGAGCTTACTTGCGCATTCGCGCACTTGTCCCACGCTGCCCGCCGCCGAGGAGAGCGCCTCGGTATAAACGGCCTGAATGGAGTCCACGATCACGTATTCCGCCTCGCAGCAGGCTTCTTCGGCGCTGTCGATATCGGTCTCGTTCAGGAGAAGCAGATTGTCGGAATCAAGCCCCAGCCGTTCGCACCGCAACTTTACCTGCGAACAGCTTTCCTCCGCCGAAAGATAGAGCACCTTATGTTCCTTGGAAAGGTGCGCAGCAACCTGCGTCAAAAGGGTGGATTTTCCCACGCCGGGGTCGCCGCCCACGAGCACGAGCGAACCGCGCACGATGCCGCCGCCGAGCACGACGTCGAGTTCGGAATTTCCGCTCGATACGCGCTCATACCTTTCGTATTTGACCTGCGAAAGGGGAACGGCGCGGGAAACGCCCGCCGTGCGGAAGGCGCTCTTTGCTTTCGCCGCGGGCGCGGGTGCGACCGCTTCTTCGGCGAGGGTGTTGAATTTACCGCAGTCGGGGCAACGCCCCAGCCATTTAGGCGAGACGTAGCCGCACTCAGAGCATACGAATTGTGTGGTTGCTTTTGCCATAGTTTTTCCTTCTATACACGGAACTTTCCGCGCATAATATCAAATTATCCGCCCGAAGCCTCGCTTGCGATTTTGTGCCGGAAAATCTCGCTTCCAACGTTTTTGGAATGGTACTTGATCTGCCATTCGCCCTTGTATTGCCGAAACAACTCTTCCATGACGAACGTGCCGACGCCCTTTCTCCGGTAGGGGTAGGCGATAAAAAATTCGGCGATCGTCCAATCGAGGGGTTCGGGCGCTTCCGCGCGTTTATATACGAGCGCAAAACCTGCAAGCGCGCCGTCTGCATAGATAAAATAGGGAAATCTTTCTTTATCGGTGAAGTAGTCGTCGAGATGCGGGGCGTTGTAGAACCCCGCTTCGTCGAAGGGGATCAAATCGTACTGCGAAAATTCGTACAGATATTTTCCATTAAGTTGTTTAAGACGTCTTTTTGTTCGGGCTTTACGGGATCCAATCGGATTTCCATGATTAATCTTTCAATAATACGGTGGCGTAAACGGTAATTCCCTTACCTTCGCCCACATAGCCGAGTTTTTCGTTCGTGCCCGCCGCGATCCCGATCGCGGAAGGGGGAAGGGAAAGCGCGTTTGCGAGATTTTGTTTCATTTCTTCGATATACGGGGAAAGACGGGGTGTTTCCGCCAAAACGGCAACGCTTGCGTTCTTCGGGCAAAATCCCCGCTCTTTTACGAGGCGGAGCGCTTCCTGCAACAATTTCATGCTGTCCGCGTCCTTATAAGTTTCGTCGGTGTCGGGGAAATAATATCCGATGTCGCGCAAGCCCGCCGCCGAAAGGAGCGCATCCGTCAGCGCGTGGCAGAGTACGTCGCCGTCGCTGTGCGCCACGAGCCCGCTTCTGCTCGGAATTTTTACGCCCGCGAGCGTGATAAAGTCTTGTTCCCGCCCGAACGCGTGCGTATCCACGCCGAAGCCGACGCGCTCGGCGGGCATAAAGTCCTCGGCAAAGGTTAGTTTTTTGTTGCGCCTGTCGCCCTCGAACAGGCGGGGCGGCGCGATATAATGCGCGTAAATTCCGCTCTCGTCGGTAAACTCCGCTTCGCGTTCTTCCTCGAATACCTTTTCGTATGCGGCGAGCAGCTTGTCTTTATAAAAGCCCTGCGGGGTCTGAACGGTAAAAACGTTTTTGCGGTCGGGCGCGGATACGATAAAGCCGTTTTCGGTAAGCACCGTCGTGTCCGTCGCGGGGAGCGCGCACACGCCGCTCCCGTATTCCATGACGCTCGCAATGCAATCGGATATGATTTTTTTCGTTATGAAGGGACGCGCCGCGTCGTGCACGAGCACGATTTCGCCCTTTGCCTCGTTAAGCGCATGGTACACGCTCTCCGTACGCAAGTTCCCGCCGACGACCGTCCGGGCGTGCGGATAGGGGGAAAGGAGCGGGAGCACGCGCGCTTCGTCCTCTTTGCGGCAGACGACGAGAATTTCTCCGATTTCTTTCACTTGCGAAAAGGCGGAAAGGGAGCAGCACAAGACGGGCATGCCGTTCCGCTCGCGCAGGACTTTGTTTTCCGCAAAGCCCGCGCGCACGCCCCTGCCCGCCGCGCAGATGATTGCGGTAATCACGAAATCACCTCGTAAAGGGAGCTCGCCTCGTCCTTTTTCACCGTTTCCTTAATTTTCAAAATGCGGAATTTTACCGCACCCGAAGCGTAGCGCAGCTCTACCTCGTCGCCCTCCTTCACGCGGTAGGAGGGCTTTACCTCCTTTCCGTTTACGGCGATCTTGCCTTCCTCGCACGCCTCTTTCCCGACCGTGCGCCGCTTTAAGATGCGGGAAACTTTAAGAAATTTGTCGATTCTCATAAAAAACTCCGAAAATCCGAAAAAAAATTTTTTACCCCGCGCAAAACCGATTGACATCTTTTCACGCGAGGTTTATAATAACATACTGTATCATTATGTTTATGATTGGACTATTCCGCCGTTTCACACGGAAAAAGGGCGAAAAAGCGCGGAAAAATCCCGACCTCTTCCCTATATTATAGCGGAAACTTGCGCGAAAGTAAAGGGGATAGGGAGAATTTTATCAAAACATTTCGATTTTTATCGATGAAAAGATATACTCGGTAGATCGCCAAATGATAACGACAACAAAAAGGAGTTATAAGGCGGATGAACTTACCCATTCACAAGTACGGTAAAACCGAGCGCAGAAAATTCGGTTCTATCAACGAAGTCATCGACATTCCCAACCTTGTGGAGATCCAGAAGCAGAGCTACGACACCTTTATCGGCGAAGGCATTACCGAGATTTTGGAGGATTTTTCTCCTATAACCGACTTCTCCGACCACTTCGAGCTGTATTTCCTCGACCACGAATTCGGCAAGAGCCCGAAGTACGACGAAAAGGAGTGCCGCAACCGCGACGCTACTTACGCCCTTCCCCTGCGCGTAAAGGTGCGCCTCGTCAACAAGGTCAAGGACGAGATCCTCGAACAGGACGTCTTTATGGGCGATCTGCCTTTGATGACGGAGAACGGTTCCTTTATCATCAACGGCGCGGAGCGCGTGATCGTCTCCCAGCTCGTCCGTTCGCCCGGCGTCAACAACGTCGCCGAAACGGATAAGACGGGGAAAAAGATGTACGAAACTACGGTGATTCCCAACCGCGGCGCCTGGCTGGAATTTAAGCAGGACGCGCAGGGTACGCTGTGGGTCAACGTAGACAGAAAGCGTAAGCTTCCCGCGACGGTGCTTTTGCGTGCTTTGGGCTACGGCTCCAACCGCGCCCTCGAAGAGCTGTTTGAGGGCGACAAAATGATCGCGACCACCATCGAGCGGGATACCACCCGTTCGGAGTCGGACGGACTGATCGAGCTTTACAGAAGATTGCGTCCGGGCGAAGTTCCCACCGAGGATTCCGTCCGTCAGCACCTTACCAACTTATTCTTCGACGCGCGCCGCTATGACGTCGTGAAGGTGGGGCGCTATAAGTTCAATAAGAAATTAAATCTTGCCTACCGCCTGCCCGGCTGCCGCGCGGCGGACGATATCGTCAACCCCGAAACGGGTGAAATCATGGCGGCAAAGGGAGAAGTGATTTCCGAAGAAGCCGCGCGCGAAATTCAGAACGCGGGCATCAACGAGGTGTTCGTCCTCGTCAACGATCCCGAGGACGGGGAGATCCGCCACAAGATCATTGCAAACAACACCGTCGATTTTGCGGCGCTTTCGGACAAAAACCCCAAGGCGTTCGGGCTGTTGAAAACCGTTTATTATCCCAATTTCGTATTTTCTAAAAAACTCGCCGAGGAGTGCGAAACGCTCTCCGCGGAAGAGGTTGCGGAAAAATACCTCGATGAAATCAACGCCGTGTATTACGCGCGGGAGACCGCGCCCGAAGCGGACGAGAAGCAGGAAGAAAAGAAGAACCGCGAGCGCAGAAAGGAAAACCGCATCAAGTTCGTAAAGGCGAGCAAGCTCTTCCACGAGATTCTCGCGCGCGAGGAGAAGGAAGTAAGCGGCGCGCCCGTCGATCTCGAAGCGGAAACGCGCGTGATGGGCGTAACGCCCGCCGAGAAGAAGGAAATTAAACCACTCGTCGAAAAGCTCAACCACAAGTGCATCACGGTGGACGACATCGTTGCCGCCGTTTCCACCAACCTCGATTTGAAATACGGCATCGGCACCATCGACGAGATCGACCACCTCGGCAACCGCCGCGTGCGCTCGGTGGGAGAACTCCTTCAGAATCAGCTCCGCATCGGTATGGCGCGGTTGGAGCGCCTCATCAAGGAGCGCATGGCGACGCAGGATCCCATGGAAGTTACGCCGTCCGGGCTCATCAATGTGCGCCCGATTTCGGCGGTCATCCGCGAATTCTTCGGTTCGTCCCAGCTCTCGCAGTTCATGGATCAGACCAACCCCATCGCGGAACTCACGCATAAGAGAAAGCTCTCCGCGCTCGGTCCCGGCGGCTTGAACCGCGACCGCGCGACCTTTGAAGTCCGCGACGTTCACCACTCGCACTACGGGCGCATGTGCCCGATCGAGACCCCCGAAGGTCAGAACATCGGTCTTATCTCCTCGCTTGCGACCTTCTCCAAGGTCAACGAGTTCGGCTTCATCATGTCGCCCTATCGCAAGGTGGACAAGGAGACGGGCGTCGTAACCGACCACGTCGATTACCTCACGGCGGACGAAGAGGACCGCTACGTCGTCGCGCAGGCGAACGAACCTTTGGACGAAGAGGGGCGTTTCGTCAACGAGCGCGTCGGCTGCCGCCATAAAGAAATCATTACCGAGCTCCCCCGCGAGCGCATCGACTACATGGACGTAAGCCCCAAGCAGCTCGTTTCCGTCGCGACGGCGCTCATTCCTTTCCTTGAAAACGACGATACCAACCGCGCCCTCATGGGCTCGAACATGCAGCGCCAGGCGGTGCCTCTTCTGAAAACGGAGTCGTCCATCGTCGCGACGGGCATCGAGGCGGCGATCGCGCGCGATTCGGGCGTCATCGTCCGCGCGAAGGAATCGGGCGTTGCGACCGCCGTTTCCTCCGACATGATCAGAATCAAAGAGGACTGCGGCTTCGAAACGGAATATCCGCTCAAAAAATTCGAGCGTTCCAACCAGGGCACCTGCCTCAATCAGCGCCCCATCATCTCCACGGGCGACAGGGTGGAAAAGGACGAGGTCATCGCCGACGGACCTTCCACCAACAACGGCGAGCTTGCGCTCGGAAAAAACATTCTCGTCGGATTCATGGAGTGGGAAGGCTATAACTACGAGGACGCGATTCTTATTTCCGAAAAGCTCGTGCAGGACGACGTGTTCACCTCCATTCATATCGAGGAGCACGAGACGGAAGCGCGCGACACCAAGCTCGGCGAAGAAGAAATCACGCGCGACATTCCCAACGTGGGCGACGACGCGCTCAAAGATCTGGACGAGGACGGCATTGTGCGCATCGGCGCGGAAGTGAGCAGCGGCGATATCCTCGTCGGTAAAGTTACGCCCAAGGGCGAAACGGAGCTCACGCCCGAAGAGCGCTTGCTCCGCGCCATCTTCGGCGAAAAGTCGAGAGAGGTGCGCGACACTTCCCTCCGTGTTCCCCACGGAGAGGGCGGCATCGTCGTAGACGTGAAGATCTTCACGCGCGAGAATAAGGACGAGCTCTCCCCCGGCGTCAACAAGCTGGTGCGCGTGTACATCGCGCAGAAGCGTAAAATTCAAGTCGGCGACAAGATGGCGGGCCGCCACGGAAACAAGGGCGTCATTTCCCGTGTGCTTCCGCAGAGCGACATGCCTTTCCTGCCCGACGGCACTCCCTTGCAGATCCTGCTCAACCCGCTCGGCGTGCCTTCCCGTATGAACATCGGGCAGGTGCTGGAAGTTCACCTCGGTTACGTGTGCCGCCAGCTCGGCTGGAAAATCGCCACGCCCGTATTCGACGGCGCGACGGAGAAGGACATTGAAAAGCTGTTCGAGGAGAACAACCTGTTCAACCCCGACGGCAAAGTAGACGGCAAATTCCAGGTATTCGACGGCAGAACGGGCGAAGCGTTTGAAAACCGCGTTACCATCGGTATCATGTACATGATCAAGCTCATTCACTTGGTCGACGATAAAATTCACGCGCGTTCCATCGGACCTTATTCCCTCGTTACGCAGCAGCCCCTCGGCGGAAAGGCGCAGTTCGGCGGTCAGCGTTTCGGAGAAATGGAAGTTTGGGCGCTGGAAGCGTACGGCGCCGCGCACATCTTGCAGGAGATCCTCACCGTCAAGTCGGACGACATCGTGGGGCGCGTCAAGACGTACGAGAGCATCGTAAAGGGCAACAATATTTCCGAGCCGGGCATACCCGAAGCGTTTAAGGTGCTGCTTAAAGAATTGCAGTCGCTCGCGCTCGACGTCAAAGTGCTCACCGAAAACAACGACGAACTCATCATCCGCGAATTCGAGGACGAAGAACCCAACGTCGAACCGAAGCGGGACGACTTCCGGACGGAAGAAGAGGACTTCGATTTCGGCATGGACGAGGGCGACGACGAGGACGAAGACGAGGGCATCGGCTCTATCTTCGACGAAGCGGGCGACGACGAAGATTTCGTTTCCGACGATCTGTTCGGCGATAAGGACCTGGCGGAAGAGGACGATATGTCCGACGTGGACGAGGATTTCTCCTTCGGCTCGCTGTTCGACGACGATGAAAACCCCGAAGACGGGGAAGATAACTAAACGGGAGGCAGAAATATGTACGAGTTAAACGATTTCAATTCCATTCAGATAAGCGTGGCGTCTCCCGAAAAAATAAGGGAATGGTCGTACGGCGAAGTAACCAAGCCCGAGACCATCAACTACCGCACGCAAAAGCCCGAACGCGACGGTCTTTTCTGTGAAAAGATCTTCGGACCGACGAAAGACTGGGAATGCCATTGCGGGAAGTACAAGAGAATCCGCTATAAGGGCATCATCTGCGAAAAGTGCGGCGTGGAAGTAACGCGCGCCAAGGTGCGCCGCGAGAGAATGGGGCACATCGAGCTTGCCGCTCCCGTATCCCATATCTGGTATTTCAGGGGCGTTCCCTCCAAAATCGGGTTATTGCTCGACATGGGGCCCAAGAACCTCGAACAGGTTATTTACTTTGCGGCGTACGTCGTACTCGACCCGGGCACGACGGGGCTGGAATACAAGCAGGTCATCAACGATAAACAGCTCCGCGAAATGGAAGAAACCATGGGCGACAGCTCCGTTACGGGGCTCAAAGTCGGCATGGGCGCGGAGGCCGTCCGCGAGCTTTTGATGGCGGTCGACCTCGACAAGGAGAGCGCGGAAGCCAAGGAAATCATTGCCAACAACACCTCCGGTCCCAAGCGCGTGAAGGCGATTAAGCGCATCGAAATCATCGAAGCATTCCGCAAGAGCGGCAACCGTCCCGAATGGATGATCATGACCGTTCTGCCCGTCATTCCGCCCGATCTGCGCCCCATGGTGCAGTTGGACGGCGGAAGATTCGCTTCTTCCGATTTGAACGACTTGTACCGCCGCGTTATTAACCGCAATAACCGCTTGAAGAGGATGATCGAGCTCGGCGCGCCCGAGATGATCATCAAGAACGAAAAGCGCATGTTGCAGGAAGCGGTGGACGCGCTCATCGACAACGGCAGAAGGGGCAAGCCCCTGAGCGGGCCCTCCAACCGCGAACTCAAATCCCTTTCGGGCTTGCTTCGCGGCAAGCAGGGAAGATTCCGCCAGAACCTGCTCGGAAAGCGCGTCGACTATTCGGGGCGTTCGGTTATCGTCGTCGGACCCGATCTTAAAATTTACCAGTGCGGTCTGCCCAAAGAAATGGCAATCGAGCTGTTCAAGCCCTTCGTCATGAAGCGGCTCGTGGAAACCAATAAGTGCCACAACATCAAGAGCGCAAAGCGTACGGTGGAAAAGGGAAAGGACTTCGTTTGGGACGTCCTCGAAGAGGTCATCAAAGAGCACCCCGTCCTTTTGAACCGCGCGCCCACGCTGCACCGCCTTTCCATTCAGGCGTTCGAGCCCGTGCTTATCGAGGGCAGAGCGATTAAAATTTCGCCCCTCGTCTGCGGTCCGTTCAACGCCGACTTCGACGGCGACCAGATGGCGGTTCACCTTCCGCTGTCCATCGAGGCGCAGGCGGAAGCCCGCTTCCTCATGCTGTCGGCGAACAATATTTTGAAGCTTGCCGACGGTAAATCGGTCATGAGCCCCACGCAGGATATGATTATCGGCGCGTACTACCTCACCATCGTGAGAAGGGAAGAGGGCAAGAAGTACGACGCGCAGGGCAGACCGGACGAAAACGGCGAAGTCTATATCCCGCCCGTGTTCTCCTCGTTCGACGAGGCGATGATGAGCTATCAGCTCAAAGAAATCCACTGCCAGGACGAAATTTACGTCCGCCGCACGGTGGAGCTCCCCGCGGAGAAGTTTGCGGAGCTCGCGCTTCCTTACGAAAAGGATTTCGGAAGGGACGGCGTCGTTGCCGACAACGGCGTGCGCGGCCGCGCAGCCGTGCAGAATAAGGGCGATAAGCTCTTGGTTACGGGCGTCATCAAGACGACGGCGGGCAGAATCATCTATAACGACGGTATGCCGCAGGATCTCGGTTTCGTCAAGCGCGAACTTCCCGAAGATTACCTGAAATTGGAGCTTTCCACCGAGTTTATCGAATCCATCCGCGGTTCTCGCGCCATCGGCAAAAAGCACCTTTCCAAGATTGTCGAAGCGTGCTTCAAGACGGGCTACGCGCCCAAGGCTTCCGCCGTGCTCGACGCCATCAAGGAACGCGGGTATAAATACTCCACGCTCGCCGCGCTCACTACGTCGGTATTCGATATGAAGATCCCCGGCGAAAAGGAAGGCATCGTAGCCGACGCGGAAGAGCAGGTTGCGAAAATTTCCAAAAAATACGCGCGCGGACTTCTCAAAGAAGAGGAGCGCTATCACGCCGTCATTTCCGTTTGGGACGAGGCGACGGATAAGGTTGCGGGGCTCTTGAAGGAGCAAGGCGCGCGCGATAAGTTCAACCCCATCTGGATGATGGCGGATTCGGGCGCGCGCGGTTCCATCGACCAGATCAAGCAGCTTTCGGGCATGCGCGGACTCATGGTCAACCCGCAGGGTAAGAAAATCGAAGTTCCCGTCAAATCGTGCTTCCGTAACGGACTTTCCGTTCTGGAATACTTCATTTCTTCGCACGGCGGACGGAAAGGTCTTGCCGATACGGCGCTGAAAACGGCGGACTCCGGTTACCTCACGCGTCGTCTTGTAGACGTTTCGCAGGACGTCATCGTCCGCGAAGAGGACTGCTCGGTCGGCAAACGCCCGCGCGGTACGGTCATCAACGCTATTTGCGGCGCGAACGGGGAACTCATCGAGAGCCTCGAAGATAGGCTTACGGGTAGATTTGCGGCGGAAGATCTCACGGACGAAAACGGCGAAGTGCTTGTTCCCTGCAATGAAATGATTACCGAATCGACGGCAAAGAAGATCGCAGCGATCGAAAAATACCGCAAGAACGGCGTGAATATCCGCAGTATCTTCAACTGCAACACCCGCTTCGGCGTGTGCGCAAAGTGCTACGGCAAGAACATGGCGACCACCCTTCCCATTCAGGTGGGCGAAGCGGTCGGCGTCATCGCGGCGCAGTCCATCGGCGAGCCGGGCACGCAGCTCACCATGAGAACGTTCCACACGGGCGGTATTGCGGCGACGGGCGACATTACGCAGGGCCTTCCCCGTGTGGAAGAGCTCTTTGAAGCGAGAAAACCCAAGGGTGTTGCGACCATCTGCGAATTCCAGGGCGTCGTCAACGTGGACGACAGCGACAACTTGAAGCATATCTCCGTCCGCGAAGAGGGCACGGATATTCAGCTTAAAGAATACGTGCTTCCCTTCAATGCAGAGCTCAAAGTCAAAACGGGCGACAAGGTCAAGCCGGGCGATTTGCTCAACGCAGGTTCGGTCAACCCGCAGGACATCATCCGCGTCAACGGCGTAAAGGGTGTTCAGGATTATATCCTCGAACAGGTTCAATCCGTTTACCGTTCGCAGGGTGTTGACATTAACGACAAGCACGTAGAAATCATCGTCCGCCAGATGCTCAGAAAGGTTCGCATCGAGAATGCGGGCACGACGGATATGCTTCCCGGTCAGCTCGTAGATATGTTCACGTTTGAAGAGCAGAACGAAAAGACCATCATGGCGGGCGGTATGCCCGCAACGGCAAAGCGCGTGCTCCTCGGAATCACTAAGGCTGCTCTTGCAACGGATAGCTTCCTTTCGGCGGCTTCCTTCCAGGAAACCTCCCGCGTGCTTACCGAAGCGGCGATCTGCACCAAGCGCGATCCGCTTATCGGCTTGAAAGAGAACGTCATTATCGGAAAGCTCATTCCCGCAGGAACGGGCATGAAGGATTACAAGGGTGTTTCCGTACAGAACGCGGGCAGCTATCGCGACGTCCTTGTGGACGAAACGGCAATTGCCGCAGAAGAATAATTTCAGTTATTAAAAAGCACGCTTTCGGGCGTGCTTTTTTCTGTGCGATTTTCTTGACAAAGCGGAGTAGTTATATTATAATAACAATTGTTATATAACAAACGTTATTTATCGGAGAGCAAAATGGCGAAGGTGCGCATCTCGCGGGAAGACATCATAAAAGCGGCGGCGGAGGTCGTCCGTAAGGAGGGAGCGGAAGGGCTGAACGCGCGGCGGATCGCGGCGGAGTTAGGCTGTTCTACGCAGCCCGTCTATTCGCAGTTCAAAAATATGAGTGATCTCTCTTCGGCGCTTTCATTTGCGGCGCGCGCGGAATACCGCCGCAGGATCGATGAAAACCTGCGTGCCTGTCCGCCCGAGAGCAGATATGAGGCGTACGGGCTTGCGTACGTGCGCTTTGCGCGCGAAGAGAAGGGGTTGTTCCGTTATTTGAACAGCTCGCGCGCGCAAAGCGCTCCTCCCCTCGTGGAGGAGCCGTATCTCGCCGATATCATCGCCGAGATAAAAAATTTATACGGAATGGACGAGGCGCGCGCATTCGACTTTCACGGCGATATGGCGATTTATTCTTACGGGCTGGCTTCGCAGTTGGCAAACGGACGCGCGGCGCTTTCGGACGAGGAAATCATACGTCGGTTGCGCGTGGAATTTTATGCGCTCTACGCCTATTACTTCCCCGAGCGTCCGCCCCTTCCACGCAAAGAATAAGGCGCAAATTAAGGAAGGCATAAAGGAGAGATATGAACGTAATCGAAATCGAGAACTTAAAGAAGTACTACGGAGAAGTGAAAGCGGTGGACGGCATTTCCTTTTCCGTAAAGGAAGGGGAGTTTTTCGCCTTTCTCGGCGTGAACGGCGCGGGGAAGAGTACGACCATTTCTATTCTCTGCGGCGATGCGCCGCGCGATAGCGGAACGGTGAAGGTTGAGGGTGCGGAAATCGACGCCGACCCGAACGGGATCCGCAGAAAGCTGGGCGTCGTGTTTCAAAATTCCGTGCTCGACAAGGCGCTTACCGTAAAGGACAATTTGAAATTCCGCGCCGCGCTGTACGGCATTACGGGGCGGGCTTTTTCCGCAAAGCTGGAAGAGCTGACGGCAATCTTCGGCTTAAAGGAATTGCTTTCCCGTCCTGTCGGCAAGCTTTCGGGCGGGCAGCGGCGAAGAATCGACATTGCGCGCGCCCTCGTGCACGACCCGCGCATTCTCATTTTGGACGAACCGACGACGGGCTTGGATCCGCAGACGAGGAAATCCGTTTGGGAAATCATCGGAAAACTGCGCGCAGAGCGGGGCATCACCACATTTCTTACCACGCACTATATGGAGGAGGCGGCGGATGCCGATCACGTCGTGATCATCGACGGCGGGAGGATCATGGCGGACGCGACGCCCTTGCAGCTGAAAAACACATATACGGGCGACTATATCACCGTTTACGGCGTAACGGAAGAGGAAATGAAGGTGCTGCCCGTGTCCTACGAGCGGGCGGGGGAAGCTTTCCGCATTGAGGTGGAGGACACGAAGACGGCCGCCGAGCTCATCGTAAAATATCCCGCGCTGTTTTGCGATTTCGAGGTCGCAAAGGGCAAGATGGACGACGTATTCCTCGCCGTTACGGGAAAGAAAATCGGAGGCGAATAATATGAAGACGTTATCTTATCTCATTGCGCGCAACTGCAAACTGTTTTTCAAGGACAAGGGCGTGTTCTTCTCCTCGCTGATCGCGCCGCTCATTCTACTGTTTTTGTTCGTCGCCTTTTTGGGCGATGTCTACCGCGACAGCCTTGCTGGCGTTTTGCAGGGCGCGGAGCTCCCCGGCAGCATCGTGGAAGGCTTCGCGGGCGGCTGGCTGATGTCCTCTCTGATCGCAGTTTGCGCGGTTACCATTGCGTTTACCGCAAACATGATCATGGTGAGCGACCGCATAACGGGCGCCTTTTCCGATTTGACGATCGCGCCCGTTTCCCGTTCCATGCTCGCGCTCGCTTATTACCTTTCCACCGCAATCGTAACGTTCGCCGTTTGCTTTCTCGCGCTCGTTGCGGGTTATATCTATCTGGCGGCGGTGGGCTGGTATCTGAGCGCGTCTGCGGTATTTCTTACCATCCTCGATACGTTGCTCCTCGTTCTGTTCGGTACGGCGCTTTCTTCCATTGTGTGCCGTTTCCTTAAATCGCAGGGGGGGATCACGGCGGTTTCGGCGATTGTGTCCGCCTCGTACGGATTTTTATGCGGCGCGTATATGCCCATATTCTCCCTTGCGGAAGGATTGCGGTATGTGATTTCCTTTCTGCCCGGAACGTACGGCACCGTACTCCTGCACAGTCATTTTATGGGCGGCGCCATCGAAGCGATGGGCGCGGAGGGGATAAGCGCAGAATATCAAGAAGCTATTCGGGACGCGTTCGATTGCAATTTTTATCTGTTCGATCATGCCGTAACCGAATGGGCGTGTTTCCTCGTCGTTGCGGCGGCGGTCGCCATTCTTGCGGGAGTTTACGTATTGCTGTGCGCCCGTATGCGAAAAAGAAAGAACTGAGTAAAAGAACGCCTTACGGTGTATTTCATAGGGATAAAAAAGGCAAGGAAGAACATTTTATGCTCTACTTGCTTTTTTGTTATGATTTTGTTATAATGGATGTGCGATAAACAGTAATTTAGTATTGCGGAAAGGAAAATAAAAATGAAAGATAAAGAAATGACTTATGAAGAAAAGTTGAACGTAATGGAAAAATTCGGTCTGCAAAAAGAATGGGCGAAGTGGGAATTGAAACAGGAAAACGAATATTTTGCCGTTCTTCCTTCTTTCCGCTT
>CAJUJO010000022.1 GCA_910586675.1 uncultured Christensenellaceae bacterium | reverse complement strand
TGGTGCACCGTAAGAGATTCGAACTCCTGGCCTTCGGTTCCGTAGACCGACGCTATATCCAGCTTAGCTAACGGTGCGATCTCCGAATACTCAAACATTATACCCGTTTTAGATTTGTTTGTCAACGGATTTTAAGTGCAAAAAACAATATCAACATATTTTTTCTTTTTGTGGAAAGGAAGAGGCATGATTTTTGTAGAACATATGTTTTATTTGTCGAATTGTGGAAAAAAAGCGTAAAAATGTGGAAAAGTTGTGGATAACTTTTCCGAACTTTTACGCAATTATGCCGTAAACGTGCAGATTCATGTATATATTCATAAAGTTGTCGACAGAAGGATAAGCCCCTGCAATGATAGACTATGACGCGTTTCGTAAAAATATTCCGACATTCGGGGAATGCGGAAAAAAGAAATAACCGATGCGGTTCTCCATACAAAATTCGACGGAATGCGACGGGATATTCCCTTTTTTACAATCGGAAAATCTTTATAATACCTTCCACGGAGCCGAGGTATGGTCGTTTATTGGGAGTACGCGTTCGCCGAAAATTTTTTGTTGGACGGTTTGCTGCTGTATCTTGCCGTCTGTGTGGCGCGGGCGAAAACGCGGGTATGGAGAATTGCGCTCGGCGCGGCGCTCGGCGGAGCGGAAGCGGTGTTATTCCCGCTGCTGAGCGTGCCTTTATGGTGCGCTTATATACTGAAATTTGCGGGCGGTCTGCTGCTCTGTCTCGTCGCCGTGCATAAGGGGAGTTTCCGTACCAATATTTTTGTCTGCGGCGCGTTCTTTCTTCTCACGTTTGCGCTCGGCGGTTGTCTGACGGCGATTTATTCCTTTTTCGGCGTGGAATATGCGGAAGGACAGGGCTATCTGATCGAGAGCGCGCCTGTTGGGCTTGTCTTTTCGGCGGCGGGGATTTTTGCCGCGGTATGCGTTTGGGGGATGAGGAAATTTTACGCATACCGAAAAGTCAAACAGAATATTTTCGAGTGCGCGCTTATTTCCGAAAAAAGAGAAGTGCATTGGAAAGGATTCGCGGATAGCGGAAACTGTCTTTCTTTTCGCGGCGAACCGGTGTGCGTGGTTTCCGCCGCCGCAGTATTTGCGCTCTTCGGGCGGAATCCCGAATGCGCGGGGCACGTCGATTTGAAGACGGTGAACGGAACAAGGCGCGCGCCCGTGTTCCGATGTCCGAAGATGAAGGTAACGCACGGTAAAGGGGTATCCGAGTTTGAGGGCGTATACCTCGCGGCGGCGGACGTCGCGTCGAAAGACTATCAGCTTATATTACATATCGCGTTTACGGAGGAGCGCAATGAACATTTTTATCGCCTTAAAATCGTGGCTGCAAAAGATAAAAGGAAGTGAAAACGTCATACATTACCTTTGCGGAAGCGAAGCGCTTCCCTTACCGCTTTCGGGGGAAGAAGAGGCGGAAATGCTCCGAAAAATGGAAGAGGGCGATGATGCGGAATCGGTGAAAGCCAAACTGATCGAACACAATCTTCGCCTTGTCGTGTACATATCCCGCAAGTTTGAAAATACGGGCGTCGATTCCGACGACCTGATTTCCATTGGCACCATCGGATTGATTAAAGCCATCAACTCTTTCCGTACCGATAAAAATATCAAGCTCGCGACGTATGCGTCCCGCTGTATTGAAAACGAAATTCTGATGTATTTGCGGCGGACGGTCAAATTAAAGAGTGAAATATCCTTTGACGAACCGCTTAATACCGATTTCGAGGGGAATGAATTGCTCTTATCGGACATTCTCGGTACGGACAGCGATACCGTTTACGGCGGCGTCGAAAGCGGAGTGGAACGGGAATTGTTGAAGGAGGCGCTGCATAAGCTCCCCGAGCGTGAACGAAAAATCATGTATATGCGCTTCGGGTTGGGCGGACGCGACGAGATGACGCAAAAGGATGTTGCGGATACACTCGGAATTTCCCAAAGTTATATTTCACGCCTGGAAAAAAAGATCATAGAGCGCTTGAAAAAAGAAATTTCCAAATTAGTTTGAAAATAGAGAATAAACCGAAATATTTTTGCAGATACTTTTACTCCGCGGGCGGATACATAAGGAGGAAAAGTTATGTTGCAAAAGGTAGTAATATGCGGCGTCGATACTTCGGGGCTTCCCAAATTGTCGGCAAAGGAAAACGAAGAACTGATGAAACGCTTGAAGGCGGGCGACGAACGTGCGCGGGAACAGTTTATCGTAGGAAATATGCGGTTGGTGCTATCTCTCGTCAAACGCTTTTGGGCAAAAAACGCTAATGCGGACGACGTGTTCCAGGCGGGCTGCGTCGGGCTTATCAAGGCAATCGATAATTTCAATACGGATTTTAACGTAAAATTTTCCACTTACGCCGTGCCTATGATTCTCGGCGAAATTAAGAGATATTTAAGGGACGGAAATTCGCTTCGCGTATCCCGCTCTATTCGAGACACCGCGTACCGCATTCTGAAAGTGCGCGAAGGGCTGGAAGAGCGCGACGAAGAGGCGACGATCGAGCGTATCGCAGCGGAGATGCAGGTCAAAGAGCGGGAAGTCGTTTACGCGCTCGATGCAATCTCCGACCCTGTGTCGCTCTTCGATCCCGTATACAATAAATCGGGCGACACGCTTCAATTGATGGATCAGATATTCGACGAAAGCCAGAGCGACGATATCTGGACGGAGCGCGTGGCGCTCCGCGAAGCGATGAATAAATTGGGGGAGCGGGAAAAAAAGATTTTGCTTTTGCGCTATTACGAGGGGAAAACGCAGACGGAAATTTCCGCGGAAGTCGGCATTTCGCAGGCGCAGGTTTCCCGTTTGGAAAAGAACGCGCTCGGAAGCATTAAAAGAGAGATTTCGTAAAAGGAAATTTTTTCCGCTGCGCCGCATATAATGAGGGTGTGGAAACGAGTTTATGTGAATTGAAACAGAAAGAAGCTGTCAATCTCTGCGACGGAAAACGGCTCGGCAGGGTATGCGACGTAGTATTTACCTATCCGGAAGGTAAAGTGCTGGGCATCGTCGTGCCGGGCGGAAGGGGGTTTCGGTGGGGCAAAGCCGACCTCTTTATCGATTTGAAGAATGTTACGAAAATCGGGATCGACGTCGTGCTCGTAGACATAAAATCGGCGCCGAAGCCCGAGCGAAAACGGGGGAAATGGGGCAACGATTCGCCCCGCGGGGATGATCTGCCCCCGTATCGCGGCGGGCTTTCCGGCGATCGGCGCGATTACGGAGAATATGAATAAAAGAAGAGAAATGGCGGTTTTAACCGCCATTTCTTGTGTTATTAAGGTATTATGTCATACATAATACACTCTTTTACATGCAATTGCACATTCTGCCGTCGGGTAAAAACCCCGTATCGGAACATTTTTTGCAGACGTAGTTCGGAATAAAATCTTGTTCCGATAGTCCCAGCCGCAGCAGGGCGGCGTTTCGTTTTTGTCTGTTCGTTTCAAGTTCGGCGATGATCGCGGGGAGCGTTTCGGGGGAAAAGACTTCCGCTCGTGCAAGTTCGATTTCGCCCTTTCTGATGGCGGCTTCCGCGACGCGGAAGGCTTCGTCCCGCTCTGCCGAAAGGCGCGCCTTGTCCGCCCGCTCGTTTGCACTTTGACGGCGGACGGCATAAGCGTGTTCCCGTTCGCTCCGCTTGTCGGCGGCGATCGCCGCTTCGTTCTTATATTCGTTTTTTACATTGACGGCGGGTTTTTCGGGTATGGATGCGGCGGAGAACACGCCCGTACGCTTCCATTCGGAAAGCAGTTTGTTCATATAGGGGAGCGGAGCCGCCGCTCCTGCGCTGCGTTTTGCCGCTTCCAAAATCATACCGTCGGAAAAGTTCCAGCTTCGCCAGGTTGCAATCATGTCCAGCGCGCCTTGCGTGTTTCGGATCACGCCGCAGACGGATTGAATATTTTGCAGCAACTTGAACTGCTTGTCGCGCGCGGCGCAGTAGTCGTTTACGCCTTCGCCGTCTACAACGCCCGCCGCATACAGCTCGTCGAGAAGAGTATCCATTTCAGCGAATCCGTAGCGCAGCTTAAAGCAGAGAGCGGCAATAGAAATCAGACTTTGCTCGTCATATCCGCGTTCCGCCCATTTTTCAACGTATTCTTCTGAAAAGGCGCGCGGATTCTGTATTTTAACGGCAAGTTTTTTAGCGATTTTGTATACGGAATTTGTAAGTTCTTCGCGGCGCACAAGGTAATTTTTTGCTTCCGTTGCAGTGTGTATGTCTTTTTCCAGTATTTCGGTTACGAGCGAATCGAGAGTGGAAAGCGTTCCTTTTTTCAAAGCGCCTGCGCACTCATAAACGGTTTTTACGTCGATTCCGCCATTCAGCCATTTGTCAAGATAATCGTAATCGTTTTCCGTCGGCTTGCGGTTAATGCCGAGCAGGGTAAATATTTTGGAAAGTTCGCGTTCGTGTTCGTTGAAGTCGGCGAGGTCGCGCTCTACCTGCTCGTATGTGTATTTATGCTCTGCGCAAAGTTTTTTGGCTTTGTTCAGAATATGAGAAGAACTCAGCCTGTCGCCGTCCTTTTTTGCGCAATATTCGGAAACGAGCAAAAACGCCTGTTGTTCCATGGGGTACGTTTCAAGAAATTCTAAAATTTTCTGCATTTCATAGGGCTTGAACATTTTTCCCGCTTTTTGCAATTGTTTGTAAAGCTCGCGGTTGAATTCGGTGTATTTTTCCGCGCGAACGGGCTTGGGTTTTCCGATTGCGGAGTTCACGGGCAGATATTCCACGAACAGGGGAGAACGGGAAAGGATATGTACGAGGTCGCATTCCTCCCAAAATCCGTAAATTTCCGCAATTTTCTCTTCGGGAATTTTCAAAAGGCGGGAAAGCGCCTGCGCGTCGAAATCGTCTGCGCATTGACAGAGATATAATCCGTAAAGGTAAACGCGCACGGCATCTCCTTCAGCCTGCGGAAGATATTTCGTAATAAATTGGTTTTCCACGCTCGTGAACATGTTCGCGGTGAATTCTTTGGAAAAGGTGCTGAATGACATTGCGCTAACTCCAAGCATATGCTTGCTTTTTTCCGCAAGCCGTTGTATAATAGTATATCATATCCTCGCGCAAAAGCAAAGTATTTTTTGCGTATCGGATAAATTTCCGATTAGCGGCGGTAAGAATGAACGTTCTTCACACTTCCGATTGGCATCTCGGCAAGCGGCTCATGGATAGGGAACGGCTTCCCGAACAGATTTCCGTGCTCGATGAACTTTCGCAAATTTGCGATAGGGAAAATGTCGAGCTCGTCCTCGTTGCGGGCGACGTGTTCGATACCTTTCTGCCTCCCTCCGAAGCGGAGGAGGTCTTTTACCGCGCCGCGAAAAAGCTTGCGGGGGATCGCCGCGCCGTAATTATCGTCAGCGGAAACCACGACGACGGCGTGCGCCTTTCGGCGAGCGCACCGCTTGCGGAAGAGCAGGGTATTTATATTTTCGGGAATAAACCGAAGGTTTTTCCCTGCGGCGGCAGCCGCCCCGTGCGCGCGGTCGCGTCGGGGGAAGGCTTTCTCGTAATGGAAAACGCTGCGGGTGAACGCGTATACGTCAACGCGCTGCCTTATCCGAACGAAGCGCGCTTCCGCGAGGAAAAGACGGAAGAAAGTTTTTCTCAGAAGGTTTCTCGCTGGATCGCGCGCGGAGAGGCGGAATACCGAGGCGACGCGGCGCATATTTTGCTTACGCACCTCTTTGTCGCGGGCGGCAAAACGAGCGAGAGCGAGCGGGATATCGATCTCGGCGGCGCGCGCGCCGTACCGCTCTATTGTCTGCCCGAAGGCGGATATATTGCGCTCGGGCATCTTCACAAAAGGCAGAAAGTCGGAAACAATGCCTATTACAGCGGTTCGCTGCTTCAATATTCCTTTGACGAAGCCGACACGGAAAAGTCGGTCGTCCTCTTTCGTACGGAGGGGGTGGAGATCGCCGATATCCGTCAGATACCGATTACCGCGGGAAAAAAGCTTGTGCGCTTGGAGAGCAACGGCGTGGAGGCCGCGCTTCGTCTTTTGCCCGAGTACCCCGATTGCTATATCGAGCTGACGCTTCACCTTACAGCGCCGCTTACCTCGTCGGAAACGCAGGCGCTTCGGGAAGCAAATGAAGGTTTGGTTTCTCTCGTTGCGCAGGTGAGCTCTTCCTCTGCGGCGCCCGTCGTTTGCCGTTCCGCGCTGTCCGCGGGGCAATTGTTTACGGAATATTACCGTTCCGTTTACGGCGCGGAGCCTTCGGACGAGTTAAACGAAGCCTTTTTATCGCTGATGGAGGAAGCATGAAACCGATATATTTGGAGTTTTGCGGAATCAATTCTTTCTCCGAGCGTGCGGAAGTGGACTTTGAGGCACTGCTTGATTACGGGATATTCGGTATCTTTGGCGATACCGGCTCGGGCAAGAGCACCGTGCTCGATGCGATTGGCTTTGCGCTTTACGGCGGTGTCGCGCGCTCCCGATCGGGAAGCGTTTCCGATATTATCAATTATAAAGCGGATAAGGCGTACGTCATCTTCGAGTTCCGTATCGTATACGAAGGCAGAAGGCGGGCGTTCCGCGTCGAGCGCGAATTAAAGCGGAAAAACGCCGTGCAGAGCGTGCGTGTTTACGAGCGCGGCGGGGAAAAGCTGCTCGCCCTGTCCGAAGGCGTGCGCGAGAGCAACGCCCTTCTCGAACGCATTATCGGATTGGAACAGCGCGATTTTGAAAAGTGCATCGCCCTTCCGCAGGGGGAGTTCGCGCAGTTCGTCAAAGCGCAGCGTTCCGATCGGCTGAAACTCGTTTCCCGTTTGTTCGATTTGGAAGAATACGGGGAACGCCTGATAAAAAAAGCCAACGCGCGAAATGCCGCGCTCGCCGGGGAGAAAAACGTTCTGGAAGCCCGTTTGGAACCGTACGCGGAAATCACCGAAGCGGGGAATGCAGCGCTGAAAGAGCAGACGGAGATCCTCGCGGTCCGGGAGCGTATTCTGAGGGAGGAGTCTGAGCGCGCCCGCGCCGAGGAAAAGAGGATTTCTTCTCTTGTCGAAAAACAGCAAGCATATTTTCGCATAGCCTCCCGTTTGCAGGTCATGGACGGAGAGCGGGAAGAAATTCTTGCTTTGGAAAAGAAAATAAGCGGTTTGGAATATGCAAATGCCGTAGTCAAATCGGATAAAGAAGCGGCAGCCACGCAAAAATCATATGCGGATTCGGAAAAAGTGCTCAATGCGGCGAAACGCGAATGGGAAGGGGCGGAAAAACGTTTCTCGGAGTGTTCCGCGTGGGATACGGAGAAAACCGATGCTGAAATCGTTAGGCTTTCGGGAATCAAGGCGCGGGCGGAAGCGGACGCGCTTACAGAAAAAACGCTCGCGGAATCGGAGCGTAAGCTCGGCGAAGTGCGCCGGGAATACGCTGCGGAAAAGAATAAATTTCAGGATTTTTTCTACGAAAAGGAACGGGACGCGCTGAACGCCCGTCTTGCGGAATTGGGGGAAGAAAACTTTATCGCGTATGCGGAAACGCACGGGAAAGCCGAGCTCTTACGCGCGGAATACGCCGTCTTTGCGAAAGAACTGCAAGAGCTGACGCGGCGCCATCCCGTGATTGCGCCCGATGCGGTGCCGTTAACGGAAAAATATTCGCGTTTTTCGCTTGGGGAAAAAACAGATTTTTCCCGTATTAAACAACAGTTTGAAACAAGGGAGCGCGCCCGTTTGGAGCTCAACGCAGAGATGCTCGCCTTGGAAAAGAAAAACGGTTTATATCGCGCGCACACGGAAAAGCTCGCGCAGCTCGCGGCGGAAGGAAACCGTCTGCGCGGGGAGTGCGAAGAACTGAAAGTGCGGCTGGGTGAAGACCGCATACCCCTGCAAGAAGCTGAACGCCTTCTGGCGGAAAAGCAAAAGGAAAAGGCTTTGCGCGCCGATTCGCTGCGTAGGGCGACGCAGGTACGGTCGTATGCGGCAACGGCGCTCGCCGCCGCGGAAGAAAAATTCAACGCGGCAAAAAGCAACCTGGAACAGGCGGAAAAGCGACTTTTTGAAGCGCTTTCCTCGGGCGGATTCGAGTGCGTCGGGCAGGCGGAGGAGCTTTTGAGCGCGTTCGGTCAGCCGCAGGCAGCAAAGCTTCGCATAGAAAAGTTTAAGGAAGAATATGCCGCGGTTACTGCGCGAAAAAAGGAATTGGAAGCGGAAGAACTTACCGAAGGTACGCAAGAAAAATTGACCGATTGCAGAAGTATATTGGAAGCGTGCGTGCGCAAAACAGACGAATGCACGCGGGAACTCGCCTTAAAGCGCGACGAAGCGCGCCGCGGGGAAGAAGCCTTGGAAAAGAAGCGGGCGTTGGAAAAGGAATACAATCGCGTTAAAAAACAGGCGGAAACTTCCGAACGGTTGAAAAAGCTGCTGGAAGGAAATAAATTTATGGAGTTTGTCGCCGAAGAGTATCTTCAAAATGTGGCGCTTAATGCGAGCAATCGACTCCTTTCTTTGACGGACGGACGGTATTTTCTCCGCTATGACAAGGGATTTTTCGTCGGAGATAACTTCAACGGCGGCGCGCTTCGCGGGGTATATACACTGTCGGGCGGGGAAACTTTTCTCGTATCTCTCTCCTTAGCGCTTGCGCTCAGCGCGGAGATATGCGCGCGTTCCATGCGCCCCGTGGAATTTTTCTTTCTCGACGAGGGCTTCGGCACGCTAGACGAACGGCTGGTGGATACGGTCATGGACAGTTTGGAAAAATTGAAAAACGAGCATTTTGCAATCGGCATTATTTCCCATGTGGAAGAACTGAAACACAGAATCGCGCGTAAGCTTTCGGTGGAAAAGGCAACCGAAAAGCGCGGTTCCCGAATAACGGCAGAGTGAGGTATATTTGTGGCTAACGTAATTTTAACGCCCGTAACTCTTTGGAAGGATTTCGACGGCGCGCTCCCCCTCGACGAGGAGATCGTTTCCGAGCGGGAAGAAGGGGAGATCGTCCACCGCGAACTCTATATCGGCGGAAGACGGACGGAAAAAGGTCGGGTGAAAATTTTTGCGCATTATTTCACGCCGAAGGGTGCGGGGGAATATCCCGCCGTTATGGTGCTGTTCGAAGCGGGATTTCCCGCGGATATGAAATTTATCGAGCGGCTCACTTCGCGCGGGTACGCCGTATTCTGCCCCGATTACTGCGGAGATGACGGCACCGACCGCCATACCGTATATCCCGAGGACGTGGATTATGCCAATCTTGCGCGGGCGGGCAGACATATCGCTTTTGCCGAGCCGACCGCCAAAGAGACGAGCTGGTACGAATGGGCAGCCGTCGCGCGGTACGGCGCGCGGTATCTTTCGGAAAAGAAGGAAGTTACAAAATTCGGCGCGATCGGGATACGAATGGGTGGAGAAGTGCTCTGGAAGGTCGCGCCGTACGCCGATTTTTCTTGTATCATTTCCGTCTGCGCGGCGGGGTGGCTTGCTTATCGCGGTTTGGAAAAATTCGGGGAAAACGAAAATCACGCGTTCGACGAAGAGCGGCACCGCTTTATCGCGGGGATCGATTCACAGAGCTATGCGCCCTACGTGAAATGTCCGGTGCTCATGCTGTCCGCTATCAACGATAAAAAATACAGCTACGACAGGGTTTATGATACCTTTCAGCAAATCAATCCCGCGGCGGAAAAGGCCATTCTGTTCTCCTCGCACGGGAACGGTTTGATCGGCGCGCACTCACTGTTCAACCTTAATCTTTTCCTCGACAAATATTTGAAGGGGCGTTCCGCCTTTATCAGTAAGCCGATCAGTGTTTCGGCGGGAGAAGACGAAGAGGGCAATCTTGTGGTGAAGGGGGAATTCGACAAAGACGGCGAAATCGACGAATGCGGAATTTTCTATACGGAAAAGATCACGGGGGCGACTTCGCGCGATTGGACGCGTGTGCTCGGCCGCGCGGAGGACGCGCAGGGAAACGTCGGAATTTTTCCTCTAAGTATTTATAAAAAGAGCGACAAAGTGCTCGTCTATTCCTTCGTGCGCTATTCCAACGGTTTCAGCGTAACTTCCAAAATTATGGAAATTACGTTAAAGCGCGCCTATAAAAACGCCTGCCCGAAGAGTAGGATCATCTATTCTTCGGCGGACGGACTGAACGGATTTTGCGCGCACCGCCGCCGCGCCCGTTCGATTGCCGACTGCTTTGCTGAAGGCTCGGATGCGGACGTTCGGCTTGTCGACGGTTACGGCGGGATCAAGGGGATCACGAGCGCCGCGGGGCTCGTTTCCTACCGCGTCGGAGAAGAGCGTTATGCCGCGCCGGAAAACGCGATTTTCCAGTTGGACGCATATGCCAAAGAAGACGCCGGTGTAGAGATCGTATTTTACACTGACGACGGAGAGCAGGTCGGATATTCGTACAGGACGAAAATCGCGGGCGGCGGAAAATGGAAAAAACTCAACCTTGAAGCGAGTGATTTTAAGTCTGAGACGGGTGCGTCTCTTCCCGATTTTGTGCGGGCGTTTTCCGTCGTATTTTTGATGGAGGGGGAAGTTCTTTTCAATAACGTAATATGGCTTTGATCGAGCTGGGCGCCGTTGTGGAAACCAAAAAACCGCACCCTTGCGGCGGAAGGAACTGGGAAGTCGTACGTACGGGTGCGGATTATAAAATAAAATGTCTTACCTGCGGGCGAGTCGTCATGCTCACGCCCGACGAGCTGAAAAAGCGCGTCAAGCGGGTCGGAAAAAAGGAGGACTTATGAGCGGAGTTGCGCGTCCGCGCATGCTCAACGAGAAACAACCGAATAGCAAATACGGCGTTCTCTGCGGGATCCTTCTTGTCGTATTTCTGCTTCTTTCCGCCGTATTTTTGTTTTGCGAGGCCTGGCTGAACGCACATTGCTACGTAGTGGATATTTCGGGCAGTTCTATGGAACATACTTTTTCCAACGGCGACTACGTGTATTCGCTCAAAGAATTTCAAGCAGAGCGCGGCGACGTTATCATTATCGACGTTTCCGAATATGCAATCAGAGATAAACTTTCTGGCGACAGACTCATTAAGCGCTTGATTGCCGTTGAAGGCGACTGCGTGCGTATCGAGGGGGGAAAGGTTTACGTGCGCTATTCGGGGCAGGAGGATTTTACGCAGCTTGAAGAGCCGTACGCTTACGGCGATACCTACCGCACCTCGCTCGGTACCGACGGGGAGCGTATCGAATGGGAAGTCGGGGAAGGGGAGATATTCTTTCTCGGCGATAATCGCGGGAACAGCACGGACGCGCGCGTGCTCGGCTGTTATCGATATGACGACGTCGTGGGAGTCGTGCCCGATTGGGCGATTTCCATCAAGGGAATTTCAACAGGATGGGAAAATTTCAGAAACGGCGTCGGCAATTGGTTCAAAAACTTGTTCGGATATTAACGGAGGAAAATTATGAAGATTCAAATTACGGCAGACAGTACCTGCGACTTGGGTAGTCAAATCGAAAAGCACGGAATCGGCATTATGCCTCTTTCCGTCATTTTGGGATATTCCTCGCACTTGGACGGCGTGAACATCGTTCCGCAGGATATTTTCGATTACGTAGAAAAGACGGGCGAGCTTCCCAAAACGGCGGCGCCGAGTATCGGGGATTACGAGGAGTTTTTCGGAAAATATGTCGACGAAGGAAAGACGGTCATTCATTTCAATATTTCCCGCAAATCTTCCTCCGCGCACGATTACGCGCTTGCCGCGGCGGAAAAATTCAAAGGAAGAGTTTTCGTCGTGGACAGTAAGGCGCTTTCCAGTGGGCAGGGGCTCATGATCATGAAGGCGTGCGATTTTGTAAGCAAGGGCATGACGGCGGAAGAAATCGTGCCCGCCGTGAGCGCGCTCGCTCCCAAAATCAATACCTCTTTTATTCCCGACAGATTGGACTATCTCTATAAAGGCGGGCGCTGTTCGCGCATGGCGATGTACGGCGCGAATTTGTTGAAAATTCATCCCCTTATCGAGATGGTGGACGGTCAGCTCGTCGCCTTGAAAAAGTATAAGGGGAATATGGAAAAGTGTATTTCCAATTATATTGCAGACCTTGCGGAGCAATATCCCGCTTACGATAAGACCCGCTGTTTCATCACGCACAGCAGCGCGGACGAAAATCTCGTCAACTGCGCGAAGGAAAAAGTATCGCAGTTATTCGACTTCGACGAGGTGATCGAAACGGTCGCGGGCTCCGTGATTACAGGACATTGCGGAAGGAATACGCTCGGCGTTCTGTTTATTGCCGAGTAACGATTTTCTTCGGGTGAAAGAATGAAAACGCTGTTTCGGATGTTGAGCGCGGGGATCGGCGCCATCGTGCATTTGCTTGCATTGCTGCTGAAAATCGTGTATAATATCCTTAAATTTTTCCGCATTCGCCTGCTTGCGCTCTATCTTGTCGTTTGCGGTATTGTACAATTGTTATTTCGCTCTTTTTCAGGCTTCGGCGCGGCATATTTCTGGGTCGGGTTCGCGCTATGTTGCCTGATAACCGTTTTCTTTTGGGCGAAAGCGTTCCGCGAAAAGTTTCTTCGCAAATCTTTGGACGAGCAGGCAAAGCGCGTGAAGGAAGAGGAAACGGACACCCCCGCCTTCGTCCGGGAAGAAATTACGGGAAGCAAAGAGGAGATATTCCCCGTTTTTCCGCGTTACTTCGAGGTGGAAGGGCATGCGGGTTATCTGTTTGCGGAGTATGAGGACAGATACGAACTGTTCCGCCGAAACGGCGGCGGGTGGGATTACATAAGAACGGATTATAAGGAGAAAGCCGGATGATAAAAATTTATTCCGATCGGGATTTATGGAACGCAGTCATGCAGAGGAGAAAACTGCTCGCGATTTTTTTGGGCGTGAGCGCGGCGACGCTTGCAGGCGTTATCGCGTTGTTCGTTTACTATGTTTCTCTTCCTTACAACGATCCAAACGGCACATGGGTTATTTGCGTAACTTGCATTTTGGTCGCGCTCTATCTAATCTTTTGTTTTCCGTATATGGGAATATGCTTTAAGCGGAGCAGCGCCTATTGTAAAATGCTTAAATTTATATCCGTTGGCTTGAAGGAATACTCCGTGCTTCCTTTTGCGGGGATCGAAGATTGGACAACTCGCGACGGGGTAGACGTGAACGTCGCGACTTTTTCGGTGAAGAACACCAAGAGCGACGAGGAAATGATCCGTCAAATTTTTGTGGACGGCGAAAAGGACTTCCCCCCTTTCGAAGAGGGGAAATCGGCAAGGCTCGTTTCTCAGGGAAACCTGCTGATCGAATACGAACCGACGGAAGCGTCGGAAAAAGGAGAATAATATATGCGTGCTGTCGTTACGGTTACGGGAACGGATAAGCGTGGAATTATCGCAAAAGTAAGCTGTTTCCTCGCGGAAAGAAACGTGAATATCGAGGATATTTCCCAAACGATACTGGGGGATCAGTTTGCCATGATCATGATGGTGGATACTTCGGAAAGCCAACTGAGTATTGCTGAGCTCGCAAAGGACTGCGAGGAAATGGGGCGTCAAATCGGAATGTCCGTGCGCATTCAGCACGAGGACATTTTCAACGCCATGCACAACGTATAATCAAAGCGGGAGCGAAAATGTTTAATCAATACGACGTACTTGAAACGATCGATATGATCGAAAAGGAACATCTCGATATCCGTACGGTTACGATGGGCATTTCCCTGTTGCCGTGCATTCGGGAAAGCGCGGAAGAAACGGCGCGCGCCGTCTACGACCGCGTATGCAAAAAAGCGGAAAAACTTGTAAAAACGGCATGCGATCTTTCGGCGGAATACGGTATTCCCATCGTGAACAAGCGCGTTTCGGTAACGCCCGTTTCTCTGATTACCGCGGCGTTTCCCGAAAAGAGCGCGCTCGTCGGCGCCGTGCTCGATAGGGCGGCAAAGGAGCTGGGGATCGACTTCCTCGGCGGATATTCCGCCCTCGTCCATAAGGGTACCGCCGATTATGAGGATATATTCTTAAATACCGTTCCCGAAGTGCTCGCTTCTACCGAACGCCTGTGTTCTTCGGTCAACGTGGGTTCTTCCCGTTCGGGCATAAATATGGACGCCGTCGGCAGAATGGGCGAAATTATCAAACAAACTGCGCGGCTGACAGTGAAAGAGGACGGCAAGGGCTGCGCGAAACTCGTGGTGTTCTGCAATGCGGTCGAAGACAATCCATTCATGGCGGGCGCATTCCACGGCGTTGGCGAGGCGGATACCGTAGTCAACGTGGGGGTATCCGGTCCCGGCGTCGTGCAGCACGCGTTGAAGGGCGTTCCCGATGCCGATTTGACGGATGCGGCGGAAGTCATAAAGCGCACGGCGTTCAAAATCACGCGTGCCGGGCAGCTCATTGCGCGCGAAGCGGCAAAGCGGTTAAATGCGCGGTTCGGTATCGTGGATCTGTCGCTTGCGCCTACGCCCGCCCGCGGCGATTCCGTCGCGCATATCCTCGAAGAACTGGGGCTTGAAGTCGTCGGCGGGCACGGAACAACGGCGTGCCTCGCCATGCTGAACGACGCGGTCAAGAAGGGCGGCGTAATGGCTTCGTCCCGCGTGGGCGGGCTTTCGGGCGCGTTCATTCCCGTTTCGGAGGACATCGGCATGATAGAGTCCGCGGCGGCGGGAAAAATCGGTATCGACAAGTTGGAGGCGATGACATGCGTCTGTTCGGTCGGATTGGATATGATCGCCGTTCCCGGCGATACGCCCGCTTCTACGATTTCCGCTATCATTGCGGACGAAGCCGCCATCGGCATGATCAACAACAAGACGACCGCCGTCCGCCTCATTCCCGCCCCGAATAAAACGGTGGGAGACAAGGTGTGCTTCGGCGGACTTTTGGGCGAAGCGCCCGTCATGCCCGTTCACACGGGGGATGCAAGTAAATTTATTAAGAGGGGCGGATTGATCCCCGCGCCCATACACAGTTTCAAAAATTAAAAGGAGAAGAGCATGGAACGCAAAGAAGTAGATAAGAAGTATATCTGGAAGGTTTCCGACGTATTCAAAAACGACGAAGCGTGGGAAAAGGCGTATGCCGCATTGGAAAAGGAGCTTGATTTCAAAAAATATCAGGGTACGTTGAAAAATGCGGAAAACATTCTCGCTTATTTTCGTGCGGAGGACGATTATTCCGTTAAATTGCTCCGCGTGTATTTATATGCGTTTTTGCACCACGACGAGGACGTCCGCGTTGCAAAATACAATTCCTATCTCGCAAAAGTATCTAATCTGTTCACGCGCATGGGGTCGGAAACGGCGTTCGCCGTGCCCGAGCTCACCGCACTTTCCGATGAGACGCTTTCCGCGCTCGCAAAAGACGAGCGATTGAAGGATTACGATTATGCGCTTACCCGCCTTATCGCGCGTAAAAAGCACGTTCTTTCGGAAAAAGAAGAAAAAATTCTTGCACAGACGGGCGAGGTCATGGACGCCGCGGGCGACGTGTTTGAAATGCTCGACAACGCCGAACTCAATTTGCCAGAAATCGAATACGACGGAAAAAAACAGCAGCTTTCCCACGGATTGTATTCCGTTATCATGAGCGGGAAGGATAGGGAAAAGCGTGCGGAGGCGTTTGCGCTATACTATTCCGCGTACCGCAAAATCATCAACACGCTCGCGACAACCTATTTCGGAAACGTGAAAAAGGATATTTTCTATAAGAACGTACGCGGGTACGGTTCCTGTCTCGAAGCGGCTCTCTTCGAAGAGGACGTCAATCAATCGGTTTACGAAAATCTTGTGGAGTGCGTCAACGAAGCCGCGCCGCTCATGCACCGCTATATGGCGGACAGGAAAAAGGCGCTCGGCTACGATGAAATGCACATGTATGACTTGCATATCCCGCTTGTAGAGGACGCGGAGCTGCGCCTTTCCTACGAAGAGGCGTTCGACCTCGTGCTCGAAGGGCTTGCGCCGCTCGGCAAAGAGTACGGCGAGCTTCTGAAAAAGGGTAGAGACGAGCGTTGGATCGACGTGTGCGAGACGGAAGGCAAGCGGAACGGCGCTTATTCCATCGGCATTTACGGCAACCATCCGTTTGTGCTTCTCAATTATCAGAAGACCACGCACGACGTATTTACCATCGCGCACGAAATGGGGCATGCCATTCACTCCTATTTCTCCAACGCAAACCAACCGTTTGCGAAGTGCGATTATAAAATTTTCGTCGCGGAGGTAGCAAGTACGGTAAACGAAGTGCTTTTGCTTAAACATCTGAAAAACACTACCAAGGACGAAAATCTCAAAAAATATCTACTCAATTACTTCATGGATATGATCCGCACGACGCTCTTTCGTCAGACGCAGTTTGCGCAGTTCGAGCAGGAAGCGCACGCAATGGCGGAGCGCGGAGAACCGCTTAACAAAGACAATCTTTCCGCCGCTTATCTGGAACTCAACCGCAAATATTACGGCGACGCGGTAACGCACGATAAAGAGATTGAAATCGAATGGGCGCGCATTCCGCATTTCTACCGTTCTTTCTACGTTTACAAATACGCGACGGGCATTACCGCCGCCATCGCGATTGCGAATAAGATTCTGAAAGAGGGCGAGCCCGCCGTAAAGAATTATTTCAAGTTTCTCTCGGGCGGATGCAGCACCGATCCCGTTTCGCTTCTTAAAATTGCGGGAGCCGACCTCACCGACAAGCGCACGTTTGCGGCGGCGATGGAAGAATTCAAGCGCACGCTCGGAGAGTTTGAAAAACTCATGTAACGGGATTCGCCCGTACAAAGGAGAAATATGGCAGTCAATCAGATGCCGCACAATTTAGACGCAGAGGCGGCGCTCCTCGGTTGTATTCTCATCGACGCGGAGATACAGCCCGATTTGTTGGAAACGCTTCACGAAGAGGATTTTTATCAAGATTCGCATAAAATCATTCTCGGTGCAATGCGCGCGGTGTACGGCGGGCGGAAACCCGTCGACGTCGTTACGCTTACCGACCGTTTGGAGCACGAAGCGGCGCTGGAAAAGGCGGGCGGGCTTACGTATATTACGGAACTTGCGCAGTCCGTACCTTCGGCGGCGAATTTCAGGCAGTATTACGACATTATAAAGCGCGACTCGGTCAACCGTACGCTCATCCGTGCGGCAAAGGATATTATCGAAAACAGCATGAAGGGACCGGAGGAGCGGGACGCGCTCTCCTTTGCTGAAAAGGCCGTTTACGATATCTCCAAACGGGGGGACAGCACCGCTCTTTCAGGAATGGAGGACGGCGAAATCATTCAGCAGGTGATTAAAAAATTCGAAAGCATTCAATCGGATCCTGACGCGTTCCGCGGCGTGGAAACGGGCTTCCGTCATCTCGACCGCACGACCAACGGATTGCAAAAGTCCGATCTCATCGTGCTTGCGGCGCGTCCCGGTATGGGGAAAACCTCGCTCGCTATGAATATCGTGGAAAACGCCGCGCTCAGAAAGGGCAAGGTATGCGCCGTATTCTCTCTGGAAATGCCGCGCATTCAAATCGTACAAAGACTCTTGTGCGCCTATGCCGAAGTCAGCATGGAAAAGGCGCTTTCGGGCAAGCTCGTGCAAAAAGAGTGGAAAAATCTTATGCTTGCGAGCGACCGTTTGCAGAAGAGTAAAATATATATCGACGATTCTTCCCGCATAACGCCTAATCAGATTTTATCCAAATGCCGCCGTTTGAAGAGCACTGCGGGCAATCTCGATCTCGTTATGATCGACTATATTCAGCTCATGGGCGGGGAAGGAAAATTTGCGGGGAGCGACAACAGGCAGCAGGAAATCGCCTCCATCACACGCGAACTGAAAATTATGGCGAAGGAGCTGGACGTGCCAGTCATCGCGCTTTCCCAGCTCCGCCGTATTCAGACCAAAGAGCCGCAGCTTTCCGACCTCCGCGAATCGGGCGCGATCGAGCAGGACGCGGACATCGTCATGTTCATCAACCGCCCCGACGCGACGGCGACCCCCGAAGAAATGGCGAGCGGAAAAATCGTGAAGGGCGCGGCAGAGCTCATTATCGCAAAGCACAGAAACGGCAGCTGCGGGAGAATACAGCTGCGCTTTATCGGCGAATGCACAAAGTTTGTCGACGTGGAAGCGCAGGGGCAGCCCACGGAAGAACCGCAGTACGGTAAAAAGCCTCCCGAAAAGGAGTGGGAAAATCCTTCCGCGGAAGAAGCCTTTCCGGTTCCGCCCGAAGAGGAAAACGGGCTTCCCTTCGATTGATATGGAAACGGTGATATCCGAGGCTTCGCGGGAAGCGCTCGCGTGGGCGAAAACATTAATCGAAAAAGGCGAGGTCGTCGCCTTTCATACGGAAACCGTTTACGGATTGGGCGCGGACGCGCGCTCTGACGAAGCGGTGCGTCGCATATTCGAGTTGAAGGGCAGACCTGCCGACAATCCCCTTATCGTGCACGTTCATAAGGATTACGATATTTCGGCATTGACCGACAAAATGCCGTCTTATGCGGAAAAATTACTTGCGGCTTTTTGTCCGGGGCCTCTGACGATGGTTTTTCCCTCTACGGGAAAAGCGAGCAAATACGTTTCCTGCGGACTGAATACGCTCGCCGTGCGCGTGCCTTCTTCCCGAACGGCGCAGGCGTTTCTTCGGGCAGTCGATCTTCCGATCGCCGCGCCGAGCGCGAACGTCAGCAAGCATATTTCGCCCGTTACGGCAAGGCACGTATACGAAGATTTCAAGGGAAAAATTCCGCTTATTTTGGATGGCGGAGCCTGTGCGGGCGGCATCGAGAGCACCGTTCTCGACTGCACGGGGAAAATTCCGCAGATTTTGCGCGCGGGGCTCGTTACGCGGGAGATGATTGCGTCCGTCGCGGGCGATTGCGGCGTATATAAAATGGCGGAAGGGGAAAGACCCAAAAGCCCCGGTATGGCTTATAAACACTATTCGCCGCGCTGCAAGACGGCTTATGTCTCCGTCGGCGATTATGAACGTGCGGAGAAATTATATTCCGAAGAAACGGTTTCGGACGGGCGTCCCGTTATTCTCTGTGAGCATTCGCTTACGGCGGAATTTGCGGGCTATGAAACGCTTGATTTAGGTGATTCTCCGGAGGAAATGGCGCACAATCTCTATGATTGTCTGCACCGCGGAGAAGAGGGATATACGCTCATAATCGCTGTTGAGCCGAAGGGCAGGGGCGGTGTGATGGACGGCGTGCTCAACCGATTGACGCGCGCCTGTCGGGGAGAGTAAATGAAGCATAAGAAGATCATTTTCGTCTGCACGGGAAATACCTGCCGTTCGCCCATGGCAGAGGCGGCTTTGCGGCACGAGCTGAAACGCCGTAAAATAAGATGGTATACCGTTTTGTCCGCCGGATTACAGGCGGAAGAGGGGAGTGCGATTTCACCGAACAGCGCGCAGGCGCTTGCGGAAGCGAAAATACCTTTTTCGGAAACGTTTTCCTCCCGCAGACTCACAGAAAAAATGATAGAAGATGCGTTTGCCGTCGTCTGCATGACGGAAGCACAGAGGAATGCCTTGAAAGCGTTCCCTAACGTTACGAGCATATATGCGCTTTGCGGGCGGGAAATTCCCGACCCGTACGGCGGCGGAATAGACGTGTATCGCGTTACGCTCCGCAATATAAGGGAATGTCTACCCCGCGTCATAACGGCGCTTAGAATCGGTGAAGAATAATTTCTGAGAAATCGGGAGGTAATTTATGAAAGTTGCACTTTGTTGCGATCACGGCGGTTTGGCGCTTAAAAACGCAGTTCTCGCCTATCTGGAAAAGAAAGGATTTGATGCGGTGGACTTCGGAACGACGACGGAATGCTCGTGCGATTATCCGGATTTTGCACTACTTGCCGCAGAGGCGGTTGCGCGCGGAGAGTGCGATAAGGGGATTTTCGTCTGCACGACGGGAATCGGCATCAGCATTGCGGCGAATAAAGTTCCGGGCATCCGCTGCGCACTGTGTACGGAACCGTTTGTCGCGCGTATGACGCGGGAACATAACGACGCCAACGTTCTCGCGCTCGGCGGAGGGATTACGGGCATCAATCTTGCTCTTGAAATCGTTAAAACATTTTTGGAAACGCCTTTCTCGGGGGAGGAAAAGCACAGCCGCAGAATCGGTAAAATAACTGAGATCGAGCGGAAATATAATAAATAAAACGCACGACGCAGACG
The DNA here is from genome assembly GCA_910586675.1 of uncultured Christensenellaceae bacterium. Lineage (GTDB taxonomy): Bacteria > Bacillota > Clostridia > Christensenellales > Borkfalkiaceae > Gallimonas. The sequence goes on along the minus strand of CAJUJO010000022.1, from coordinate 6,386 downwards.
CTGTTCGGAGGAAAGAATGACAAAAGCTCTAAGGGATAAGATCATCGAATCGCTTACCTCGATCATTCCCATTGCCCTTATAATCATTATTTTAAGCATGACTTTTACGCCGCTCGATACGGGAACGTTCGTTCTCTTTACGGTCGGCGTCGTTCTGCTTATCGTGGGAATGGGCTGCTTTACGCTCGGCGCCGATATGTCCATGCTTGTCATCGGCGAGAAAATCGGTTCCACGCTTACGCATTCGCGGAAAATCTGGCTAATTGCTCTTTTATCGTTCGTCATCGGTATTATCGTTACGATTGCCGAACCCGACTTGCAGATCCTTGCCGAACAGGTCCCCGCCGTTGCGGAGCGCACGCCGCTCGGGAATTATTTGCTGATTTTTACCGTTGCGGTGGGCGTCGGTATTTTTCTCTTAATTGCCATGCTCCGCATCGTGTTCAGGATTAGACTTTCCCTTCTTCTCATTCTCTTTTACGCTGCGGCGTTCATTTTGAGCATATTCGTTCCGAAAGGTTTTTGGGCGGTTTCCTTTGATGCGGGCGGTGTTACTACGGGACCGATGACCGTTCCCTTCATCATCTCCCTCGGCGTTGGCGTTGCTTCTATCCGAAGCGATAAGAAGGGGCAGGACGATTCCTTCGGGTTAGTCGCTCTTTCCAGTGTCGGACCGATTATCGCTGTCTTAACGCTCGGAGTTATCTTCAACATCGAAAGCATCGAATATCCCGTAAACGAATTGGTTTCCGTTACCGAGACGCGCGGCGTGTTCTTCGAATATCTGCACGGATTCGGGGATTACGCGCTTGAAGTCGCAATCGCAATCAGCCCGATTTTGGTATTTTTCCTTTTCTTTCAACTTGGAACGCGGTCGTTCCGTAAAAAACAGATTCTTCGGATTATCTTTGGGTTTCTTTATACGTTTGTCGGGCTTGTGATGTTTCTCACGGGCGCAAACGTCGGCTTTATGCCCGTCGGCAGACAAATCGGAAAAATTCTTGCCGAGCTGTGGGGCGGTTGGTTGCTCATTCCGGTCGGACTTTTGATCGGCTATTTCGTCGTGGCGGCGGAGCCTGCCGTCCACGTTCTCAACAAGCAGGTCGAGCGCATGTCGGCGGGAGCGATCAGTTCTTCTGCCATGAAGAAAGGGCTGTGTATCGGTGTGTGCCTTGCTATCGGGCTTGCAATGACGCGTATCTTAACCGGAATCAATATCATGTGGATCTTGATTCCGGGATATGCCGTCGCGCTTGTTCTTACCTTTTTTACGCCGCCAATTTTTACGGGTATTGCGTTTGACTCGGGCGGCGTGGCAAGCGGCGCAATGGTCTCATCGTTCGTGCTGCCCATGGCGATCGGCGCTTGCAACGTGCTCGCTCCCGCCGCAATTATGACGCAGGCGTTCGGATGCGTTGCGTTCGTCGCGCTCGCTCCGCTCATCTCCATTCAGGTTCTCGGAATACGGTATAAGCGCAAAACGAGCAAAATAAAGCGTACATTCCTTTCCGTAGAGGAAAAAATATTAGAATACGAGGTGGATTGAATGGCGGAAAATAAGAAGGCGACTTTCCGCGTGAAAACCGCGTCGGAAAGCGTAAAAGGAAAAATAAAGGCGATTAACGAAAAGGAGGGGCGTTCCGGCGCAAAGTCTGCGCCGCGCGGAAACCGTACAAAGCTGCTCATCAGCGTTGTCAATCAGAAGGACGACGTCGTTTTGAAAGAAATCTTAGATGATTTTTCGGTAACGCTCAGTTTTACGTTTGCTGGCAGAGGAACGGCGCGTTCCGCGGTACTCGATTATCTCGGAATCGGCGAAACGGAAAAGGCGGTTGTTTTCTCGCTCTTTCCCGAAAGCGACGAGGAATTAATTTTGCATGAGATTCGGGAAAAGATGTCGCTGTACTTAGTGGGGAGGGGAATATCTTTCACCGTGCCGCTTTCGGCGGTATCTGATATTATAGCGGGCGGTCTTGTCCGCGCGGCTGCGAATAAAACGGTTAACGGGAGTAAAATCATGAATAACGAAGGGAGAAAATACGATTTAATCATAGCTGCGGTCGATTCCAACTTGACGGACGAAGCGATGGAGGCGGCGCGTTCCGCGGGAGCTGCGGGCGGTACGATTATCCGTGCCCGTTCGCTCGAAAATGCGAAAGCGGAACAGTTTATCGGGATTACACTCGCAAAAGAACAGGAGCTTCTTTTGATTCTTTCCAAGCGGGAAGGAAAACTCGCCATCATGAACGCGCTTTCCGAACGCGTCGGATTAAAGACGGAAGCGGGCGGAATTATTTTTTCCATTCCTGTGGACAGGACGGCGGGGATCGGCGCTGCGGAAGAAATTGCGGCGGAAGAAAATAGGGGCGGCGCGGAAAAAATCGATGGCTGAAAAACGGATTATCGCAATCGGCGGAGGGGAACTGAAATCACGCGAAACGCTCGGGATAGAGGAATATATCGCAGGCGAAGCGAAAAAGGCGGCGGGGGTACGGCGTGCATGCGGACTGTTTATCCCCACGGCGAGCCATGACTGTATGCCCTATTATAATACCTTTCATAAAGTGTATACGGGGCTTTTCGATATAAAAACGGACGTTGCGCTTACCGTCGGTCGGGAAATCAATATCGATAAAATGCGCGATAAATTTGATAAAGCCGATTTTATATACGTTGGAGGCGGTAACACAGTATTTATGCTCGAACAATGGCGGAAGAGTGGAATAACTCCGTTAATCAGGGAAGCGTATGAGCGCGGGAAGATTATTTGCGGTCTTTCGGCAGGCGCGATTTGCTGGTTTGAAAAAATGTATTCCGATTCGGTTGTCGAGGACGAATATTCTTTGTATGACGGTTTGGGGTGGATTAAGGTTGTCGTTTCTCCTCATTACGACGACCGGAAAGAGTTTGACGAAATTGTTGTAAAAAACAGATATCGGGCATATGGGATAGAGAACTATGCGGCTCTTGAAATAATCGACGGGGAACCGAATAGGAGTATTTCCTGCGGAGGGAGCGTTTATTATTTAGACGGCAGCGGGGGAAATCTTTTCCGAAAGAAAATTTAACGATGAAAACGCCGTCGGAGAAACTCCGACGACGTTTTTTATTTTTAAGCGTTTAAGCGTCGATTTGTTTTACGGTCAAAGTCGTATTGACTCCTCCGCCCAACGTAACGCCTACGGCAAGCAGTGCTGAAAGCGCCATATCGATCACGTCGCCCGCATTTAGAGTAATAATTATACTTCCGTTGTACAGCGAGCCTACTCCAACCGACAGAACGCGCGAAATCGTTGCCTGTGGAATAGCCGTTCCGTTTCTACGAACGGACATGGTTACCGTTGTGCCGAACGCTGCCGAAACGTTCGTGTAATAGTTGATTTCGTATACGCCCGTAGCGGAAACGGTGATGCTGTTGGCGGGCGAGTATACAACGTTTTTTAAGGGCATTGCGGAAGGGATGGGAAGCTGAGTCGTTCCGCCTATGGTGAGGTTAAGCGTTTGGGGAGTCGTGTTATACAGTCCTCCGTAAGCGTTTAAGTTGGCGGTTCCCGTAACTCCCGTTGCTCCGATCGGTCCGGTGGGCCCCGTGCCCCCGGTTGCACCCGTCGGACCCGTCGGGCCGATAGCTCCCGTTGCGCCAGTCGGTCCGATTGGGCCTGTGGGACCCGTACCGCCGTTTGCTCCGGTCGGTCCCGTCGCTCCGATCGGACCGGTTGCGCCCGTTAAACCGGTTGCACCCGTCGCACCAATCGGTCCGGTAGGTCCCGTTGCTCCGTTCGCTCCCGTTGCGCCGACGGCGCCCGTGGGGCCGGTTGCACCGTTCGCCCCCGTCGCGCCCGTCGGTCCGATCAGTCCTTGAACGCCTGTCGCGCCGGTCGCACCGGTGGCCCCTGTGATTCCGTCTGCGCCCGTAGCCCCGGTGGCTCCGGTAGGACCTGTTACCCCTGTGGCACCGTCAGCACCCGTAGCCCCGGTGGGGCCCGTGATTCCGTCCGCGCCCGTAGCCCCGGTGGCTCCGATCGGTCCTGTAACGCCCGTCGCGCCGTTCGCGCCCGTCGCACCGGTGAGTCCCGTGATTCCGTCTGCGCCCGTAGCTCCGGTGGCTCCGGTCGGTCCTGTTACCCCTGTGGCGCCGTTCGCGCCCGTCGCACCCGTTGCACCGGTGGGTCCCGTGATTCCGTCTGCGCCCGTAGCTCCGGTGGCTCCGGTCGGTCCTGTTACCCCTGTGGCGCCGTTCGCGCCCGTCGCACCCGTCGCACCGGTGGGTCCCGTGATTCCGTCCGCGCCCGTAGCCCCGGTGGCTCCGGTTGGTCCTGTTACGCCCGTCGCGCCGTTAGCACCCGTTGCACCCGTCGCGCCGCGGGGACCGACGGCCCCGGTAGCTCCGGTCGGTCCGGTAATTCCTGTGCCGTTATGAATTACTTTATAAATTTTGCGCACGCAAACGCACGGACAACAGCCGCAAATCGGGCAGTATTTATTAAAGTTCATGTTAGTTTTTTCCTCCTGAAATTAAGCAGGCGTAATGCGCCTGCTTTTCTTCGTAAAATCCGTCGAATAAAACGTATTTCATAGAAACACATCTATATTAAATAATATAAAAATGAAACTTATTTTGTTACCTAACAAAATAAGTTTATGTATATACGAAAGAACGGACAGAATAATACTGTCCGTTCTTTCATTTGGTACGGATGACAGGATTTGAACCTGCACGGTTTCCCATCGGATTCTAAGTCCGACGCGTCTGCCGATTCCGCCACATCCGCGCATGTAATATTATAACGAAATCGCTTCAAAAAAGCAAGCGTATAGAAGTGCGTAAAAAGGGGAAATAATTTAGGCAGAATCGATCGGGGGTATGAGTTATGTGTACGGCTTTAACTTTCACGAAAAAGCATATGTATTTCGGCAGAACGTTAGACAATGATTTTTCTTACGGCGAAGAGATAGCCGTCACACCGAGGAACTATCTTTTTCGTTTTCGGAACGGAGAGCGAATGGAGACGCATTTTGCGATGGTGGGTATGGCGTTTATTCCCGACGATTTTCCGCTTTATTACGATGCGGTGAACGAAAAAGGACTTTGTATCGCCGGATTGAACTTTGTAGGAAACGCAGTGTACGGTAAAAATAGAGGCGGAAAGTGCAATCTGGCACAATTTGAATTGATACCTTATTTGCTCGGTTGTTGCGTTTCGGTAAAGGAGGCGGTAAAAAAATTAAAAAACATTATAATCAATGATGAACCGTATAATCAATCTTTGCCTGTTGCACAACTGCATTGGTTAATTGCAGATAAAGACAGAGCCGTAACGATAGAATATGTAAAGGAAGGATTAAAAATTCATGACAATACTGTTGGTGTACTGACCAACAATCCTCCGTTTGAAATACAATTGCATCATCTCAATGATTTTATGGGGTTATCTGCGGAACAACCAAAGAATATGTTTTCTTCCAAACTGAAACTAAAACCTTATAGCAGAGGAATGGGAGCAATTGGATTACCGGGGGATTTGAGTTCTCAGTCCCGATTTATACGGGCGGCTTTTATGAAATCTAATTCCGTATGTGCAGATACAGAAGGGGACTGCCTTAATCAATTTTTTCATCTTCTCGGCTCGGTAGAGCAGCAACGAGGCTGTTGTATCGTAAAAGAAGGAGTGTTTGAGTATACCGTATATTCATCCTGCGTCGATGCGAATAAGGGTATATATTATTATACAACTTACGAAAATCATTCTATTTCCGCTATAGATATGAACAGAGAAAATCTTAACGGAAAAACGATTGCGCGTTATCCCGTTTTAAGAAAAGAACAGATTACGATCCAAAATGAAAAATCAATTTTACGATAGAAAGAAAAGCCGCAAGCTGATAAGGTTCAACTTACGGCTTTATTGGTGCACCGACTTACCGCAAAAACGAACACGGTAATATACAAGGTAAACAGACGGGAATTGTATTGCGCGGTGGAATTGCCGCTGTCGGACTACAAACTGTATGGCAAGCAGTTAGCCGCGCGGTGATTGTTCACGGCTTGCAAGGGCTGTCATAGCGTGTTTATAGATACGCTTTGACAACCTTTTTGCTTGCTCTTTATCGGGCGGCAGTTCGGCGTAAATATTTTTGCTGTTATCGTTGAAATAGATAATCGATATTCCGAGCGGTACGTTCTTATTCATATTTGAAACTCCGTTAATTCTTTATAACCCCATCCAAACCCACCCACAGCGAACTTGATTTTTCGTTCCGTGTTCCGTAGTGCCAATAAGGTAATAGTATGCTTATTGCCACTACGGGCGGCTGTCGCCGCCCGCATATCGCCATTTTTGCCCTAAAAGTGTTACAGTGTTACGGGGTGGACTAAGGTAATACTA
>CAJUJO010000021.1 GCA_910586675.1 uncultured Christensenellaceae bacterium | reverse complement strand
AAAAGGGGACTAAGTGGGAACAGGTAGCCTGGGACAGGCTTTCGCACCACGATATGTATCCCGAAAAAATCGACAACAGATAATAAAAAAGCGGACATGACGTCCGCTTTTACTTTTTCGAGTCTGCTCCAATTTTTATTCAATGACAAGGAATATCAGCGAAAAATCATTGATAATCTTGTAGTTAAGGTATTAGTGGGCGACGGCGATACTGTTGTATAAATCAATTTAAGCAATACGAAAGAAATTGAGAACGTAAGACTTGAAGAAATGAAAACAGCGCTTGAACGCATTTTCGGCGTTCAAACGCTATCACCACTGGCGCAGAGAAGAGGATTCGAACCTCCGGATGATTCACCACCATCACACGATTTCCAATCGTGCTCCTTAAACCACTCAGACATCTCTGCAAGCTTGTATATTATAATATGTACGCCGGAAAAAAGCAAGCGATTTTCGGGCTCTACGTGCAAATCAAAAGAAATTTCAAGAAAAATTTTACAAATACGTATTGCGGACGCCGCGGCTATATGATATAATACGGTTAACAACTTTCAGGGGGAAAGAAAATGAAAAAACTGTTAACGGGATGCCTTTCCGGTATCTTAGCAACAAGCATGCTGATCGGTGCGGCGGCTTGTGGGCAGGACAATCCGCCGGTGTTGCCCGTCGATCCTTCGCCCGACAGGGTGGGAACGGCGTTCTTGAATCCTACGGCGACGATGTCCGTAACGGAAACGGATTCATCCGCTAAGATTTCCGATAAGCTGTTCGGGATTTTTTTGGAGGACATCAATTACGCTTCCTTTCTCATGGACGATAATTCTATCGTGAACGGCTCGTTCGAGAGCGGGAAAGAGAAGTGGGTGGAGCGCTCGGCAAAGATCGCCGTCGAAACAACGGGCGGCGTTATGGAGACCAATCCTTCCTATGCGCGGGTTACGGTAAATTCCGCGGGCGGGGGTGTTTCCAATAACGGGCATAACGCCGTTCCCATTGCGGTGGAAGCGGGGAAGGATTACGAGTTTTCCGCTTTTGTCAAAGCGCCTTCTTACGGCGGCAAGATGACGGTGAGCGTAACCGATAACGCAAATGCCGTCGTATATGCGCAAAAGGAGATTTCGATAACGGAGAGCACCGATTGGGTCAAATACAGAACGACGCTCACGGCGACGGAAACGGCGAGCGAAAAACTCAAACTGCAGATCTCCTTCGATACGCCCGGCACGATATATCTCGACAGTATCGCGTTTGAAACGAAGGACAGCACGATCGGGATCAAAACACCCGTTTACGAGGCGCTCGAACAGCTCTCGCCCCGTTTCGTGCGTTTCCCGGGCGGATGCGTCATCGAAGGTAAGGGCGACGACAGCGCGTACGATTGGAAAAATTCCATCGGCGTAAATGCGGAAGATAAGGTGCCCGAATTTACTTATACGGAAAAGACCGACGAGGGAACCAAGACGGTTACGACGCGCGGCGAGCCTTCCGCCCGTACCATGAATACGAATATCTGGAAGGGCGGCGGGAACAATTATTATTATCAGATGGAGTATGCCATTGGCTTCTACGAATATTTCCTGCTCTGCGAAAAGCTGAACGCGAGCGCCATTCCCATCGTCAATTGCGGACTCAGCTGCATGATCCAAACGAGCGGGTTCGGGCAATATAACGAGCTGAGCGGGCGGTACGGCAACGGCGTTCAGGATTTCATCGACGACGCGCTCGACCTCGTCGCCTTCGCAAAGGGGAGCGTAAATTCTTCCGACGAAAACGAAGCCTATTGGGCGCAGGTGCGCGCCGATATGGGGCATCCCGCGCCCTTCGAGATGACCTATCTCGGCATCGGGAACGAGCAATGGGGCAATAAATATTATAACGTCTATCAGCAGTTTATCGAGGCGTTCAAGCGGGCGCGCAAGGACAATGCCGCGCTCTACGGCGGCGTGGAGCTCATCGTCGGCAACGGCGTCGCGTTCGGCGACTGTCAGTATTCGACGGGCGCGAACGTGAAGGGAACGGCGAACGCGAGGGCGATCGCTTATAAAGACAACCGTCATTTGATCGAGAAGGTTTCGGAATACGGCGTGCAGGATCATCATTATTACATGAACTATACCGATTTCTTCGGCAACACCGGTTTGTACGATAAGTACAGCCGCGAAGAAGATACGCGGTACGATGTGTTCGTCGGGGAATATTCCGCCAACCAGCAGAACAACCTGAAAGGGCAGAACTTCCCGATGGTCAAGAATAACTGGCTCACGGCGCTTTCCGAAGCGGCGTATATGACGGGCTTGGAGCGCAACGGCGACGTGGTAAAGCTCGCCGCGTATGCGCCCGTATTCGGCGCGGTCAAGACCTCCGACAATCAGTGGCAGGAGGATATGATCTACTACACCAATACGCAGCTCGTGCGTTCGGCGAACTATTACGTGCAGCAGTTGTTCATGAAGAACGCGGGCACGGTGAAGATGAGTTCGGAAATTTCCTTTACGGACGGCTTCGAAACGAAATACGAGCTTGCCGGCGCGGGTTCTCTCAAATACGAAATCGACAAAATTTATTATATCGTGAGCCGCGAAGAAGCGACGGGCGATATTATCGTTAAAATCGTCAATGCGGGAGACGAGGACGTCAACTTCAATGTGGCGCTTCCTGCGGTAAATCTTACGGGAATCGCGCACGTTACGGAATTGCAGAACGATTCTTCTGCGGCGGTCAACTCTCTTGCGGAAGAGCAGGTAAAGCCCGAAGCTTACACGCTCGGCGTTTCGCAGACGTTCGGATATATCGCGCGGAAATACAGCGTTTCGGCGATTCGCATTCACGTGAAATAATTACGGATAAAACAAAAAGACGGAATTTACGGTAATTCTCATAGGGAATTTAATAAAACGCAAATAAAAAGATTTAGGCATAGCGTTAAGCTGTGCCTTTTCTGTACTTTTTTCGTGGACGAACTAGGCTACTCGTAGCCTAGTGAGATATAGATATGTTTTATATTTCCCGCAAAATTCAATCGGTTGCGTTCTTTCATTTTTCGTGATATAATGACAGTAAGATAAACAATAATTTAACATAAGGTGTTACAATATGAAATTCCAGACATTTGGCAATAAAAATAATAAAGCGGTTTTGCTAATTCATACGTTGTTTACGAGTTCGGATTTTTTTGCACCTATAACACAGTTCCTTACAAATGATTTTTTTGTTATCGTTCCTACGTTGTCGGGGCATTATGAAAATTCCACGTTTATATCGACGGAAGATGAAATTAGACAAATTAAAGAGTTCTTATTAGAAAACAATGTCGTATCCCTTAATACGGTTGCAGGTTTTTCTTTGGGCGGAAATATTGCTTATGAATTCTTTTGTAATAATGCCGAAATGATTGAAAAAGCCGTGATAGATAGCGCACCGCTATTCAATTTTCCGAAATTTATAAAAAACCATTTTCTTAAAAACTATACTAAATGCTTAAACAGAATTAAATCGGGCAAATATGATTCCGCCAAAGAATTAAATAAGCATTTTAACGGTATGGGGGAATACCAAAAAGATATTGCGCCTATTGTTTCGCAGGAAAGCTTAAACAGCCTTGTAGAAAGTTGTTACAACACAAAAGTTTATAAATTGCCCCAAGATGAACGGAAAAAAGTTACGTTTATTTATGGCGGTAAAGATATTGCCCGACTTTGCAAGACGCGATTAAAGAAGTATCATATACATAAGATGAAAGGTTACGGACATTGCGGTTTTTATAGAGAAAACCCCATTGAATGGGCTAAACAATTCATTCTATAATGTAAGATTAATTTCAATTTAGCGGTAATTGGTTATATGGAGCGGAAACATTATATAGACAATTTAAGATGGCTTTGCATACTTCTGCTAATTCCTTTTCATTGTGCGATGACATACAACAGTTGGGGCGAGGGCAACTATATTATTTTAGGCTCCGATAGAATTTTAAGTTCTTTTTTATGCTCGATATGGTCGTGGTTTATGCCGCTCTTATTTCTGTTGGCAGGCATAAGTGCACGGTTTTCCATTTCTAAACGGTCAAGAAAACAATTCATTGCGGAGCGTATATTAAAATTATTTGTGCCTTTCGTTTTAGGAACACTTTTATTGCCCCGATACTTTCGTATATGGCAGATAAAATCAATTACGGCTACGATGGCGGTTGTTTTAATCATTATGCTGTTTTCTTTACTAAATGGACGGATATTTCGGGTTACGACGGTGGCTTTACAATAGCTCACTTTTGGTTTTTAATTTGCCTTTTTATTGTCGGCTTGGTTGGTATTTTGATTGATATACCGTTAGGAAAACACATTACCAAATTAAACACCGAAAAAACGCCGTTATGGTTGCTGATTTTACTTATTTTGCTTGCTTATGCCGCATATCCGTTACAAGTTGCAGGCAAGTGTCTTTTAACTTATTTGTTGCTATATCTTTTGGGCTTTTATGTTTTTGATAAGGAAGACAATGTAGGTAAACTTGCAAGATTTAAGTGGCTGTTTATCATCGTTTGGCTAATTTTGACTGTGTTAAGCGTATGGCTGTTTATATGGACGGATTACAATCTTACAACGTTAAACTTGATTTTAACTCTTTTTTCAGGGGCTTTCGGCGTATTGGCTATGCTATCGGTAGGCTATTCCTTTATGAACAAATCAAATAAAATAACGCGGTTTTTATCTTCAATATCATTTCCCGTTTATATCGTACATTTTGTTTGGGTGGTTGCTTTTGAATATTGGTTCTCACTTGCAAACAGCAATACTGCTTTTGTATTTTTCCTTTCAATCTTGTGTTCGTTTGTGGCAACGCTGATAACAAGTACTGCAATAAAATACTGTCCTGTGTTGAATTTTGCGTTTGGCTACAAATTAAAACAAAGAAAACGAAAGTAAATTAAATTTCAATTTATCTTTCTAAAAGGTTTGTAGTAAAAAGCTCTCGAACATATCGTTCGAGAGCTTTTGTCCTTGCTTGAAAGTATAACTCTTAATAATTTAGTTTTTTAATTCCCTATGGGAAGTGCGCTTTATTCCGTCTTTTTTGTTTTATCCTCTTGACAATGGGGGGGGGTATTACTGTATAATTGTTTACGGGAATTGCCTGCGGGCGGTTTCCGAGAAATTATACAGAGGCGGGAATATGAACAAATACTTAAAGGCGTTTATCGACGCTAATCGGTTGACCTGCGAAAAAGGGGTCGGATTTTACGGAAAAGTGAAGGGCTTTCAAGTCAGAGGCGATACTTCGGCGCTCGCTGCACCTCCGAGCGTAGCATTTTACGCGCACCTTTCCGAAGAGGGAATGGCGCGCACGGATGCTTGGCTGCACTCCAATACCGCAACGTACGGAATCGCAAGCTTTAACGTAACGAAAATCGGATTTACCTGCGTTTTTAATGCTTTGATGGGAACATGGAAAAGGGTCGCGGCACTGCTCGAACAGGCGCCCGTATTCCTCGCGGAAGTATCCGCGCCCGATACCTGCCCTTTCTGCGGGGAGCCGATCGGAGAAGAGGTGCGTTACTTCGGCGTAAACGGCGGGAAATTTGCCGCGCATGAGCGTTGCTTCGACGCATATTGCGACGAAGTCGCGCAGAAAGAGGGCGAAGAAAAGGCAAAACCCGATAATACGGCGCGCGGCATCGTCGGGGCGATTATCGGGTCGCTCGTCGGCTGTCTCGTATGGGGTGCGCTTTATTTCATCGGGTATTTGGCGGTCGTTGCGGCGATTCTCGTCGCGTTCGGCGCGGCGTTTGCCTGGGATAAGCTGGGCGGCAAGAACAATAAAATCAAAATTATCTCCGTGTGGGTTGTTACGCTCGTCATGATCACGGTTACCATGCTCGTCGTCTACCTGATCGACGTCAATATCGCGCTTAACGAGGTAGGCGTGGAAGGGAGTGCGTTCGAGTGGTTTATCACGCTTCTCGCGGAGGACGAAGAATTTATGAGAGCCGTCCTTATCGATACGATTGTTTCTTATATCTTTATCGCCGTTGCGGATATCCTCATCACGGCGCGCATTTTGCAGACGCAGAAGCGTGAAGGCAAAAGTCTGAAAAAATATTAAACGAAAAAAGCGGACAATGTTGTCCGCTTTTTTATTTGACAATTTTTCCTTTCTGCGGTACATTGTCTGGCGGAGACGAAATATGAAGCTGAACTTTGAACTGATTCCCGACGGGTGCTGGTATTCCAATCTGCGCAGCGTATTGTCGCCCGCGCAGTGGGACGCCGTGCGCAAAGATGCCTATGCGCGCGCCGATGGCAGGTGCATGATTTGCGGCGCGCCGTCGCGGCGCTTGGAAGCGCACGAGCGTTGGAGCTTCGATGAGGCGCGCGGCATTCAAAAATTGACAGACGTCGTCGCCGTCTGTCCCGCCTGTCATGCCGTTATCCACATCGGCAGGACGCAATTAAAGGGGGACGAGCGCGCCGCCTGCGAACATTTCATGAAGGTGAACGGCGCGACCTATGCGGAGTACCGCAAAGCGTTGGGGCAGGCGAACGAAGCGCATATACGGCGCAATCGCGTAAGCGAATGGGTGCTCGATTTATCCCTGCTCGGGAGTATTGTCGGCGGGGATCGGAAAAATACTTGATTTTTTCGGCAAAAAGAATATAATAAAATTATTGTACGATAAGGAGAATCACGCATGAAAAATTATAAACGCATAATATTTACGGGAGTGGCAGCAGCGCTGTGTTTTTCTTTTGCCGGTTGCGATCTTGTTCCGACGCATACGCCGGAAGGAATTCCCGACGGTTTCCCCGGTGGAAACGGTTCTGCTTCGCAGGAGGTTACGCAGACGCAGTGGACGGAAGCTTTTCTGATTTCCGCTTTTGAAAACGTAACCGTCAATGTCAGGACGACGGGTTCGGCGCTTGGTCAAAGCGATACTCAGACGCAGCAATTAAAAATCAACGGAAATAAGCTTTATTATAACGCCGAGAGCGAATATTATCAGGAAGAGTCCGGCGGCATATACTATCAATATACTTACAACGCGAATTCGGAAAAATGGGAAAAGGTGGAAACCCAGTCTCCCTACAGGCTGGAACAGTTTGTGGAGAGTCTACCTTTCGGCGGCAGTTATTCCGATTTTACTTACGCTGACGGCGGTTACTCCGCGGCAGATATCACCGTCGGTCAGGCGGTCTATCAAGATGTTGCCGTAACCTTCGACGGCGGAAAGTTGGTTTCCTGCGAATATACCATCGTTCTGTCTTTCGGTGTGTACGATGGTGAAGACGTTCCCGGTGCGGAAACGCCCGAAGAAGGCGGTGAGATCACTCTTCCCGCTATTACGTTGACGGTTTCTTTCAAGTTTACCGATTACGACGCAACGACGGTAGAGCTTCCTTCCGTGGACGAGGGTTCCGATGCGCCCGAGCAAGGGGGAGCGGAAATTTAGCCGAGCGGTATAAAACGCCCCCGCGCTCAACAGCGCGGGGGCGGCTTTTAATTTGCGCCATAATTTTTTGCGATCAGCTCGGCTTCCCGTTGTACCTTTTCCGCGAGGAAACGCGGGGAAATCACTTTGAAGCCTGTTCCCGCAGAGAGAATTTTACCGATCAGCGCTTCATCGTTGGGCAGTTTTACTTCGGAATAATGCTTTCCGTCTTTTGTGCGGATATTCTCGATTCCAAGCCATTCTTCTGCAAAGGGGAGCGCTTCGGGGGAGATTCCGAATACCGCTTCCACGGCTTCGTTCGAATCGTGCCAGAAGTTGAGGGGGATATCTTCCCGATTGAACGGCAGTTTTTCAAATGTTATGCCCGTCTCGACGATCGAGCGCATTCTTCCGAGCTTAAAAAGGCGGAACGCGTCGCGCTCGGTGCAATAGGCGTAAACGTACCAAATATTTTGCTTGTATACGAGCAAATGCGGGTAAATTCTGCGGTGCGAATGAATTCCTTCGCGCGAGACGTAATCTACGTCGAGCGCTTTGCATGATTCCGACGCGCGTTCGACGAGGGCGAGTTTTTCGGAAAACTTACGACTGTCGCCCCAAGTTCCGCTGTCTACGAGAATGTTTCCCGATACGGTCAGATCCTGCTTTTCCCGCTTTACCTGCGCGGAAAGTTTTCCGATCGCGGCGGCGAGGTCGGCGTCTCCCGTTTGTTCGTTCATGGCAAGCATGGCGTCAATGGTCTTTCGGTATTCCGCCTTCGTCAGAAGTCCTTTCGGTAGTTTGAACGCATCCGATATGTAGATTCCGCCGCGGGGGCCGCGCGCTATATCCAGCGGTACGCCCGCAATCGTCATTTCGTCAACGTAACGGTATACGGTGCGCGTTGAAACGCCGTATTTGGCCGCAAGCTCGGGGGCGGTCGTTCGCCGTCTTTCAAGTAAAGTAAATAAAATTCCCAGCATTATTTCAAATTTCATAAAAATAGTTTAACATATATGACAATATCTGTCAAGTTTTATGGCTATAATAAAAGCCAAAGACGGAGGTTGTCATGCAATATCAAATGATGGAACTGGAAATCGCGCGCTTTCGGGAGCGTAAAACCGAGGAAAAGGACGCCGAGCTTGCCGCGCGGCTCGCCGTGCTCAAGAGCACGGAAGAAATGTTCCGCGCAATCCGCGCGCTTCAAGGGCTGAATGTAAAGGAGCGGGAAGCGGCGCTCGCCGCGGGTTGATTTTTTTGCTCGCGGCGGTAAAAATTCCGTTGACAAACGCGTGTTCGGCGTGTATAATAAAGCGTATGAAACGTGAGCTGAACATTGCGATTTACGGATACGCGTATTGCTGTTTTCGGTAATGCGGATTTTTGCGCGTAAATCGCCTTTGGGAAGAATGATTTTCACGGTTTGCGCGGGAAGAGCGCAAACCGTTTTGTTTTTATCGGATTTCGCGATGGAAGAAAAGAGGAGATTTATATGAGCGTCAACGTAATGGATACCCTGCGCGCGCGGGGGTTCGTCAAACAGACCGTCTACGAAGAGGAGCTTTACGAAAAGCTCGGAAAAGAGAGCGTGCCCTTTTACATTGGGTTTGACCCGACTGCCGACAGTCTCCACATCGGGCACTTCATGCAGCTAATTGCCATGAAGCACATGCAGGACGCCGGGCACAAGCCCATTATCCTCATCGGCGGAGGAACGGCGATGGTGGGCGATCCTTCCGGAAGAACGGATATGCGCTCCATGATGACCAAGGAGACGATCGCATATCACGTGGAATGCTTCAAAAAACAAATGGCGCGTTTTATCCGCTTCGACGGAGAAAACGGCGCGGTGATCGTCAATAACGCCGACTGGCTGCTGAACCTCAATTATATCGACTTTTTGCGCGACGTCGGCGCGTACTTTTCCGTGAATAAAATGCTCACGGCGGAGTGCTACCGTTCGCGTATGGAGAAGGGGCTTACCTTCCTCGAATTCAATTACATGCTTATGCAGGCGTACGACTTCCTCGTGCTCCATAAAAAATACGGCTGCTCCCTGCAGCTGGGCGGCGACGACCAGTGGAGCAACATTCTTGCGGGTGCGGATTTGATT
The DNA here is from genome assembly GCA_910586675.1 of uncultured Christensenellaceae bacterium. Taxonomy (GTDB): domain Bacteria; phylum Bacillota; class Clostridia; order Christensenellales; family Borkfalkiaceae; genus Gallimonas. The sequence continues at coordinate 19,189 of CAJUJO010000021.1, read as the reverse complement.
CGCAGAAAGAATCGTTCTGCGGCGTTCGCCATGACATTTACCCTTCTCACGACGAGCGAGGGCAAGAAAATGGGCAAGACGCAGAAGGGTGCCGTTTGGTTGGATGAGAACAAGACGAGCCCGTACGAGTTTTATCAGTACTGGCGCAACACGGCGGACGCCGACGTGGAAAAATGCCTGAAACTGCTGACCTTTTTACCGCTCGAAGAGATTTCCGCCCTGTGCGCGCATAGGGATGAGCGCATTAATGCCGCCAAAGAAAGGCTCGCCTTCGAGCTTACCGCAATGGTGCACGGCGCGGATAAGGCGGAAGAAGCGCAGGCGCAAGCACGCGCGGCGTTCGGCGGCGAAGGGGATATGCCCGAAAAGACGATTCCCGCCGATATTACCAATCTCTGCGGCGCTCTCGTCGCGTGCGGGCTCTGTAAATCCAACGGCGAAGCGCGCCGTCTCGTCGAGCAGGGCGGCGTTTCCGTCAACGGCGAAAAGGCTTCCGACGTAAATATGCCCCTTCCCGCGGGTGATTTTACCCTCTTTAAGGGTAAGAAGGTGCGCATTAAGGTCGTGCGCGGATAATGGGGTACCGAAGCGTCGTCGGTCAAACGGAGCGGGAGCACGTCGTGGAAAAGTCGCGCTTTCTCGCCTATTGCGCGCATACGGAGGGGGAAGAGGCTGCGCGGGAATTTCTCGCGCGCGTCCGCGCCCGGCATCCGCTCGCAACGCACGTCTGTTTCGGATATGTCGCCGACAAGACGGGAAACGAACAGCGCTTTTCCGACGACGGAGAGCCGCAGGGCACGGCGGGAATGCCTATACTCAACGTGATAAAATCCCGCGCGCTCTATGAAACGACGGTCGCCGTCGTGCGGTATTTCGGCGGAATCAAGCTGGGAGCGGGGGGATTGGCGCGCGCCTATTCGGCATCTGCCGCCGAAGTCTGCGCCGCCGCGCCTGTCTGCGGGTACGAAATGTGTACGGAAACGTTTGTCTCCTCCGCTTATTCCGAAAGCGCGCCCGCGGAGCGGTTTTTCACGGAAAACGGTTACGAGATTCTTTCGCGTAAATTTGCGGAGCGGGTGGAATTTACCGTCGCCGTTAAAGAATCGGAATATGAAATCTTCCGCGCTCGCCTGCTGGACTGTCTCAACGGCAGGGCGGAAATCTCGGCGGTAAAGCAGTATTATTATCCCTTTCGGCAGGGCAATGCCGAATGAGAGAGGAGAAAAATATGAAAGTCGTTTTAAGAGAGCATTTGAAAGAGAAGCCCGCGGCGGGTACTGCGCTCGGCTTCGGGCGCTATTTCACCGATTACATGTTCACGATGAAGTACACGGCGGAAAAGGGCTGGCACGATGCGAAGGTCGAGCCGAACGAACCTAAGCCCTTCGATTTAGCGACTTCGATATTTCATTACGCGCAGGGCATTTTCGAGGGAATGAAAGCCTTTTTGCAGCCCGACGGCTCCATCGGCGTATTCCGCCCCGAAGAGAACTGGGCGCGCATGAACCGCTCGGCGGAGCGCATGTGCATTCCGCGCTTTCCCGAAGAAGTCGCGCAAGAAGGCTTGGAAACGCTTTTGAAGCTGGAAAAGGACTGGATTCCGAATGAGCGCGGCACGGCGCTCTATATTCGCCCGACCATCGTCGCGACGCGCGTCATGCTCGGCGTGCACGCTTCCACCGAATACCTGTTCTTTATTATCCTATCGCCCGTCGGCAGTTACTACGCGCACGGGCTGGAACCCACGAAGCTGCTCGTAGAAGACTATTACGTGCGTTCTTCCTTAGGCGGCACGGGGGAAGCAAAGTGCCTCGGAAACTACGCCGCTTCCATGAAGGCGGGCGAGCTTGCCGAAGAGAAGGGTTTCGACCAGGTGCTCTGGCTGGACGCGAACGAGAAAAAGTACGTCGAGGAAGTGGGCTCCATGAATATGTTCTTCGTCATCGGGGGCGAGGTGATAACGCCCGCGCTCGTCGGTTCCATTCTCCCCGGAATCACGCGAAAGAGCTGCTTGCACATTCTCCGTGAAAAGGGCTACCGCGTGAGCGAGCGCAGAATCTCCATCGACGAGGTGGTAGCCGCGGCGGAAAACGGAACGCTGGAAGAAGCGTTCGGCACGGGTACGGCGGCGGTCATATCGCCCGTCGGGCTCATTCGGTATCAAAATAAGGATTATTCCGTGAACGGCGGCAAAATGGGGGCTATCACAAAGATGCTGTACGATACCGTTACGGGCATCCAGTACGGCGAACTTCCCGACGAATACGGCTGGCGGAAAATCATTCGCTAAAAAAAGCGGAGCGTAAAAGCTCCGCTTTTTTATGTTCTCCCGTTTAGTAATTTGATGAACGCGGTATAATAATAACGAAAGAAGAATTAGCACTCACAAAGAAAGAGTGCTAAAACGGAGGGCGAATCATGGACGCAAATAAATTAACGCAGAAATCGGTACAGGCAATTCAGGCGGCGCAGAATACCGCCGTCGAGTACGGTAATTCCGAATTGACTTGCACGCACTTATGTTATGCTCTTTTGGAGCACGACGGATTGGTTTTCCGCATTTTGAAACGGGCGGGAACGGACGCGGAAGGGGTTGTTCGCGCCGTAAAGGAAGAAATCGAGCGGCTTCCCCGCGTATCCGGCGCGGGAACGGGAAATATTTATCCCACGGCGGCGCTGTCGCGGCTGTTCGGTGAAGCGGAGCGCCTTGCGCAGGGCATGAAGGACGAATACGTTTCCGTCGAGCATTTGTTTCTCTGCCTGTTCGACAACGCCGAAGGGCGCTTAAAAGAGCTGTTCGGTAAGTTCGGTATCAGCAAAGAACTCTTCTTAAAAGGGCTGAAAGAGGTGCGCGGCAATCAGAACGTGAAGAGCGACAATCCGGAGGCAACCTACGAGGCGCTGGAAAAGTACGGCAACGACCTTACCAAGCGCGCGCGGGAGCATAAGCTCGAACCCGTGATCGGGCGGGACGATGAGATCCGCAACGTCGTGCGCATCCTTTCCAGAAAGACGAAGAACAATCCCGTGCTCATCGGCGAGCCGGGCGTGGGAAAAACGGCGATTGCCGAAGGGCTCGCGCAGCGGATCGTCAAGGGCGACGTTCCCGAAGGATTGAAAAATAAGACACTGTTCGCACTCGATATGGGTGCGCTCGTTGCGGGGGCGAAGTACCGCGGCGAATTCGAGGAACGTTTGAAAGCTGTCCTCGAAGAGGTTACGAAGTCGGAAGGAGGTATTCTCCTCTTCATTGACGAGCTTCACACCGTCGTCGGCGCGGGCAAGACGGAGGGCGCGATGGACGCGGGCAACCTCTTAAAGCCGCTCCTTGCGCGTGGGGAGCTGCACTGTATCGGCGCGACGACGCTCGACGAATACCGTAAATATATCGAAAAGGACGCCGCGCTCGAACGCCGTTTCCAGCCCGTGCTCGTCGGCGAGCCGACGGTGGAGGATACGATTTCTATCTTGCGCGGACTCAAAGAGCGGTTTGAAATTTTCCACGGCGTGCGCATTCACGACGACGCGCTCGTCGCTGCCGCAACCCTTTCCGACCGCTATATTACCGACCGTTTCCTGCCCGATAAGGCGATCGACCTCGTGGACGAGGCGGCGGCGATGATCCGCACGGAAATCGATTCCATGCCCGCCGAAATGGACGCGCTCCACCGGAAAATATTACAGCTGGAAGTGGAAGAGAAGGCACTCTCCAAGGAAAAGGATAATCTCTCCGCGGCGCGGCTTCAAGCGCTCAAAAAGGAGCTTTCCGATTTGCAGGAAAAGTTTTCCGCCATGAAACTGAAATGGGAGGACGAAAAGAACGCCATTCGTTCGGAGAAGGATCTAAAGGAAAAGATAGACAATTTACGCGCCGAAAAGGAATCGGCGATGTCGCGCGGCGATCTCGAAAAGGCTTCGCGCATCGAGTACGGCGAATTGCCCGAGCTGGAAAAACAGTTGGAGCGCGCCAAAGCCGCCGAGCGGCAGGACGCAATCCTGCAAGACGAAGTTACGGAAGAGGAGATCAACCGCATCGTCGCGCGGTGGACGGGCATTCCCGTGGCGCGGCTTAAAGAGGGGGAGCGGGAAAAACTTCTCCGCCTCGAAGAGGACTTGCATAAGCGCGTCGTCGGACAGGACGAGGCGGTGGAAAAGGTGTCGGAAGCAATTCTGCGCGCCCGCGCGGGCATATCCGATCCTAACCGCCCGATCGGTTCCTTCCTGTTCCTGGGTCCCACGGGCGTGGGAAAGACGGAGCTCGCCAAGTCGCTCGCCGAAAACCTCTTCGACGACGAGCGCAACATCGTCCGCATCGATATGTCGGAGTATATGGAAAAGTTTTCCGTTTCCCGTCTTGTCGGCGCGCCTCCCGGATATGTCGGATACGAGGAAGGGGGCACGCTCACCGAAGCCGTGCGCAGAAAACCGTATTCCATCATTCTCTTCGACGAGGTGGAAAAGGCGCATCCCGACGTGTTCAACATTCTCCTGCAAATGCTCGACGACGGCAGGATTACCGATTCGCAGGGGCGCACGGTGGATTTCAAAAACACCGTCGTCATTCTAACCAGCAACTTGGGCTCGGGATATATTACCGAGGGGATCGAAGACGGGGAAATCACGCCGCATGCCCGCGCGCAGGTAGACGAACTGTTGAAGAAATCCTTCCGCCCCGAATTTTTGAACCGCTTGGACGAAATTATCATGTTTAAGCCGCTCACGGAAGAGAACATCGGTGCGATCGTAGAAATATTGCTCGAAAAACTCAAAGCGCGCTTATCGCGGGAAAATCTTGTGCTGGAAATCACGCCCCGCGCCAAGGAATTCATCGCCGAAGAGGGGTACGACAGCGTATACGGTGCGCGTCCGCTCAAACGCTTTATTCAGTCGCGCGCGGAAACGCTCATCGCAAAGCATATCATCAAGAGTAATCCGCCTGCGGGAAGTAAGGTTGTTCTCGACGCCAACGCACAAGGTTTGTTGCTGAAAGCGGAATAAGAAAAGAAACGCCTGCGCGGATAAGCGCGGGCGTTTTGCTTGTTGACTTTTTGTGCTCTGCGGGCTATAATAAGGGAACAAGGAGCGGAATATGGCGGAAATTACGGGCATTACCCCGCAGATTAAAGATAAAACGCGGTGCAATATCGAAGTGGACGGAAGATTTAATTGCGGCATGAAGCTGGAAACGGTCATGCAAAACCGCTTAAAGGCGGGCATGTGCGTGAGCTTGGAAACGCTTTCTCGCATGCAGTTAGAGAGCGAAAAGATGACCGCGCTCGATAAAGCGCTCACGCATATTACTTCTTCTATGAAGACGGAGCGGGAAATCCGCGATTTTCTCAAAAAAAAGGGGTATCTTTCCGACGTGTGCGATTACGTTGCGGAAAAAATGAAGGGCTACGGATTTCTCGACGACGGTCAGTACGCGAAGACATACGCGGAGAGCGCGGGCAAAAGGAAGGGGCGTCGTCTGATCGCGGCGGAGCTCAAACGCAAAGGCGTCGGCGACGGGGAGATAGAGGAAGCGTTAAACGGGCTTACGGGCGAAAGGGAGAGCGCGCTCCGCGTATTGGGGAAATATATGCGCGGCAAGCCTGTCGATAAAAAAACGCTCTCCAAGGCGTACGCTTATCTCATCGGAAAAGGCTACGATTATGAAACGGCAAGGGGAGCGCTTTCGGCGTTCGGGGATACGGAAGATGAGGATTGAATATCTCGAAGAAACGAGTTCGACGAACGAATATATCCGCAGATATCTCGGCGGCGGGGAGAACGTCATCGTTTGCGCCGCGCGCCAGACGGGCGGAAAAGGCACGAAAGGGCGCTCTTTTTCGTCGAAAGAAGGCGGAGTATACCTCTCCGTGCTTACCTTTTACGATAAATTTCCCGCATCGCAGGCGTTCCGCATCATGGCGCATGCCGCCGTTTCCGTTTGTCGAACGGCGGAAGCGTTCGGAGTAACGCCGCAAATCAAGTGGGCAAACGACGTCCTCGTCGGGAATAGGAAGCTGTGCGGAATTTTGATCGAAAACGAGCTTTCGGGCGGATTCGTGCGCGCGAGCATCGTCGGAATCGGCGTAAACGCCGAAAACGATCTGTCCGACGTGAAGGACGTTGCCGTCAGTTTAAGCGAGGCGGCGGGGCGGCGTATTTCCGCGGAAGTCGCGCGGGAAGAACTGATTAAAAATTTCCAAACGGAAGAAACGTTTGAAGATTACCTTTCATACGTCCGATTTTTGGGAAAGAAGGTAACCGTTTCGGAAAGTGGGCGCGAATATTCCGCAACGGCGCGCCGCATTACGGAGGACGGGAGATTGGAAATAGACGACGGAGAGCGGATTCGCGAGCTCTCTTCGGCGGAAATTAGCTTGAAATTATCATAACGGAGGGGCGCTGTGAACTACTCTTATTCTTTTGAACAGATGCGCGCGGCGGACGCGCGTACGATAAAGAGCGGAACGCCTGCATTCGAGTTGATGGAGCGCGCGGGGCGCGCTCTCGCAGACGCGGTGCTTGCGGCTGCGAAGCGGCTTGGGGTCGGCGACGTGCTCGTCGTATGCGGTGGAGGAAACAACGGCGGCGACGGCTTCGTTGCGGCGCGTCTTTTGCGAGAGACGGGAATGGACGTGTTCGTCGTATGTCTCGCCGAGACGTTTTCTCCCGACTGCCTGTGTGCAAAGGAAGCCTTCGGCGGCGAAGTTTCGGGGCGCATCTCGCGTATGCGGTTTGCTTTGGCGCTCGATTGCGTGTTCGGCACGGGGCTAAACCGCGCGCCCGAAGGCGACGGCGCGGCTCTCATCGATTTTATCAATTCCTGCGGCGCGTACGTCATCTCCGCCGACTTGCCGAGTGGGCTTTCGGAAAACGGCGTTGCGTTTTCGCCCTGTGTCAAGGCGGATGAAACGGTTTGCATGGGGCTTATGAAAAACGCGTTGCTCTTATCGGACGGCGCGGATTGCGCGGGCAAAATTATCGTCGCAGAGATTGGAATCTCGTCCGAAGTGCAAGGAGCGGAGATTTGGGAGGAGGCGGACGTAAAAAAACTTTTTCCCAAACGTTTGAGCAACAGCCACAAAGGCGTGTTCGGCGGCGCGTGCCTCCTTGCGGGGAGTAAGGAATACAGCGGCGCCGCATTTCTTTCAGCGGGTGCATGCTTGAAATCGGGCTCGGGTTATACCCGATTGTGCGTATCCTCCGATTTGTTTCCTTATATGATCGGAAGAATGCCCGCCTGTATTCTTCGGGAATTCCGTTCGATCGACGGGGAAATCCTCGCGTCCGATTGCATTGCGATGGGGATGGGCTCGGGCGTGAGCGAAAGGCTCTATGCACGCATTGCGGAAATTCTTTCCGCTTATACTGGAACGTTGGTGCTGGACGCCGATGCGCTTAATTCGCTTGCCTGCTACGGTGCGGATATTCTGAAAGAGAAGAGTTGTTCCGTCATTTTAACGCCGCACGTGAAGGAGTTTTCCCGCCTTATCGGAGCGACGACGGAAGAGGTGAAGAGGCGCGCCGTAGAGCTCGCAAAGAAGTTCGCAGAAGAGTACGGTGTAACCGTTTTTCTCAAAAACAACCGTGCTGTTATCGCCGATGGAAAGCGGATCGCCATTAATATTACAGGTTCTCCGGCGCTTGCAAAGGGCGGTTCAGGCGATGTGCTTTCCGGCTTCCTTGCGGGAACGTGCGCGCGCGGCGTTCCGCCCTTCGAAGCGTGTTGTGCGAGTGCTTATGTATGCGGAAAAGCGGGTGAATTCGCCGCGGAAGATATGGGGGAATATGCGCCCGATGCAACCGACGTAATAAGCCGCATTTCCCGTGTATTGGCTCGATTTTAAGCAAAAAGGCGCGTTTTTACGCGCCTGCAAAGTATTATGTCAGGCATAAAAGCCAAATATTTCCCAAATTTAGGCGTAACCGAACATTCTTACCGTTACGGCGGACAATAGCAGAATGCTTCCCGTTACGAGGTAATAAACGGGGAAAAAGGTAAACAGGCTCATGGTCAAAAGCACTAGACCGCTAACGAGGAACGGGCGTGCGTTTGTCTTGGAAAAGGAACGGTGCAGCTTACTTTTTACCGTCTTTCTCGGAATTTCTCCGCAGATGAGCGGTGCCGGCATCGTGTCCGTCCTTTTGAATAGCGCGTAAACGTCGTCTCCGCGGTCGGCTTTGATGCCGAACGATGAGGCGAGTTTTTCCGCTTCGGGAGAAAGAGCGTTGCATACGAGGCGGAATTGATCTTTGCCGTGTTCCCGTATCATGTGCGCAAGGCGGTCGGCGGAAAGGGGTTGCAGGGTAAATTCCGCGAGGTATTCCGTACCGTCCACGCACAAAGTATCGCCCGCGCAGTGCGCCGCTTTTCCGTCTGCGGCGTATGCCGAAAGGAGCGTTGCACGGATGCGCTCGGGGCGCTCCAAGGCGAGATGAAGAAGCAGCGCATCGCGCTCTTCCCGTTCCGCTTTGGAGAGGTTGCGCTTTCTATGTTTGCCGAAAACAAATAAAAAGGTCAGCCCGCCGACGGCTGCTGCGAATAAAATTGCGAGCGCGATCGCCCCGATTACAGGAACGCGGTAATAGCGGAGTAGGCAGAGGGAAAAAAATCCCGCGCAGACGGCGTAGAAGAGCGAGTCGGCAATCAAGGGAAAGTCTATTTTTTTCATAAATTTATTTTTGACGGAAAGCGCGCGAATTAAACTTGCCAACGGAATTAAAATAAGGTATAATTCGGGTATGAGAATTGCAATCTTCGGCGGGTCGTTCGATCCCGTTCACGGCGAACATGTGGAGTATGTGCGCGCGGCGGTAAAACAGCTCGGGGCGGATAAAATTATCGTCGTGCCTTCCCGCGTTGCACCCCATAAAAAGGACGGCGCTTCCGCGAGCGCGGATGACAGGCTCGCCATGTGCAAACTCGCCTTTCGCAATATCGAAAACGCCGAAATCAGCGATTACGAAATTACGCGCGGGGGGACGAGCTATACCTATCTCACATGCGCACATTTTCGGAAACTGTATCCCGAAGCGGAGCTGTTTTTGCTCGTCGGGGCGGACATGCTGGAAAATTTTTTCAGCTGGAAAAATCCGCAAAGCATTTTATCGGACGCGACGCTCGCGGCATGCGGGCGGGGGAGTGCGGGGACGGAAAAATTTCATCTACAATTTCTTAAAATTTTCGGTAAAGACTTTCTTTCGCTTGGGTTTACCGGAAGGGAGGTTTCCTCTACGGAAATCCGCGTCGCGCTCGCGTTCGGGAAGGAGTGCGGGCTGGACGGCGAAGTGCTTGCATATATCAAATCTCGCGGGCTGTATTGCTATCCCGTAATCGGGCGGGCACTCGCGCTGGAAAAGGAAAGCCGCCGCGAACACAGCTACCGCGTGGCGCGGATGGCGGTGTCTCGCGCGCGGAGTCTCGGAATTGCGGAAGAGAAAGCGCTTCTTGCAAGCGCTCTGCACGATTGCGGAAAAAACGTTCCGTTGTCCTCCGAACTTTTAAGGGGGTTTGCTTTTCCGGAAGGCGTGCCCGCGCCCGTTCCGGAGCCCGTCGCGCATCAGTTCACGGGCGCGTATCTTGCCGAGAATTTATTCGGCATCGAGGATGAAGAAATCGTCGATGCAATCCGCTATCACACGACGGGAAGGGAAAATATGACGCCCCTCGGGAAGCTCGTTTATCTCTCCGATTTGTTGGAGGAAGGGCGGCAATTCCCCGGCGTAGAGCGTTTGCGAAAGCTCTTTTACGAGGATTTAGACGCTTGCTTTGCGGAAAGCATTGCCGAACAGACGGAGTATCTGTTAAGGCGGGGCGAGGTTTATCCGCTCACTTTGCGGGCATGCGAATGGGCAAAACGGGCGTTAAACGATCAAAAATGAACATCTTTTAAGTACTATGTCAGATATAATCATCAAAAATTAAGGAGATTTATGGAAAGTTACGAATTGGCGCGCGCTTGCGCAAAAGCCTTGTCGGACAAAAAGGGTTCGGAAATCGTCATTCTCAATGTGGCGGAGCAGACGGTCGTATGCAGTTACTTCGTGATTGCAAGCGGAAAAAGCGCCACGCAGGTGCGGGCGCTCGGGGACAGCGTGGAAGAGGCCGTCAAAAAGCAGTTCGGGTTATCCCCCGTTCGCACGGAGGGCTTGCGCGAAGGGCGTTGGGGCGTCATCGACTACGGCGACGTCGTCGTGCACGTTTTTAACGAGGAATCCCGCTTGTTTTATTATCTCGAACGGCTTTGGGATTCGGGCAGAAACGTAGAACGTTACGAAGGTTGAACGCCGCGACGGCGCGCTTTAACGAAATTTGATCCGCTTCGGTTCGGAGTATTCCGCTTTTGCGCGTTTTTTCTTTTTCTCTACGATAAAATATACGGGCTCCGGTTTTGTTTCCGGCTTCTTCGGGGGATCGGGCGGGAGTTTCTTCTTTAAGGTGCGGTATCCGATTTTTGCAAGCTTCGCGCCGTGTACGGCGATTACGCAGAGTAGAAACAGCAGGACGGTAAACACGGCGCCCTGACCTTGAACGGATAGCAGATTCATACCTGTGATGATAGCGGAAATATTTTGTCATAAAATGGTAAAGTTTGGGATATTTTATCCGCTTTCGGGGAAAAATACCGCCTATGGAACAGAGTGCTGTATTGTCAGCGGCGGAGGCCGCGGAATTCGGGGAATTCAAACGTTATCGCAGAGAAACGGAAATATCGCTCACGCTCAAAAAACTCGTGCTCGACGCGTCGGGGCGGGAAACGGATAAACACGCCTTAAAGGCCGTATGCGAGAGCGCCAAACGGCTGGGGGCGGCGTGCGTGCTTGTCTCTCCCGTGAACGCTTCGGCGGCGCGGCGCAATCTCGAAGGGAGCGGCGTTCCCTTTTGCTGTATCGTGGGAGGCACGGGGGAGAGCATTACCGCCGTGAAAAAAACGGAGGCAAAAAAGGCCGTCCGTCAGGGCGCGGGGGAGCTGCGGCTGATTCCCTGTTATTCGGCGCTCGTCGGCGGAAATTTATCCTATCTGAAGCGGGAGATCAAGCGGGTCAAGCGGGCGGCGAAGAAGTGCGCGCTCACCGTTGCGCTGGACGACAGGGCGCTTTCCGCCGATCAGGTCGCCTTCGGCGTGCGCGCTGCGTGCGAAGGAAAAGCGGATGCGGTTTGCGTGCGCGGGGAAACGGCGCTCGTTCTCCGCGCGCAGCAGGTCGCGTCGGGGCGGATTTCTTCGGACGTTTCTTTTGTGGAAAACGCCGAACAGCTTCGTCTGCTCGTAAAAGCGGGCGCCCGCCGCGCGGTAACGGGAAACGGAGAAAGGATCGCGGAGGATCTTTATAAGGGGCTCGTCGATCAGCCGCCTGCAATGCCCGCGTTTGCGGAACCGCGGGAAGAGGAAAATTGACGCGCGCCGCGGGGAAGCCCGCGGCTTTTTTGTTTGCAGCGCACACAGTACTGCGGAAAAAGGCGATTTTTTCCGTTTCGTCGGAGAAAGTCGTTAAAAAATTTCGCCTTACAATTAAAATAAGGAAAAAGTTCTTAAAAACGCTTTGTTTTTTTGGGAAAATATAGTAATATAGATAGGTAAAAAATTGCGCCTTTCGGCGTGGACGGAGTAGTTCAATGGGACTTATCGGTTATTTAATGGGCGGCGACAGCCGCAGGAGCTTGAAAAAGCTCAATAAAATGGCGCTGCGCGTGGAAAGCTTAGAGGGCAAATATGCCGCGATGAGCGACGCGGAGCTGAAAAACCAAACTATTTTGTTAAAGGAACGCCTGCAAAAGGGTGAAACGCTCGACGATATTCTCTTCGATGCCTTTGCGGCGCTTCGGGAAGCCAGCTGGCGCGTGCTCGGCATGAAGCACTTCCACGTTCAGATCGTCGGCGGTATCTGTTTGCATCAGGGGCGTATCGCCGAAATGAGAACGGGCGAAGGAAAAACGCTCGTATCGACGCTTCCCGCATACCTCAATGCGCTGTCGGGCAAGGGCGTCCATATCGTAACCGTGAACGACTACCTCGCAAAGCGCGACGCCGAGTGGATGGGAAAAGTTCATAAATTCATGGGGCTTACGGTGGGCGTCGTCGTTCCCGGCATGGACGACAACGCAAAGCGCGAGGCCTATAATTGCGACGTTACTTACGGAACAAACAACGAATTCGGTTTCGATTATCTGCGCGACAACTTGAAATCCGACTTAAAGCTTATGGTGCAGCGGGAGCTTTCTTTCGCTATCGTGGACGAGGTGGACTCCATTCTTATCGACGAAGCGAGAACCCCGCTCATCATTTCGGGAAAAGGGGAGCAGTCTTCTTCGCTCTACGAGCAGGTGGACAAGTTCGTCCGCACGCTCACAGGAGGTTTTGACGACGATTTGAAGGATGCGGAGAACGCCGAAGCGCAGGCGAGGAAGGCGGCAAAGCGCGGGGAATCCTCAGGCGAAAGAAAGCTCGCCGCGGCGGAAGCACGCAATTGGGATTACGTCATCGAGCGCAAGGATAAGCAGGTGCAGCTCACCGAATTCGGCGCGGAGAAGGCGGAGCGCTTCTTCAACGTGGATAATATCGCGGATATTTCCCATGCGTCGCTCAACCATCATATTCAACAGGCGCTCAAAGCGCACAAGCTCTTCCATCTCAACGAGGAATATATCATCAACGACGGCGAAATCGTCATCGTCGACGAATTTACGGGTCGTCTTATGATCGGTCGCCGCTATTCGGACGGCTTGCACCAGGCAATCGAAGCAAAAGAAGGCGTAAAGGTTCGCGAAGAAAATAAGACGTACGCGACCATCACCTTCCAGAATTACTTCCGTCTTTACAAAAAGCTTTCGGGCATGACGGGTACTGCTAAGACGGAGGAGGGAGAATTCCGCACCATCTATTCGCTCGACGTTATCGAGATCCCTACCAATATGCCCGTGCGCAGGGTGGACTTGCACGATAAAATTTTTGCTACCGTCGAAGGCAAGAAGAAGGCTATCGTCCGCGAAATCGCCGAGCGCCACGAAAAGGGGCAGCCCGTTCTCGTGGGTACCGTTTCGGTGGAAAAATCGGAGGAGATCTCCCGCTTATTGCGCAGAAACGGCATTCAGCATAACATTCTGAACGCGAAGAACCACGAGCGCGAAGCGGAAATCGTCGCGCAAGCGGGGCGTTTCGGCGCCGTAACCATAGCCACCAACATGGCGGGGCGCGGCACCGATATTTTGCTGGGCGGAAACGCCGAATATCTCGCGAAAAAGCGTTTGCGCGAAGAGGGCGTGGAGCGCGAAACCATTGAGCTTGCGACGAGTTACGCCGATGTGGACGAAGAAACGCAAAAGGTGCGCGAACGCTATCAGAAGCTCTACGCTTCTTATAAAGAAAAGACGGAAGAGGAAAAGGCGCGCGTCATCGAAGCGGGCGGGCTGTGTATCATCGGTACCGAACGGCACGAATCCCGCCGTATCGACAATCAGCTCCGCGGTCGTTCCGGTCGTCAGGGCGACGTCGGCGCCTCGGTGTTCTTCATTTCCCTTGAAGATGATTTGATGAAGCGTTTCGGCGGCGAGCGCATGAAGAGTATTTATGCTCGTTCCAAAATGGAAGAGGACGAGTGTTTGGAAGCGAAGATATTAACGCGGCTCATCGAATATGCGCAGAAACAAATCGAAGGCAGAAACTTCGGCGTAAGAAAGAACGTTCTGCAATACGACGATGTCATGAACAAGCAGCGCATGATCATGTATGCCGAAAGAATGAAGGTCTTGAAGGGGGAAAACGTTCACGAGCAGGTCGTGAAATTCATTCCCGATTTCGTCGAGAGCGTCGTACGCGGCGCGGTGAACGCCGACGATATGCCCGAAAAATGGAACGAAGAGGATCTTAATCGCGCGCTCGAACAGAAGCTCATACCCGAAGGCAGCAATTACGTTACCCGCGAGAAGCTGGAAAAGTGGGAATATGACGTTGCGATTAAGAAAATATCCGAAAAAACCAGGAAGTGCTACGAGGAAAAACTCGAAAATATCAAGGCGGAAACGGGAATCGACTATGCCGACGTAGAGCGCCGAATTCTCCTTATGAACGTCGACCGCAACTGGATCGATCATATCGACGCGATGGATCAGCTCCGCAAGGGAATCGGACTCCGCGCTTACGGTCAGGTGGATCCCATCATTTCCTATAAGCAAGAAGGGTTCGCGATGTTTGACGAGATGATCGAACGCATTCAGACGAATACGATTGCAATGCTCTTGAAGGTGCGTCTCGAGGTTCGTCAGCAGCCCGTCCCGCGGGTTATGCCGACGAGCGGATACACAAGACCGTCCGCGCCCGATCAGGGCGACAAGGCTTCCGTACCTGTGCCTGCGAAAGAGGAATCCGTCGCGCCGAGCGTTGCCGACGTAAAGCCCGTCGTCGACGTAGACAGCTTAAAAACCAACGGTTCGCAGAAGTTCAATCCCGCTTCTATGCCCAAGAAGGTTAAGGTCGGCGCGAACGATCCCTGTCCGTGCGGGAGCGGCTTGAAGTATAAAAAGTGCCACGGAAAACCGTAATCGAAACGGGGTAAACCGATTGCGAATTAATCTCCGAGTTTTTTGCTCGGAGATTTTGGCGAAAATAAGGAATTGATATGTTTAAGGCAGACGATTACAGACTTAAAATAAAGGCGCTTGAAGAAACGCTTGCCGAAGCTAAATATGCGCTCGACATCGATAACCGCTACGGTCAACTCGAAGCGCTTAAAGCCGAGCAGGAGAAGCCGGAGGTATGGCAGGATTTGGAACGTTCGGCAAAAATCGGGCGGGAGATTTCCTCGATAGAGGGCAAGCTCGCTTCCTACGAAAAGGGAAGAAAGGCGCTCGACGACGCAAACGAAATTATCGATCTCATCGAGGAAACGGAGGAGGAAGAGCTCGTTTCCGAATTGGATAAAATGATGGCGGCGGCGGAAAAGGACATCGAGGAAATGCGCATCCGCGCGCTCCTCCGTGGAAAGTACGACGGCGCCAACGCATTGATGGCGCTCCATGCGGGCGCGGGCGGCACGGAAGCGTGCGATTGGTGCGCCATGCTCTACCGCATGTATTGCCGCTATGCCGAAAAGAACGGTTTCAAAGTTACCGAAATCGACCGATTGGCGGGCGACGGCGCGGGTTTGAAATCGGTGGACTTCAAGGTGGAAGGGGAAAACGCTTACGGCTATCTCAAAGCGGAAATCGGCGTGCATCGGCTTGTCCGCATTTCTCCGTTCGACGCGAATAAGCGCCGCCAAACCTCCTTCGCTTCTCTCGAAGTTATGCCGGAAGTGGACGACGACGGCGATGTCGTGATCAAAGACGAGGATATCCGCATCGACGTTTACCGCTCCTCGGGCGCGGGCGGACAGAAGGTCAACAAGACGGAAACGGCGATCCGCATCACGCACTTTCCGACGGGTATCGTCGTAACCTGCCAGAACGAGCGCTCCCAGCTCCAGAACAAGGAAATGGCGTTCAAATATCTTCGCTCAAAGCTCATCGAGCGGCAAATCGAAGAGCGCATGGCAGAGGAAGCGGCACTGAAAGGGGAAACCAAAAAAATCGAATGGGGTTCGCAGATCCGCTCTTACGTGTTCTGCCCCTATACGCTCGCCAAAGACCACAGAACGGGCTACGAGATGGGCGACATTCAGGCGGTCATGGACGGCGACATTCAGGGCTTTATTATCGACTATTTGAAAAAATCGTAAAAGGATTTCCCGCAAACAAGCGGGAATTTCGGTTTTATGGAGCATATTTATCAGAAAAAAGAGCCCTTGATTTTGGGGATTGAATCGTCTTGCGACGAAACGGCAGCCGCCGTTGTTCGCGGCAGAAGGCTGCTGTCGGACGAAATCGTGTCTTCCGCGGCGGTGCAGGCGAAATTCGGCGGGGTCGTGCCCGAAATCGCTTCCCGCGCGCATACCGATGCGGTAGATGGAGTCGTCGCGCGCGCTTTGAAAAACGCGGGGGTAAAAAAAGAAGAACTCGACGCCGTCGCCGTAACCTACGGGGCGGGGCTTTTGGGGTCTCTTCTCGTGGGGCTTTCCTTTGCTAAGGCGTTTGCTTACGGGCTGAACGTTCCGCTCATCGCCGTCAATCATATCCGCGGGCACCTTGCCGCATGCTATCTGGAAGACGAAACGCTGGAACCGCCGTACATCACGCTCCTTGCGAGCGGCGGACACACGGCGATTCTGCATACCAAGACGGCAACGGAGTTTAAGGTGCTCGGCGGCACGCTCGACGACGCCGCGGGCGAAGCATTCGACAAAGTCGCGCGCGTACTCGGCTTGCCGTATCCGGGCGGACCGCATATCGAAGCGTTGGCGCGTGAGGGCTCGCCTTGCGTTCCCATGCCGAAAATGTTGAAGGGGGAAGGTGGTTACAATTTTTCGTACAGCGGCTTAAAAACGGCGGTCATCAATTATTGCCATACCGCCGAGCAGCGCGGGGAGAAATGGAACCGCGCGGACGTGGCGGCGTCCTTTCAGAGCGCGGCGCTCGATATTCTCGTGCGAAAAGCGGTTGAAGCGGCGAAGGAGTGCGGCGTTCAAACGGTTACGGCGGGCGGCGGTGTCGCGGCGAACGGGTATCTGCGAAATCATTTGACCGATGCCTGCGCGCGGGCGGGGTTAAAACTCGTTCTTCCCTCGATAAAACACTGTACGGACAACGCGGCGATGATCGCAGCGGAAGGGCTTGTTCAATACCGCGCGGGAAATTTCGCGCCTCTTACGCTCAATGCCGTGGCGAGTATTCCGCTGCGCTGAACGATTTCTCGTTTCGTTTGTCATATATTTTGATTACGGTAAAACGTTGACAGTGTAGGTTTGTCAATGACTTTTTCAAAGATTTTTCGGAAAAATCGAAAAAATTTTTGAAAAATGGGCATTTTTAGCTATTTCGAAAGCGTTTCGAGAGCCGAAGAACAAAAAAACGGGTTGAATCCCACAATGGAATCAACCCCGTTTTTATTTTTTGTATGCCGAAAAAACCGTATTACAACGGTTTATATTCGCTACGTTGTTTCGCGCAGCTTGTTCGCCCAGATCGTTGACTTCGAATTTTGACCGCGGAACTTGCCGCCGGTGCTTCGCGCTGCAAGTTCGCTCAGATCGTTGACCCGCGCTTACTCTTCGATTACGCCCCAATCAAGCAAGAGCAATTCTTTCCGCTTCTCTTTGGGGGTGAGCCACTTGCGCGTTCCGTCGCGGCTTTTGAGTACGCTCATAGGAATTTCATTCGACCGCCGCAAATACGCTTTCATTTGCGTTTTTAAGTCCTCGAAGCTATGAAACCGCAAAAACCGATAAAACCGCTCGTTGTCCGAACGGTGGGAACGTTCTACCTTTCCGTTATGGCGGGGCGTTCGCGGTTTATTGAGCTTGTGAAAAATTTCCTGTTCCTCACAAAACTTCCTGAACGTGTGCTTGCGCCCGTTTTTAACTTCTTGCGTGAACGTAAATTCCGCACCATTATCCGTTTGGATAATCTGCGGCTTATATCCAAAATAGACGATTGCCCGCTTAATACAATCCACCGAATTATCTGCGGTTTGCTCTTGATAGGGATAAATGAACCGTTCGCGCGTAGCTTCGTCTATCACGGTATATTGATAAAACTTCATATCGTCAATGATAGAACTTGCCGCGCACTCTCTCGGAACGTGCTTCACGTCGAATTGCCATTTCACGCCGATTTGTTCAGGCGTATCATAGGGCTTGGGCTTATACGGCTTCCGTTTCCGAACATTCTCATAGAACCCATTGCGCCGCAAATATCGGTAAAGCGTAGCGGGGTTGCGAGAATAGGCATAATTCAGCCGCAATTTTCCGTACAACTCGTTCAAGCCGATATTCGGGTTACGGTGGATTAGATCGCGGATATGCTTTTTCTCTTCTTCCGTCTGCGCGTTCGGGTGAGGAGTGTGCGGACGGTGTGAACCGTTTGCAAGACTTTGCAAAGTGCCGTCGTACTGTCGCCGCCAACGGTAAATTGTCTGAATCGTGCAATGATACCGATGCGCCACAAATTCAATGGTGTTGCGTTTCAACAATCGCAACGCTTTTTCTTTCTCTTTGGGGGAATACGGATTGTTCCACCGTCTTAATTCGTTTGTCATAAATCTTTCGTTATCCTTATGTTAAAATACTCTTGCAGAGTGAATTACCCTACGGGAAATACCCTATAAATGGAAAATTTTACCTGTTGCGACGTCGCAACGACAATTCTCACTTGACATTGCTCTTAAAATCAGCTATTATAATAACGCTACACAAAAGAATATTCAAGCGAAGAATACCGACAAAACTGTATTCTCTTTTTTACATTTCGCTTGAAATTTTTGTGTAGCAACAATAGAGAGAGTACATTTTGGGAAGAGGTACGCTCACTATTGCGTATCTCTTTTTTATTTGTCGGAGGGTTATTATGGGAAAAACTTGCGTAATTTGCGGCAAAGCAGGGTGGTCGTATTATCCATTCTGTCGTGAACACTTACAATTGAAAGCAGACGGAAAAATTACCAAATGCGAAAAATGCGGAACATGGCACTTATCTGCTGATACTTGCCCTAGTTGTAAAAATTCTGCAATTTCAAAACCAACAGATTCTATCGAACACGGAAAAGAAAATTCGGAACTTACATGCATTATTTGCGGTGAACCGTCCAACGGAAAACATTTCTGTCGTTCTTGTTATAGCAAATATAAAGATAAAATTGTATATCTTCAAATCAAAAAATGTACCGAGTTTTTCAAACTTGAAGCAGAGTACCAAAGTGAATTAACTTGCGACGACGGTCATATGGTAAAAAGTCTATCTGAAAAAATCATAGATGATTGGCTGTTCAAAGAAAAAATCAATCATGCTTATGAAACAGTATTAGACATAGACGAAGCTCACGATATTCACCCTGATTTCTATATCCCTGAATATAATGGCATAAATGATATTTACATAGAATTTTGGGGCTTCGATGAAAGCAACGTTAAATATACCGAAATAAAAAAATACAAACAATCTATTTACCCAAAACTTTGTACTGAAAGAAATATAACCGTATTATACCTTTCCAAAGCAGATCTAAACAATGCCAATGCAACACTTAAAAAGAAATTAAAGTACCTAAAACAGGGTATAGTCAACGAATAAATTCCTCAAAAAGAGTATTACGCGCCCCCTTGTCTATACGAG
>CAJUJO010000020.1 GCA_910586675.1 uncultured Christensenellaceae bacterium | reverse complement strand
TTGCCGCCCGCGCGTGGCGTATAGTATTACCACGCCACTATGTCATAGTGTAACGTAATTGGCGGCATTTATAGGGAGTTTTTATTATGGACGATAACAAAATTAAAATAGATTTGTCGGTTACGGACGAAACGGACGGACAGCCGAAAAAGAACAAGCAAGCCCGCGATTGGTGCTTTACCGTAAATAACCCCGTACAATCCGAACAAGAATTTTTGGAGTATTTGAAAACTGTATCAGATTTGCGGTATGTAGTATTCCAACGTGAACGCGCACCCGAAACGGGAACGGAACATTATCAAGGGTATTTTGAGTTCACGCAACCGAAATGGTTTACAACGATTAAAAAGTATTTATCAAAAGCAACTATCGGCGTTGACGCGCATATAGAACAACGCCGCGCCAAACGAACGCAAGCCCGCCTATATTGTATGGACGAGGAAACGAGAATTAGTCCTACTTATTACGAATACGGCGAGTTTATCGAGGACGGCGAACGCACGGACTTAACCGATATAATGCGCGACATTGAAAACGATATGAGTTTTTACGACTTATCTAAAAAGCACGGCAACCGCTTTATACACGTTATGAAATGGGCAAAAGAATACAGACAAGCATATTTGGAAAACAAGTACAAAAGGCAATTCCGTAAAATGCAAGTCTATTATATATACGGCTCGGCGGGTTGCGGAAAGACAAGTTACGTCTTCAATAAGCACGGCTATGACGACGTTTACAGAACAACAAATTACGAGTTCGGCTGGGTTGACGATTACAACGGCGAAAAAGTATTGTTTTTAGACGAGTTTCGCAGTTCGTTCAAAATATCGGAAATATTGGACTACTTGGACGGGCAACCTATAAGAATACGGGGGCGGCATTTTAACCGCGTGGCTTGCTATGATACGGTGTATATCGTTTCTAATATACCGCTTACAGAGCAATACACCAAAATACAACAGTCCGAGCCTGCAACTTGGGCGGCGTTCTTACGGCGTATAACGGCTGTATATAATTTCGACATAAGCAAAGATACGCCCGTAAACAAGCATACGGGCAAACCGATAGAAAAGACTATAACAACTTTAATACCGCTTGATGATGACGGCGAAAGTCCGTTTTAGCGGCTTGCTGGGTGGGTTCTCTTGGGTGGGCAATAGAAAAAGCACAAGGCATTTAACCTTGTGCTTTTTCCTTACCTTTCGGAGATAAAACCCGCTATTCCGTTTACAAATAGATATTTCGGGTTCAATCTCTGTCGTTTCTGGTGCACCACACGCAACCTTATTCGAATCGTCGGATAAGGTTGCGTTTTTCTTATTTTCGATATTTTTTATCGTTAACTAAGCGAGAACTTTTAACACCGCAGTTCAAGATTAGCTCTGTTTTGTCTCATTATATACAACAAAAAAATAAAACCCCGTATATCGGCGCAATAAATCGGCACGATATACAGAGTTTCGTGGTGGGAACGGCAGAACTCGAATCTGCGACCTCTTGCATGTCAAGCAAGCGCTCTAACCAACTGAGCTACGCCCCCGTGAATAACGGTAATATGATACCTAAAACGCCGCATTCTGTCAAGCGAAAACGCGCCTGTTTTTTACAAAAATCATCTTTTTTCGGGAAAAAATCTTCCCCCCATTCGACGAATTTATATAAAAATATTGACTTTACGTACAGCATATAGTAAAATACAGATAATAAACTATTATAAACTATTTCGGAGATATGATGGAAAACAATCGTAAACCGAGGATATTGATAACGTATATTGAAGCCGGTATGGGGCACATTGTGAGCGCACAGGCGATTGCCGAAGCCTTAAAGAGCAAATACGGCGATAAGACGGAAATTATCGAAAGCCATATCCTGCGCGACAGCGATAATCCTATTCTTCCCAAATATGAAGAATTCCTTGTCCGCAATACGCAGTGGTATTCGAAATTCCCCGCTTACGGCGATATACAATTTGCATCCATGCACATAATCGGCGCACAGAATTCCTTGAAATTCGTTCACAAATCGGTCTTTTCCAAACAGACGCGGGCAACCATAGAAGAATACGCAAAATATAATCCCGACGTGATTGTATGCACCCATTACTTCCTACTCTTTGCCGCGGTGGAATACAAGCGAAAATATAACCATAACGTTTCGGTCGTCGCATACTGCCCGGATAACAACGTTCACGGTTGGTGGGACAACCGCGCCGACTGCATTTACACCAACAATCCCCTTGCCACGAAGCAGGCTTACGAACTGAAATTCAAGAACGGACATGTACGCGAAGCCTTCTACCCTACCCGAAACGACGTGATCGAAGCCAACGAAAGCAAGGAATTTTACCGCAAAAAATTCGGAATCCCACTCGATAAATTCGCGGTCGTGATCGCCGACGGAGTATATGCAAAAGCGAAAGTAAAAAAAGTCTGTACCGAATTATTAAAGACGGACGTTCCCATTACCATTTGCGTCCTCGCGGGAAAAAACACGAAATTAAAGGAAAAATTCGACGCGCTGAAAGCAAACGTAAAGCCAAATATTACCCTTTTGACATTCGGTTTTTTGAAAGATGCGCCGCAATTATACGGAGCCTGCGACCTCTTTATCACCAAAGCGGGGCCCAACGCCGTACTAGACAGCGTTATGATGGGAACGCCTATTTTAATTGACTATTGCGCTTCCCCCATCGAGCGGGCAACGAAAAAACTATTCGTGGAGCATATGTTCTGCGGCTATCATTTCGTGAATCCGAGGCGCATCCGCAAACAGGTGGAGACGCTCGTAAACCGTCCCGAACTTCTGCGCGAGCTGAAGGACGCGCTCTCCTTTTTCGATAAATCAAAAAACGGCGCGGACGAAATTGCCGATGACATTGCCGAAATTCTATGGAACCGTCGCGAACGCAAAATCAAACTCTTGAAAGAAGAAGAGGACGCTATAAACGAACTGATTGCCGAAAAAGCCGATAAAAAACTTGCGAAAGCCGAAGAGAAAATAGAAAAGTTGAACGAAGCCGCGGCGAAGCGTGCCGAGAAAATCAACGCGCGCGCGAACGAGCAGGCAATGAAAATAAACGAAAAGGCGGAAAAAGCCGCGAAGCGCGTATACGACGAAAAGGCGTTCCGATATGCGGCGAAGGCAGCCGCGCAAAAATCGGAAAAAACTTCAACGGATTCGGAAGAAAACGCTTCTTAATCTACAACATTTATCTTAAAAACGCCCCGCATATGCGGAGCGTTTTTTTCTTTACTGATACATTTCCCTTTTCGTACTGCGCGCAAACATTTTTCCGATTTCCTCGCGGCAGCGCGCTTCGTCGTTTCCTTCCCCGTAACAGACGCGGCAGACGGCTTCGGTTATGGGTAACTCCACGCCGTAACGTTTCCCTAATTCCGACATCGCCCGGGAAGTTGCTACGCCCTCTGCGAGCTTTTCGAATCTCTGCCCTTTTGCAAGCATTTCCCCGTACATCCTGTTATGAGAATAAGGAGAAAAGAGCGTCGTTTCATAGTCGCCGAGATGCGCAAGCCCGTATGCGGAAAGCTCGTTCCCGCCCATCGCCTTAATGAGCCGCGCCACCTCCCTCGCTCCGCGGGACATGAGCGGTCCCTTTAACGGAACGCACACGACGTCGAGCACGCCCGCGGCAATTCCCATGACGTTCTTCGCCGCGGCGCCGATTTCCGTTCCGATCAAATCGTCGCCGTAATAAAAGCGGATCAAATCGCTGCGGAACGCGTGAACAAGCTCCCGTTTCAGAGCATCGTTAACGGAATCGATCACCATACAGTTCGGCACGCCCTGCACGAAGCTCTGAATGTGCCCCGGCCCCACCCAGACAGCAATTTTTTCGAGCGAAATGCCGCTTTCGACCAAAATTTCCGAAAGCCGTTTGCCCGTATCGACTTCGATCCCCTTCATGCAGAGCACGAAAATTTTGTCGGAAACGGGGTACTGCATAATCCGCTTCATGAAACCGCGCAAGCCCTGCGCGCTGATGGAAATGACGATGATTTCAGCGCGCGTTACCGCGTATTCCAAATCACAGGAGAGCTCGATTTTATTGTCCAATTCGACGTATTCGTTTCTCCCCGTCTCCTTTAAGATCTTATAAGAGCCGTCGCCCTCCGGTCCCCAAGAACACACTTCATTTCCGCGGTTAGAAAGATACCAGGCGATAAACGACCCCCACCTGCCGCAACCGAGCACGGATATTTTCATATGCTTACCTCTTACTTTATATTTCTTTCCGCTCGATGAGCGCCCTTGCGAGCGTAACGTCGTCGGTATATTCCAGTTCCGATCCGATTGGAATGCCGTGCGCTAGACGGGTAACCGTTACGCCGAGCGGCTTGAGGAGCTTGGCGATATACATTGCCGTCGCTTCCCCCTCTACGTCGGGATTGGTCGCCATAATGACTTCCCGCACGTTGCCTTCCCCGACGCGGGAAAGCAGCTCCTTAATACGAATGTCGTTTGGTGATACGCCGTTCATCGGGTCGATAACGCCGTGTAATACGTGATATACGCCCTTGAACTCGTGAAGCTTTTCCAATGCGATGACGTCCTTCGGCTCTTTCACGACGCAGACGAGGGATCGGTCGCGCGATTTACAGACGTCGCAGACCTCCTCTTCGGTGAAATTACCGCAAATTTTACAGTAACGCACTTTGCGCTTCACGTTGACGATCGCGTCGGCGAACGCGCGAGCCTCACCCTCCGTCATATTGATGACGCGATAAGCATAACGCTGCGCCGTCTTTTTGCCGACGCCCGGCAATTTGGAAAATTCGTTCATCAGTCTCCCGATGGGTTCGATAAACACTTCCACTTAAAGAAGTCCTCCCATGCCGCCCATTCCACCGAACTTGGACATCTTTTCCTTATATACTTCGTCGGCTTTCTTGTAACCGTCGAGCACCGCCGCCATAATAAGATCTTCGAGCATTTCCTCGTCGTCGGGATCGATGACCGACTTATCAATTTCAATGCCGTCGATGATTTTTTTCGCGTTCATATACACAACGACCGCCTCGCCGCCCGCTGTGCCGACGATTTCCCAATCGTCGAGGAGTTTTTCCGTTTCCTGCATCTCCTCCTGCATTTTCTGCGCCTGTTTCATGAGGTTCTGCATTCCCGCGCCGCCCATTCCGCCTTTATTATATGCCATACTTTCCTCCGGTTATTTATTTTATTTCAATGGGGTAATCGGAAAAGTCCCTTTTAATCTGTTCCAATCCCGCTTTTTCGTCCCTCTTAACCGCGCCCTTCAACTTCACGCAAAAGTCGGCGACACCGACAAGTGAGAAGGCGCCCGCCATGATTTCGCGGTGCTCTTCCCTGAGCAGGGAACGGTAAACCGTTTCACTCTCCGTATACAGCGCAAGCGTACCGCCCTCATAGACCGCTTCGAGATCGGAACACATGGTAAAGAGAACGCCGTTGCGGCTCGTCTTTCTAAGCGTGCGCATGAACTTGCCGAACACCACCTCCGCCGTCATTTCCACTGCGGAAACCGGCGCGGCGGGCTCCGTCTTCGGCGCTTCCCGCTTTTCCTCCGCCTTCGGTGCGGGAACGGGTTTTTCCCCTTCGGGCGCAGACGTAAACGCGGGTTCGTCGGAAAAATACACTTCGGCAAAGACGGGTTCCTCTTCGGGGAAGCCGTAATCCTCTTCCCTCGGCGCGGAAAAACACACGGGATCTTCCGCCCGCCGTTCGGGCGCTGCCGCTTCTGCTTTGGGCGCGGCAGCGGAAACTCCGTTCTCCGCGAAAGACGCCACTGTCTTTTCCAACGCCCCCACGCGGGCGAGCAATGCGTCGATGTTGTAATCGACCGCCGGCATGGAAGCCTTCATAACAGCCGTTTCCAGACAAATAGACGGAGAGGAAACAAAGCGAAGCGTCGCTTCCGCGCCCGCGAAAATTTCCGTCGCGCGCAAAATCGCGTGTCCGTCCGCTTCCGCGGCGATCTCCGCAACGCGCCCGTAGAGCGTTTTCGGAAGCGCCAACAGCTTTTCCGCATTTTTACACGTCTTTGCGACAGCGAGCTGATTGAGAAACTGCAAAATATCGCGGCACAGAACGCCGACCGCCTTCCCCTCCGAAAGAATTTTTTCCGTTAATGCGAGCGATTCCCGCAAATCGGCGCCGAGAATCGCTCGGCAAAGCGCGCTCGTTTGGTTAAAATCCGCCGCGCCGAGAACGGCGGTAACGCCTTCGTAGGTCAATTTTTCGCCGTATGCTATGCACATTTCCGCAATGGAGAGCATATCCCTATCGCTCCCCGCGCCCGCGCGGGCGATTGCGGAAACAGCTTCCCGCTCATAGGATTTCCCGATTTCGTCGAGAACGGCGCAGAGATGTTTTTCTAAATCTTCCTGCGGAATCAGCTTGAAGTCCAGCCGCATGCAACGGGAAAGAATGGTCGCGGGAATTTTCTGCGGCTCCGTCGTGGCGAGAATAAAAATCGCATGGCGGGGCGGTTCTTCCAGCGTTTTCAGAAGCGCGTTGAACGCGCTATCCGTAAGCATATGAACTTCGTCGATGATATATACTTTATATCTCCCCGATACAGGCGGGTACTGCACCTTTTCGCGCAGATCGCGCATTTCATTTACGCCGTTGTTGGAAGCCGCGTCGATCTCCGCGATGTCGAGATTACTCCCTTCGGCGAGCGCCGCGCACGCCGCGCATCTTCCGCATGGCGAACCGTTTACGGGGTTTTCGCAATTGACCGCGCGCGCGAAAATCCGCGCGACGCTCGTCTTGCCCGTTCCGCGCGGGCCGCAGAAAAGGTAGGCATGCCCCACCGAATCGCCTGCGATTTGGTTTCTGAGCACGGTTACGACGTGTTCCTGCCGCACCATTTGCTCGAACGTGGACGGGCGGAATTTACGGTATAACGACAAATGCGCCATTTTTACTCCTTTACGCTTTTGTGTTGCGCGAAAACGCGCGTTGTAATTTCTTTTTGGAACGCGCGAGCGCGTTGTCGATGCTCTTAAAATCCTTTCCCGTCGCTTCGCTGATCTGCGCGTAGCTCAACCCTTCCAGATACATGGTAACGACGCGGAATTCAAAATCGGAAAGCTCCTTCATGAGAAGCATGCGGAATTCCGAGCGAGCTTCGCTCCCGAGCAGATAATCTTCGGGCGTGGCCCCCTCCGACGTGCGCTTGAAATCGGGGTCGAAGATGGAAACGTAATCGTTGAGCGGGATATTCTTATTGCGGACTGCGCCCTTTACCGCGTCGAGAATGCGCCGCGTAACGCAGAGATAGGCAAAATTTTTGAAGCTCTTGCCCGACTCGGGCGAATAATCGACGATAGCCGAATAAAGCCCGACCATTCCTTCCTGCACGAGATCGTCCGTCTCTCCGCCCGCAAGGAAAAACCCGCGCGCGCGGGCGCGGACGGCATTTTTATAGCGTAGGAGCAATGCTTCCGCGGCGGCGTTATCCCCATTTTTCGCGCGCTCGACAAGCGCCTCGTCCCGTTCATTTTCCCAATCTTGCACGAACCACCTCGTAAGCCGCGATTCCGAGCGCAACGGAAGCGTTGAGCGAATTGACCTTTCCGTACAGCGGAAGCGAAAGAACCTTGTCGCACTTTTCGCGCGTCAGCCTTTTGACGCCGCTGTCTTCCCCGCCGACGACGAGGGCGATCTTGCCCGTTAAGCGGTTGTCGTAAATACTCTCTCCGCCCGCTTCCAACGCGTATGCCCAATAACCGAGCTTTTTTAATTCGTCTATCGCATAATTGATAGACGATACCCTTGCGACCTTGATATGCTCCGCCGCGCCCGCGGAAATGCGGACGACCGCCTCCGTAACGCTCGCGCCTTTGGCATTCGGAATGACGACGCCGTCCGCGCCCGCGCATTCCGCCACGCGGATGATGCTGCCGAGATTATGCACGTCCTCTATCCCGTCGCACAAAACGACGAGACTTTCCGCCTTTCCAGCAAGCGAAAACAAATCGGAATAAACGAAATCCGTCGTAAAAGCGATGACGCCCTGGTGGCGCTTTTCCGCGCTCTCCCTGTCGAGCGCGGGGCGGTCGACGAACTGCACGCGAATATTCTTCTTGCGCGCCTCCGCAAAAATCTTGCCGAGCACACCCTGCGCGCCCTTTTCCAATAATATTTTATCGACCGTTTTGTCCGTTTTCAAAAGTTCCAAAACGGCGTTTCGCCCTTCCGTTTTCAATTTCCGCGCTCCTTTTCATCTTCCCGAAAAAACAACTCTTTCATGCGCGCCGTCTGCCCCGTGAGATACAGATACCCGACGAGCGCTTCCAGCCCGGTCGAGCGGCTGTATTCGGCGCTCGTCGCGTGTTTGCTCTTGGTCGGCTTCTTGGCGTTTCTGCCGCGGCGAAAAATTTCCCCCTCTTCTTCGTTCAAGAGAGGAAGAATCTGCTCCGCAGCGCCGCTTTGTCCGTGCGCGGAAACAATTTCGGAAGCGCGCTTATTTAACTCCCCTGTTTTATAACCGAAACCGAGCGCAAGTTTTTGCCGCACGCAAAGAGTATAAACGGCGTCGCCGACAAATGCGAGCACGACGGGATTCAGTTGTTTCGCCCTGTCTTTTGCGACGGGTTCCGTTACGGATAACATTTTCCTTATTATAACACGATTTAACTTGGTTGACAAGCGTTCGCGCACGCAAAACAAAAAGGGAACGCAAAATCACGCTCGTTACTCCCCCATCTTTTGTGAAAAAATAATTTCGTAAGCGCGAAAAAAGTTGCTTTTCCGTACAAATAAAGGTATAATAAAAAAGTTGTAAAAATTCCGTGTGAAGCGGATAAAATTTTAGTTACAATCAGGAGAAAACATGAACGGAGTATTTTTGATCGATAACGGGCTCGGATTCGTCATCGTACTGGCAATCATTCTGTTTTTCACCAAACTGTTCGGTTTGCTATTTCGGAAAATCGGACTTCCGCAGGTTCTCGGTTACATCATTGCGGGCATCGTCGTCGGTCCCGCAATCTTCGGAGATTTGTGCGGGTTTACCCTTATCGGCGTAGAAAGCGACCGCTATAAGGCGCTCTTTCTGCTGAAAGGGTTTGAAGGCGACGGTCCTTTTTCGCTCGGTGCGGATGGGCTTGCAATATTCTCCAAAATCGGCGTACTCCTGCTCATGTTTTCGACGGGGCTGGAAACCAACATCAAAGAACTGAAAAATACGGGACTTGCAGCAACCTTGATCGCCTGCGCCGGCGTAGCCGTTCCCATGGGGCTCGGCATTCTCATTGCTCTGCCTTTCGGAAACATCGGCTTAGGTACCGAAAACATTTACAGATGCATCTTTATCGGCGCGATTCTCACGGCGACCTCGGTCGCCATTACCGTTTCGGTACTCAAAGAACTCGGTAAAATTTCCACTAAGCTCGGCACGACGATCGTTTCCGCCGCTATTATCGACGACGTGATCGGCATCGTCGTTCTTTCCATCGTAACGGGCATTGCAAAATCGGGTGTAAGCGATGCAGTCGGCGGATTTGAAGGTTTCAAATCCACAATTTACGGTACGATCATTATGATCGTCGTATTCTTTATTGTGGCGATTGCGCTTGGCTTCGGCATCTCCAAACTCTTCCGCTGGATGGAAAAGAAATGGCCGGAAACACACAGACTTCCCATCTTCTCCCTCGCAGTCTGCTTCCTGTATGCCTGGGCTGCGGAGGAAATCTTCGGCGTGGCGGATATAACGGGTGCGTTCCTTGCGGGCATTATTCTTTCCACCGCGCACCGCGCAAGCGCCTATACCGATAAAAAAGTGGAAGTAAACACCTATTCGATGTTTGCTCCCGTATTCTTTGCCAACATCGGCATCAGTAATATTTCCTTCCTCGGCATGTCGCCCAGCATTATCCTCTTTGCGGTGCTCGCCGTCTTGATAGGACTTATCGGAAAAGTTATCGGCTGCGGCGCGGTTGCAAAAGGATTCGGATATAATTTCCGTGAAAGTTCCATTGCGGGAGTCGGCATGATGGCGCGCGGAGAAGTTGCTTTAATCGTAACGTCGACGGCAATGAACCCCGAACTCGGCACGCATGCACTGGGTGCGGAATTCATGATTATGACGGTATTACTCATTCTCGCCTCTTCCATTCTTACGCCCGTGCTTTTGAAATGGCTCTACTCCAAGACCTCGAAAACGCCCAATCCTCCCCCTTCGGACAACGAAGGCATGACGGGAAACGAACTGCTCGTGGAAGGCGCGAACACTGCGCCCGCAGCACCTGCCGTTTCCACGCCCGAACAGCAGACATAAATCTTTTTGATTGCAAGGAAAGCAAACGGAATTTTCCAATTCCGTTTGCTTTTTTTCTTGCCCTGCGATATAATATAGAATTATAAGGAGAATTAATTGATATGCAATACCGCAATTTGGGAAAATGGGGATTGAAGGTAAGCGAAATTGCGCTCGGCAGTTGGGTTACCGACTTGAAAGACGCCGCAGCAGTATCGCGCGCGAAAGAAACGGTTAATGCGGCGTTCGATCTCGGTGTAAACTTTTTTGACTGCGCCGACGGATACTCGGGCGGAGAAGCCGAACGCTTTTTGGGAAAAATTCTCGGCGAACATGCGAGAAACGAATATATTGTATCTTCCAAAGTATTTTTCCCCATGGGAAAAGGCGCGAACGACTGGGGACTTTCCCGCAAGCACATCATAGAACAGCTCGATAAAACGCTGAAAAATATGAAGCTCGATTACCTTGACCTCTATTTCTGCCACCGCTTCGATCCGACGACTCCTATCGAAGAAACGATGCAGACTCTGTCCGATATGGTCGCCGCAGGCAAAATACTCTATTACGGCGTTTCCGAATGGTCGCCCGTGCAGCTCACCGAAGCGCTTGCCGTCGTGAAGGAAAATCGGCTACGTCCTCTTTCCGTCATTCAACCGCAATACAACATGGTCGACCGCTATATCGAGGACGAAATTCTCGGAATATGCGAAAAGAACGGCGTGGGAATCGTTCCCTTTTCGCCCCTTGCGCAAGGATTGCTTACGGGCAAATACCGCAAAGGTATGCCCCTTCCCGAAGGCTCGCGCGCGACGTGGCAGGCAGACAAACAAATCAATCGTTTATTGACGGATGAAAATCTCGGCAAAGTCGAAAAACTACTCTCCGTTGCGGAACGGCTCGGCGTTCCCCTTTCCGTTCTCGCTCTTGCCTGGATTTTACGCAAAAAGCATATTTCCTCCGTCATTACGGGCGCAAGCAAGCCCGAACAGCTTCGCGCAAACGCCGAAGCAAGCGGACTTATCCTGCCCGAAGACGTGATCGAAGAAATCGAAAACATTCTCGATTATCAACCGTTCGAAAGAAGAATCGGATAAATTAAGTTTTACGCCTCACGCCCCGCCGAACTCCGGCGGGGCGCTTTTTATTCCACCGTTACGCTCTTTGCAAGATTCCTAGGTTTATCGGGATCGTTCCCGCGGGCGAGCGCCGTATAATAGGAGAGCGCCTGCAAGGGCACGACGGAGAGCACGGGGGAAAACGCTTCCCTGCATTTGGGAATCAAAACGGAAGAAAACACTTCCTTGCGCCCGCAAATCTCGGGAAAACAGGTAATCAGAAAAACTTTTGCGCCGCGCGAATACACCTCGTTCACGGCATTCATCGTCTTTTCCACAAGCCTGCGCTGCGTTACAATCGCAACGACGGGCGTATTTTCCCGTACGAGCGCAAGCGTGCCGTGCTTCAATTCGCCTGCCGGATAACCCTCGCTGGGGATATAAGAAATCTCCTTTAATTTCAGGCTTCCTTCAAGCGCTGCGGCATAATCGACGCCCCGCCCGATGAAATATACGCTCTCGGCTCCGACGAAGTGCGGCGTCCATCCCCGCACCGCTTCGACGGAGGGCAACACTTTCTTACAGAGATTAGGCAGCGCAAACAACGTTTTTTTTCCCGCGCGCTGCCTGCGTATTTTTGCGAGTGCGAGTGCAATCGAATAGAGCGACGCAAGTTGAGCGTTATAGCTCTTTGTCGCGGCAACGGCGATTTCCCGCCCCGCTACCGTAAACAGCACGTAATCCGCGACTGTCGTAAGGGATGAATAAGGAACGTTGGTGACGGCAAGGAGCGCCGCGCCCAGCTTTTTAGCAAGCTCCGCCGCGGCGATGGTGTCCGCAGTTTCTCCGCTCTGACTGACGGCGATGACGAGCGTGCCCCTTTTCACGACGGGATTGCGGTAGCGGTATTCGCTTGCGACGCACACCTCCACGGGAACGCGCGCAAGCGCTTCTATCGCGTATTTTGCCGCGAGTCCGCTGTGATACGCCGTGCCGCAAGCGACGATTTGTATTTGTTCTGTCAGACATAGTACTTCATATATATTGCGATATTCATTATTTTCGGCGATTTTCAAAAGAGAATTGCGTACAGAGAGCGGGATTTCATCAATTTCTTTTCGCATGAAGTGCCGATAGCCGTTCAGCGCAACAATGTCCTTTTGTCTGTCGTACTCCGCCTTTTTTTTGGTTTTACGCCGCAAATCGCCGTCGTAAAAGGCAACTTCTCGATCGCTAACTACGGCAAATTCTCCGTCAGATAAAACGTAGATCTCCTCCGCACTCTCCGCGGCGGCGGGAATATCGCTTGCAATATAAGCGCCTTTCTTCCCCCGCCCGACGACGAGCGGACTGCGCCTCCGCGCGCACACGATTTCATGCGGAAAATCGGCGCAAAGAACGACTATCGCAAACGAACCGGAAAGCCGTTCGACAGCGCGCTTTACGGCGCGCAAAAAATCCCCTTCATAATATTTATCGATGAGTTGCACGACCGCCTCGCTGTCCGTATCCGAAAGAAAAACTCTTCCCTCCGATTCCAGCTCTTCCCTTAAATCGCCGTAATTTTCGATAATTCCGTTATGTACGAGGGCAAATTTTCCGCACGCGTGCGGATGCGCGTTCGCCTGCGAAGGCACTCCATGCGTCGCCCAGCGGGTATGCCCGATTCCCGCATTTCCACTCAAACAAGCGGCGTATTCCAGCTCGCTCACCATTCCGCAACGCTTTTCCAAACGGAGCACACCGCCGTCCAGAACGGCGATCCCCGCCGAATCATAGCCGCGGTATTCTAATTTTTTTAGTCCGTCGATGAGCTTGGGAGCAGCTTTTTCACTTCCGATATATCCCACGATTCCGCACATTTAATCATCCTCCGCTTTCACGATCGCCTCTTCTATCATCGCCGCAGTCCGTTCGCAAACGGCAGCATCGTCGCTCTCCGTCAAAATCCTTATGAGCGGCTCTGTCCCCGAAGCCCGCACGATGACGCGCCCGCGCCCGTCGAGCAGTTCCTCCGCCTTAAAAATCACGGCACGCACCCGATCGTCCCGCAAAACCGCGCATTTATCCTTTACCTCTACGTTTTTTATCCTTTGAGGAAAACGCGTCAATCCTTCCGTCAGGCAGGACAGCGGACATTTTCGCTCGATAACCGCTTCCATGACTTTGACCGCAGTCAAGAGCCCGTCGCCCGTCGTTGCATACTTGCGAAATATGATATGCCCCGATTGCTCGCCGCCGAGCAGACAGCCGCTTTTCACCATTTCCGCATAAACAAAACGGTCGCCGACCTGCGTTCGAGCGCAGGAAATCCCCTCGCGCGCAAGCGAGCGGGAAAGCCCGAGATTGCTCATTACCGTTGCCACTATGCCGTTTCCGTCCAGCTCGCCTTGCTCGCCGAGATATTTGGCGCAGACATACAAAACGGCGTCTCCGTCCGCAACATTTCCCTTCTCGTCCACACAGATGCAGCGATCGGCATCGCCGTCGAAGGAAAAACCGATGTCAAGCCCCTTTTCCCGCACGAGTTTACAGAGGGACAAAATACATGTGGAACCGCATTCGAGATTGATATTTACACCGTTCGGCTCTGCACCGATGACGAAAGTCTGCGCGCCGAGCGCATCGAAAACCGCTTTGGCAATTGCCCAGGCACTGCCGTTCGCGCAGTCCAACCCTACGCGCATTCCGCGGAAGGAGCAGCGGGAAAGAGAAAGAAGATAGGCGAGATAGCGGTTTCTGCCCGCAACATAGTCCACCGTCCTGCCGATTTTTTCACCGACAGCAAAAGGAAGGTCTTCTCCGCCGTCTAAATATCGCTCGATTTGTTCGATCAGTTTATCGTCGGCCTTTTCGCCGTTGCCGTTTACGATTTTAATGCCGTTGTCGGCGTACGCATTATGGCTCGCCGAAATCATGACGCCGCAATCGAATCCGTCCGTCCGCGCGACGTAGGAAACAGAAGGCGTTGTTGTAACGTGTAAAAGATATGCGTCGGCTCCCGTGGAAGTAATCCCCGCCGCGAGCGCGTACTCAAACATATAGGACGAACGGCGGGTATCTTTGCCGATGACAATCTTCGCCCGACCGTCCGGCTTTTCCGCCGAAAAATAATACCCCAGAAAACAACCGACCTTAAAGGCATGCAGCGCAGTGAGCGTAACATTCGCCCGACCGCGAAAACCGTCCGTTCCGAAATATTTGCCCAAACTTCCCCTCCTACGGCGCTTCCGCACACTTCATCGTATGCAAAAGCAGCGCATTCGGGAAACCATAAAAAAAGAAAAAACCTCCCGTATAATGGGAAGTTTTTTGAAACTTTCAAAATTTCGGATCGTAATAATCTTTTGCGCGATCGGGCTTTACCGTTTCCCGACAGCGCCCGATACAGAAATCCCCGCACGAAAGACTACGCGTAAGCGTCGTACCCGCGGCAACATACGAGCCTTTTTCCAACGCAACCGGCGCTATAAGATTACAGTTGCTACCGATAAAACATCCGTCTCCGACGCGGGAACGGGATTTTGTCTTTCCGTTGTAGTTGACAAACACTGCACCGCAGCCGATATTGACGCATTCCCCTAAGTCGGCATCCCCGACGTAGGCGAGGTGGGCTATCTTAGTTCCCCGCCCGACGGATGCATTTTTGATTTCCACAAAATCGCCTATTCTGCAACCGTTAGCAATATTACTCCCGCCGCGAAGATAAGCGTTCGGCCCCACAGTACAGCCATCACCCACGGTACAGTCGCGCAGAACACTGCACTTCACCTCCGTTCCCGCACCTACGACGGAATTTACGATTTCGCTTCCCCCGCCAATTTCGGTATTTTCCCCGACGGTGCTCTCCCCCATAACGCGGGCGCCTCTGCGCACGACGGAGCCCTTCCCCAGGCGAACACCGAAGCCTACTTCCGCCCCCTCTTCGACAAGCGCGCCGTTCTTTATATGACGCGCCGCATTTTCCCGTGCCGCCGCGACAAGCGCGGCGGAGTAATCGGACAAAGAAAAAAACGTTTGTCCGAATCCGAGCATATTTCGCTCGGAAAGAGCATAGACGTCCGAACAGCCGCGCACGACGAACCCGCCGCGAAAAAGAAAACTCCCCGCGTTTCGTACAAGAAAGCGGGAAAAGACCTCCTCCGTAAGAAAGGGATAAACGGGATAAAGTACGGCTTTATCTCCTTCAGGAAGCTCGTTTTCCGCGCAGAGCTCTGCCCCGAGGCGCTCGCACATCAGTTCCGTTACCGTCTTGCCGAGGAGATCCAGGCGATAGCTTTCCGTATTCCGAAAGGTAAAAAAACTTTTATTAACAACGAAAATTTTCATACCTATTATAAATGCTTCGGGCGCATCCGTTAGAACGGATCCGCCCGAAATACAAGAAAAATATTAATTATGCCTGACATAGTACTGTTTAATTTTACTTTTTTTGAAAAAATCAGTTCAAAAGCGCTCTTTTTACAGCCAATTGATAGTTTCTGTAATGCGTTTCAAAGTTTTCCCTGTTTTCCGACGGGCGGAAAATCTTCTCCGATTTCCGAAGAGATAAAACCTCCTCTTCCCCGATAATTCCGAGCGAACAAGCGCACAGGAGCGCTGCGCCGAGCGACGTGCTCTCCCGCACTGCCGGACGATTAACGGTAATCCCGAGCAAGTCCGCCTGAAATTGCATAAGGAAATTATTTGCGGAAGCCCCGCCGTCGCAGCGAATTTCCCGAAGACAGATCCCGCTGTCCTTCTGCATACAGTCGGATAGCTCCCGCGCGCCGTACGCAATGCTTTCCAGCACCGCGCGCACGATATGCGCCGTGCCCGTTCCCCGCGTGATCCCGGTGAGGAGTCCGCGCGCGTCGCTCCGCCAATGCGGCGCGCCCAGCCCCGTAAACGCGGGAACAAAACAGACGCCGCCCGTATCGGGAACGGTTAACGCGAGTTCTTCACTCTCCCCGCTCGAACGGATAAAACCGAGGTTATCGCGCAGCCACTGAACGGAGCTTCCGGCATTGAAGGCGCTGCCTTCCAAGGCGTAAACGGTCTTTTTTTCGAGCGAATAACCTACCGTCGTCAAAAGCCCGCTTTCGGAAGATACGCAAGTCTCCCCCGTATTAAAGAGCATAAACAGCCCCGTTCCGTAAGTAATTTTACAATCGCCGCGACTAAGACACGCTTGTCCGAACAGCGCAGCCTGCTGATCCCCCGCAACGCCCGCAACGGGAATACGCAATCCGCCGAACGTCGTTTCCCCCATGCGCGCGTCGGATGGACGAAGTTCGGGCAAAATTTCTTCCCCTATTCCGAAATAATCGAGCAGTTCCTTATCCCAGCGCAACGTATGAATGTCGAACAGCATGGTACGGGACGCATTGGTGCAGTCGGTAGCAAACGCCTTTCCTTCCGTCAGTTTGAAAACGAGGTAACTATCGACTGTTCCCGCGCAGAGATTACCTTCCCGATATAACTTTCGCGCGGCGGGCACATTGTCGAGGCACCACCTTATCTTGCTCGCCGAAAAGTATGCGTCGGGAATCAACCCCGTTTTCTTTTTAATTTTTTCCCGCATATCGGCGGGAATTTCCGCGCAATACCCGCTCGTGCGGCGGCACTGCCACACGATTGCGGGGCAAACGGGTTCTCCCGTTTTTCTATTCCAAAGTACAACTGTTTCGCGCTGATTGGTAATTCCGATCCCTGCGATATTCTCCGCCCCCGCAAACGACACGCAGCTATTGAGAACATATGCCGATTTATAGAAAATTTCGTTCGCGTCCTGTTCGACCCAGCCGGGCTGCGGGAACGACTGCCCCACCTCCTGCTGTACGATATGAACGGGCGTGCCCGTTTTAACGTCGTAGAGCACGGCGCGAACACTCGTCGTGCCCGCATCAAGCGCAAGAATATATTTCATCCTTTCCTCCTTATCCGATCAGCAGCCTCTTCCGCCGCCTCCGCCGAAGCCGCCGCCTCCGAATCCTCCGCCGAAACCGCCCCCGAATCCTCCGCGACCGTGTCCGCCCGAAGAGGAAGGACGGGACACCATTGCGCGGGAAAAATTTCCGTTCATCGAACGGAAGAGCGAATTCCAAATCATACAGTTAAATAGGAAATCGGACGGACACGTTGCAAACGAAGGCGGACGAATATCCAATCCGTCGAATTTCTCCGTCCAGGCATCCGTAACGCCCAACACCTGCGCATACGGTAAAATCTTATAATACAGCTCGGGATTATCCTTGAGCATAAACTCGATTTTATCGCGTTCGGTATAAAGAATGAACTGTTTGAACCCTACGATATGCCCCAACTGCTTGGAGTATTCGTCGGTACGGCAAAGACACAAACCGGCGACGTTTCCTGCCGCCGCAGAAAATGCGACGAGAAGGAGACGCGACCATATCCCGAGCCCCGCGTCCGATAAGAGCCAGGATGCGAAAGCTCCGATCAGGAACGCCAACGCCGTACAAACGAGTGGAACCAAAACTTTATCGCGTTGTTTCCATTTGTATTCGCACTGGCGCAGTAGAAAGGTTCCGACCGTGCCCGCGGCCGCCGCCCCCAGGCATACGGGCAGCATCTGCCAATATAAGTAATCGGAAGAGACGGCGGCAAACGTGTAGAAAAAGACAAATCCGCCGAAGGCAAGCGCAGACAACGCGCACAGCAATCCCAAAACGATTTTGCTTTTCAATGAAAAGAGCGTTCCGACAGATGCGTTTACCAGCGTTTTCATCGAGTCCACCGTCGAATAAAAGGAATTGTTCAGTGAAGACACGCGCACCGACTCCCGTTTGGCAAACAATCCGTTATACATTGCGCGGGCATGCTTCGGAAAATTTTTCGGCAATTCTTTCTCTGTTTTGTATAGCGTGGGATCTTCGTCGTTTTCCGAAAGGTCGATATGAAGGTACCCGTTTTCCGCAAGCCAAAACACGAGCGCGCCGACGTCCTCACTGTCTATCTTGTTATCGATGATCTTCCCCATCGTCATGGGATCCATCTCTTCGGGCGCTTCCAGGTTGACGGTAGCCGTCATCATGGGATTTCTGCACGCAAAAAGCTTGACGAGCACAGCTATCATGAGAACGCCCGCGCCGAGCAAAACAACCCATAAGATTTCAAAATCGGGGCGCACGGAAAGCACGCCTTTTTCAAAGCTTAAATCGAGTGTAATGCCGCCCGAATTTGCCGCATACGATTCATCGTAATAATAAGAAAGGGAATCGGCGCGGAGCGAGATCGTATTGCCGCTCCGTTCCGCCATTACGTCTGCCTGGTTACCGCTTGCATATTTCTTACCGGAATAAATTTTGTAATCGCGCAAACCGTCGGGCACGGTGATTTTCGCCGTTACGTTTTTGATTTCCGTCTGCCAGCCGTAACCGATAACGTCGAGCGGCAGATACCCCTCCTCTGCAAGCGCGGGAACGTGCATTTCGTATGTAAGCGTATACGTGCGCGTCATTCCGCTGTCGACCCGATATTTTCCGCGCAGATAGTAAGAAAGAAATGCGCTGTCATCGTTCTGAAAATAGGGCGAAAAATCGGAACTGTCGCATTGCGCGGAAATGTTCCGATACTTTACCCCGCCGTCCAGCGGAAAATCTCGTATAATACCGTGGCTGTCATATCCCGTAAGTCGCGCCGTAATGCGCTCTTCGACTGAAATTACGCGGTCGGGCGACACCGTCATGTCCACTTCGTATTTTTCAATGGAAAAACCATACGCGCCGTATGCGTTTGCCGAAACGCATACGGGCGGGGATATCCCCGCCCATAATGTAAGCGCAAGGATAACCGCCGCGAACAGCGGCGCGATCCTTAATACACTCCGTAATTTTTTCATATCGACTCTCTAATCTTAAAATTTGACCGAAGGCGCCTTGCGCTCCTCTTCGCTGTCCAACTCGAAATAGTTGCGCTTTTCCAATCTCATACGGCGCGCAACCATGCCGGTAAAGAAGTAATCTATCTGACTGTTGTATTCTTTTACCGTTCCGTTATAGTACCTGCGAGCGGAGGCTATCTCCGTTTCCACGCTTTGAAGCTGACGCTGCAAATCCATAAAATTGGCGTTTGCTTTCAAATCGGGATACGCTTCCTGCAACGCAAACAAGGATTTCAACGTCCCCGTGAGCATATTTTCCGCCGCCATCTTCGCGTCGCCCGTTGCCGTCATCGCAAGATTCCGCGCCGTAATGACGGCTTCCAGCGTAGTGCTTTCGTGCTTTGCGTACCCCTTTACCGTCTCCACGAGGTTGGGGATCAAATCATAACGCTTTTTCAACTGAACGTCCATGGTCGCCCAGCCTTCGTCTACGACGTTTTTGATGCGTTTCAGCTTGTTAAAGGTAGAAATGTACCAAATAAGAATCACGATCAGAAGGAGAGCGAGCGCGCCCCCGATAATTCCGCCGATCGCCGCACCCGACAGCAATAAACAGTTACTCATAAAATTTCTCCTTATTTCAACAGCTTTTTTGCCGTTTCAAACAATATTATTAAGATAAGCGTTTAAGACAACGTCCGCCATCAAATCCATAAGACGCGCATCGGGATGAACATACCCGTCCTCGCACAGTTTAAGACAATGCTTCATATGTTTCATCGTGTTTTCCCTTATTATATAAACGCAATTAAGGCAATTTCAAACAAAAATCGAACCGGGAACGGGCTTCTTCTCTTATCCCCGCGCCTTTTTCTTATTGAAATTGATGAGACAACCTTCGAGAATAATTTTGCGTTCGTCTTCGGTAAGCGCGCCGACGGTTAACACGATATCGCGCTGTTTCCCGCCCGAAAAGACTTTTGCCACAATTCTCTCTTCTCCGCCTGCGATTGCCGCGGCGATCGATTCCACGAAAATATAATCTCCGACTTTAAGCACGGGTTTTTCGCAAACAAACGGAATCATGCCCCAATTAATGAGATTAGAGCGATAACGCTTCGTCGCATATTCTACGGCTATATTGGCAACGCCGCCGAGCACGCGCTGACAGGAAGCCGCTTGTTCGCGCGCGGAACCGTCGCCCGGCTTCACCGCGACGACAACGCTCCCGTAAATCGTCCCTTCGGGCGGAACAAATCCGCCGAGCGCTTCGAGCACGTTCTCCG
Organism: uncultured Christensenellaceae bacterium; assembly: GCA_910586675.1. GTDB lineage: Bacteria > Bacillota > Clostridia > Christensenellales > Borkfalkiaceae > Gallimonas. Next base: position 8,552 of record CAJUJO010000020.1, on the reverse strand, counting down.
GAATCGCGCCCGTTTGGCGGCGAATTTCCTCTTCCGCCTTGACCGCCTTCGCCCTACCGACGTAAGCGGGATCCTTCCGCGAAAGAGTAAACTCTGCAAGCTTCAACGGGTTGGAGCGATAAGAGGACGTTTCCCCCGAAGGAATCAGCTCGTCCGTCGTCGTAACGGGATCGGAAAGCACACTGACCGCCTTCATCAAAATATGTTCGCCGAGCGCGATTTGTTCGGGCCAATCGGCGATATTCGGCCCGTAAACCAGCGGTTCGTCCTTGTTCGGTTTTCCCGCGCCGCGATAGACGCGGTTTTCATAAATCTTTCCGTCGAATTTATATTTTTTCAAGCGCTTGGAATAATCTAAATCGAGCGCCGAGGTGAGCGCGCCGCCGTTCGCTGCCGTTGCCGCGATAGAGCGCGCATCCATGAGCGCAACCGCGGCGAGTTGCCCCTGCGCGGGCTTGCTCCCCTCCCTGTTTTCAAAGTTGCGCGTCGTATGCCGCACGGAAAGCCCGTTGTTGGCGGGAACGTCGCCTGCGCCGAAACAGGGCCCGCAGAACGCCGTTTTTACAACGGCGCCCGCTTCCATAAGCGTTCCGATATAGCCGTTTTCCGCAAGCGATTTATATACGGGCTGGGAAGAGGGATATACGCTGAGCGAAAACGCGCCCGTGCCGACGCTCTTATCGCGCAGAATTTCCGCCGCCTCGGCAATATTTTCGTACATACCGCCCGCGCATCCCGCGATTACGCCCTGATCGACGTAAATTTTTCCGTCCTTTATTTTATCGGTGAGCGTAAAGCTGTCGTCGCCTTTGATTTTTCTACCCGCATCTTCCGCTTGTTTCAAAATTTCGTAAGGATTATCCAACAATTCGCGAATGGGATAAGCGTTCGAGGGATGGAACGGAAGCGCAATCATCGGCTCCACGCGGCTCAAATCGACGGTAATCGCGCCGTCGTAGTAGGCGGGCTGAACGGCGGTAAGCTTTTTATAGTCCCCCGCCCGTCCGTGTGCGGCGAAGTATTCTTCCGTCTTTTCGTCCGTTTCCCAGACGGAAGAAAGGCAGGTCGTTTCCGTCGTCATAACGTCGATGCCGTTGCGGTAATCCATGGAAAGCCCCGCGATACCGGGCCCGATAAACTCCAAAATTTTATTTTTGACAAAGCCGCTTTGAAACGTTGCTTTGACGAGCGCGAGCGCCACGTCCTGAGGTCCCACTCCCTTACGGAGTTTGCCTTTCAGATAAACGGCGACGATTTGCGGGCGAGCGACGTCGTACGTTTGTCCGAGAAGCTGTTTGACGAGTTCGGGGCCGCCTTCCCCGACGGCGAGCGTGCCGAGCGCGCCGTATCGGGTATGCGAATCGGAACCGAGAATCATCGCGCCGCACTTTGCCGCCGTTTCGCGCATGTACTGGTGAATGACGGCAAGATGCGCCGGAACGTAATCTCCGCCGTATTTTTTTGCCGCGGAAAGCCCGAATACGTGATCGTCCCCGTTGATGGTCCCCCCGACCGCGCAGAGCGAGTTATGGCAGTTGGTCAGAACGTAAGGAATGGGAAATTCCGAAAGTCCGCTCGCCTTCGCCGTCTGAATGATTCCGACGTATGTGATATCGTGCGAAGCGATCGCGTCGAAGCGGATCTTCATTTGCCCGCCGTCGCCCGTATCGTGCGCGTTCAAAATGGAATAAGAAACGGTATTCTTTATCGCCGCGCTCCTCTTGTCGGAAGTCATAAACGCGCGGGATTCCTTTACGATCCCCCCCTCCATGTAATAAACGCCCTGTTTGATCAGTTTTACCATACTTTTTCTCTCCGTATTGATATTGCTCCGCCCATGCGGCTCATAATTTTCCTTTTCTTATCCGATAGCGATTAGGTGCCTTTACGCAGAAGCCTTTCCCCTTGTGGAAATAAGGCTTATAACGCAGCAGCGCCTTTTTGCTCTTTTTATCCGTTTTGCCGTCTACTTTATGATTTTCATTATACCTTCTTATGCAATTTTTTTCAAGCGTTGTCGGGAACGTTTGGGAAAAAAGCGTGAAAATTTTTGTCCGGGGAACAAAATAATTGATTTTTACGGAGAAATACCGTATAATGACCGTATGCTGAAAACTACCGACCGTAAATCCATAAAGGTCTATAAATTCAAATTTTCCGCCGTAATGATTGCACTGTTCTGCGCGGGGCTTGCGCTCTGCGCGGCGGGCATCGGACTGAATATCTGGCGCATCATCACACAGGGCGCGGACGACGCATATGCCTGGCTGCAATATATTCTGCTGTTTTTCGTGAGTATCTTTCTCGCGGTGCTCATTATCGCCATGCTTGTAAAGTCGCAGTACGCCATCACCGACAAGCACCTAGTCATGCAATTCGGAATTATTAAAACCAAATACGAACTCGATAAAATCTGTTCCGTTCACCTGTTCAAGGGCGCAAACCGCCTCACCGTTTATTTTGACGATTATCAGACGAAATACGTTTCCATCGTCGTAAAGGAAATCTGGTACGACGACTTTATCAAAACATTGACGGAGAAAAACGACAAAATAGGATTCTCCTTTTCAACGAAAGAAGAAGAGGATGAGATCAAAAAGAAAAAATAAAAAACGGTCTGCAACGCGCAGACTGTTTTTTTATGAAAATGCGTCTTTTTCCGTCCGCTTCCAACGACGGGCGATCACTTTCATTTTCACAGAAAGCGGAAAAAGCGCCGTTCCCGCGCGCATCAGCTTGTTCCAGAACCCGATCACCTCGGTACGGCGGTTACGCGCTACCGCGCGCAAACTCGCTTCCGCAACGGAGCGCGGGCTCTTTGCGGCGAGCCTGCCCCACAGCCCCTGCGATTTAATATTTTCTTTTACGTCCTCCCGCGTGGGGATGGCACCCGGCTCAACGCAGGTTACCTTCGCCCGCCCTTTCAGCTCGACGCGGAGCGCCGCATAAAACTGCCGAAGCGCCGCCTTCGTCGCGCTGTACAGCGCAAAATACGGCATGGGATAGATGCCCGAAACGCTACCGATTGCAAGCAGCTCCGTTTTTCCGTCCAGCGGACTGCGGGAAAGCACCGCGCGCGTGAACGATACCGCGCCTTCGAAATTGACGCGCGTCTGAAACACGATTTTATCCTCGGTGTAGCGCTCGAACGCCTTCTGAATATCCGCGCCCGCAACGAAAATAAGGCGGGAAAACATAATATTTTTTCCGTCCGCATAGCGAAAAAAATCTTCCCGCGAGGCTTGCTCCGTCAAATCGCAGGGATAATATTCGATATGCACGCCCGAAAATTCCGCAGAAATCTCATTGGCTAACGCGGAGAGCCGTTCCCCGCTTCTGCCCGTAAGGAAGAGATTTTCCCCGCGCTCCGCCAAAACGCGTACGAACGCGCGCCCCAAGCCTCCGCACGCGCCCGTTATCAGCGTATAAGTCATGAGCGCACGGCGGGCGTTTCGCCGAATACAATTTCCCGTACGCCGTCCTCATCGAGATAGCACATTTCTTCATGCGCCGAAATGTTTTCGGCGATTTTTTCTACGCTTAACTTGATATACTTGATCAAACCGTTGGCAAGCACGGTTCCGAATCTGTCTAAAATCCGACAGTCGGCGGTAACAAAGTTTCCGCTTTCCTTTACGATCACGCCCCTCCCGATCAAATCCTCGCCGTAAGGAACGGGCTTGCGGTATTTCGTTTCCAGAGAAAGCGTTACCCCGTAAGTATATTCCCCTCCGCCCGTCCACAGAGCGCGAAGCCCCATTTCGTCAAGCATGGCGGAAATTAACCCGCCGTGAACGCGTCCCGGATAGCTCTGATGCTCTTCCCGAAAGCGAAATACGGACATCACGCTGCCATCTTCCATATTATAAAAGGGAGCGCGAACTCCGAACGGATTATCTAATCCGCAGATAACGCACATTTTGCTGTTGCGCTGTTTTTCCGTAACAAACATAACTTACCTCCATGAGAATTATAACAAAAATGAAACATAAAGTCAATAAAGCGACCTATTCTACTGTGAATAGAGTATTTTTATTCAAGGTAGAGCCGCGTTTCCTTGCAATGGAACGTCTTTCGGAAAACATAGAGACGGAAATCGGCACAGTAGGTTGTAAAAATCCCCTTTCGGTGGTAAACTGATAATAGGTTCGGCAAAGGGAGCCGAACGCAAAGGAGCATTGAACATGAATAAATTCGATATTTACGTAGACTCGTCTGCAAACATTCCCGACGCAATGCTACGGGAACGCAAAATAAACGTGATATCTTATTCCTATATCATAAACGGCGAAGAGCACAATTGCTGGAAAAAAGACGTACCCTTTACCGAAACGGCAAAATCCTTTTACGACAGTTTGCGCTGCGGCGCGGAAATAAAAACTTCCCTCGTCGGCGAACAGACGATTACAGACGCGGTAACGCCTTCTCTGGAAGCGGGAAACGACGTATTGATTATGACCATCGCATCCGGAATCAGCGGCACCTATCAGCAGGCGGTAAACGCAAAAACAGCGCTTGAAAAGAAGTTCCCCGATTGCAAGATCGTCGTGGCGGACAGCTCGAACGCATCCCTCGGCGAAGGGCTGCTTGCGCTCAAAGTCGCCGATCTCCGCGACATGGGCGAAAGCCTTGAAACATGTGAAAACTGGCTTAAACTGAACACCTACAAAATGAACAGCTACCTCACCGTAGACGACTTAAAATATTTAAGAAGAGGCGGACGCATTTCTGCGACGCTCGCTATTGCGGGCACGCTTCTGAACATCAAGCCCGTTTTGAAGGCGGACGGCGGCGTCAATGCCAAGCTTACTTTTTTCGGACGGGAACGCGGGAGAAAAAAAGCTCTTTCCGCCCTCGCGCAAGCTTTCCTCGACAATGCCGTAAATCCCGAAAATCAGACGGTCGCGATTGCGCATGCCGACTGCGAGGAAGAAGCGATCGCCCTTGCCGAAACCATTAAGGGCTACGGTGTGAAGGACGTAGTAATCGAATACTACGACCTCTGCACGGGCGCGCACGTGGGGCCCGGAACGATCGCCCTCTTCTTTATGGGAAAGGACAGGCGCGGCGAAAGCGCTGCGGCGGCTGCGGAAAAAGCCGTACGCGCAAAACCCGTTCCCAGCGCGCACAGATAATCTCAATAATAAGGAAAAGACGGACTTTTCAGTCCGTCTTTTTATTTTCCCGAAAACGTTTATTTGAGCATTTCCAGCTCGTCTTTGAGGGTGCGGAGCCGTTCGCGCTCCAATTTGATAAGCCCGGAAAGCACTCTGAAATAGCCGACGTCGCCCTCGTCGGGCTCCCGCTTATCGACGTACGCTTCCAAAATAGACGACTGAGAACGCAGGCGCTTCTGTTCGATCGCCTCGATTTCTTTCTCGCTTGCTTCAATAGCCTTCAACAATTCTTCTCTGTTCTGCATTTGTTTTCTCCTTTCGGTATCAATTTTTTAACGGTCATTATAGGGCGGAAGATCGTACGAATCGCGCAGACGCGCTTCCAAAATACGGTTCTCCGTTTCCTTTTTCAAAATTTGTTCTTCCAACATCCTCAGGCGCTCTTCCTCCATATCGCGGCGGGCACGGTACATTTCCCGCGCGTCGCTGTACCGACTGCGGTAGCGATCCTCCTCTTCGCGGCGGGCTTGCTCCCGCTGCAATTCGCGCAGACGCCGCTCCTCTTCTTCGCGGCGGCGCTGCTGCTGCATCCGCTCAAACTCCTGACGGGCGCGGGCATGCTCCGCATTGCGGATATTTTCGATCCGCTTGTCTTGCAATTCTTTTTCCAGCGTGCGCAAACGTTCTTCGTACGCGCGCAGATTTGCGTATACACCCGAATCGGCGGATTGCTGAACTACCACTTGGGAAGGAGGCAGACTGCCCGCGGGAGGCGCAAACTGCGGCGGCTGCGGCGCTTGCATCGGAGGCATATACTGCGGGGGCATCCCTTGCGGAATCGGCTGAGGCGGTACGGGCGGCTGCATCGCGGGCATTTGAGGCGGAATTGCGGGCGGCATCATATTGTTTGCCATCCCCGCGCCGCCCTGCATACCGTTCATACCCTGCGGCGCGCCGTTCATGCCGTTCATCGCGCCCAAACCCATCCCGAGCGTGCCTGCCGCGGCAAGTTCTTCGCGCCTGCGGCGTTCATCCTCCATCCTCCTGCGCTCTTCTTCCAATCGGTCTTCTCTGCGCCGTTTTTCTTCTTCGCGCTCTTCCTCGCGGCGGCGTTTCTCCTCTTCGCGTTCTTCCTCGCGGCGGCGCTTTTCTTCTTCACGTTCCTCTTCTCTTCTGCGTTTTTCCTCCTCCCGTTCTTCTTGCAAACGGCGCTTCTCTTCCTCGCGCTCGCGCTTTTCCGCTTCCAAACGCTCCTTTTCCTCTTTCTTTTCCTGCTTCTTTTCCTTAACTTCCTTATTCTTCCTGCGTTTTTTCGCAATCAGAACAATGAACAAAATCAACAGGAACAGAACAAGCAATATGATGATAAGCCACAGCCACATAGGCAGCCCCATAAAGCTCTTTCCGATGAAGCCCATGAAGCCGGAGCTCGTATGCGTGTATAAATCGTCCGCAAGCACGACGCCGTTCTGCGGCGTCGTGCCGTCGGCGTTTTGCAAATCGAAATTATCTTTGTATTCGTCCTTAACGGAAACGCCCACGCGGTATTCCGTTCCACCCTGCAAGTCCTTTTCCGCAACCTCGTTTCCGTCCGAATCGTAATAGTGATAATCGAATATGTTGCCCAGCCCCGCAAACTCCGTAGGCACGGAAGCGACGGGGTTGCCGTTTTCGTCCGTTTTCCATACGGGCGTGAGCGGCGCCTTCTTTATTTCAAAAGAAAATACAACGTCCGCCTTGTCGTCGGTATCTTCCCATTTATAGTTGCCCTTAATTCTAACGATGACTTTATATTTACCTGCGTTTGTTTGCGTAAAATAGCTTGCCTCTACTGCCGTTTCGTTGCCCTCTTCGTCTACCGCAAAGAGTTGCACCCGATTTTTATCGAGAAGCGCCTGCAACCCGTCGGGCAGAAACGACTGCGCTTTTCCCGTATACACGCATTCCTTGCTGCCGTCTTCGTTGACGGGATCGGAAAACACAGGTTTTTTGATGGGCGTTGCCGGCACGCCCATCGGATCGTCGCCGAGCTTAAACGTAACCGATTCGGGAATACCCTCCGCATACTCGATTATGATATTGTTCTCGTTCCCCGCCGAAGGCTTTATGGTCTGCGTCAACGTTTCGTTCCAACGGACGGGCCATTCGTCGTCGGTAAGAACTTTCCCCGTGCTGTCCGTTATTACGTTGGTGTACAGCGTGGAATCGACTTCTCCTTCCGCAAAATTGGGTTTAAAAGGATTATCGTTATCTCCCGTCAAATCCTCCCACTCCGTAAGTGTAAGTTTAAGTTGATTGATTACGATATTGCACGACTGCGGCGTAATCTTGGGCACGCCGTTGGCGTTCCACTTCACGTTCACATTGTCGATCAGGTTGAACGTAAGGCGGTAACGCCCCGCGTTCACGATATTGACTGCGGTTTCCGGATCGAGCGAAACGAGCTCGTTATCCTCATTGATATATCCGAAGCTGTCGAGCGTATAATACACGCCCAAACCGTTCGGATCCAGCCCAGCAAGTTCGAGCAGGTTAAACGCCTTTCCGTCGAACGTTTGCGAAGAATTGTCCTTCGGCTTATCGATTTTGCGCGCTTCAATGCGCCAATTCAGTTCTTCGGGAAGCTCAAGCACGGAATCGGGCATTTCGCCGATCTCGAAATTACTGTCGAGCCCCGCCGCATTCAACACATATTTGGCTTTGAGATAAGCGCCGTCGGGCGTAACCGACGAAGACGTATAATCCTGCAGATAGGAAATAAGATTTTCCAGACCGCTCTCCTCGAACATCTTGGCGAGGAGCTGCGCCGCGTCGTCGCCGTTCGGATCCCCCTTCGGGAGTCCGACCAACTGCATCACGTGCGCTTTCGCCTTCTTTAATCCGTTCGGATCGGAGGGATCTACGGGTATGGGCTTTCCGTCCTGATCGAGTTCCAACTCATAATAGAGAGGAACAGCGGGATTGTATATTTGTTCCTTCCCGTCGCCGTCGATATATCCCCAGCGCACCTGCGACATATCAAACTTAAACGGCTCGATGGTGAGTTTCAGCGATTTGGTGCTGAGGAAATAGTCGGCGTCCGCTCCGCCCGTAAGCGTTACTTCCACCAGATAGTCGCCCGCGTCCACGGGAAATTCTCCTTCGTCAAGCGGCGTTCCCTTGTTGTCTGCCGCGCTGTCGCTGTAAAGATAGTATTTTACTTCATATTTGGTATTATCGAAATTATTCGCCCCCACCCGCACGAGAATATCCTTCCCGATCACGCCGTGCGCCTCGCCGTCGTATACGGCGGGGTTTCCGCTGAGCGTAACGGATACGGGGGTAAGGTTGTTCCCCGTTTGGAACGCCATGGTATTGGGTCCGTTTTCGGGATTGGTGGTATCGTTGAATACGAGCGCCTGATTCCAGAGCGTCTTTCCGTCCGTGCTTACGTTC
>CAJUJO010000019.1 GCA_910586675.1 uncultured Christensenellaceae bacterium | reverse complement strand
GGCTATGCCCGAAAATGAAATACCACCCGCTACGCGGGTGGATTATTATTTGCGAAAACGTCGCTCTCGGCTTGCAAAACGAAAAAATTTATGGTATGATAATCTGCGTTAAAAAGCAAAGGAGCTATTTATGCAGACAATCGTACAATTACTTGCGGAGGAGTTCAAAAAGAACGAGGAACACGTTCAAAATATCGTTACGCTCCTCGACGAAGGAAATACCGTTCCCTTTATCTCGCGTTACCGCAAGGAGATGCACGGCACGACGGATGATCAGACCATCCGCGAAATCGCCGACAGACTTACCTATTTGCGCAATCTGGAAACGCGCAGGCAGGAAGTCAAAAATTCCATCGAGAATCAGGGCAAGCTGACGGACGAGCTCGCCGCAAAAATAGACAATGCGGCAACCCTCGCCGAGGTGGAAGATTTATACCGTCCCTATAAACAGAAGCGCCGCACCCGCGCAACCGTCGCGCGGGAAAAGGGCTTGGAACCGTTGGCGCTGTGTTTGTTTGCGCAGGAGTCCGACTGTCCGAAGCCCGAAACAGAGGCGGAAAAGTATATCGACGCGGAAAAGGGCGTGAACAGTGCGGAGGAAGCGCTTGCGGGCGCGGGCGATATTATCGCCGAAATGATTTCCGACGACGCCGAGATTCGTAAAGCCATGCGCGAACTTTACCTCGCGCGGGCGGACATTGCCTCCGTTGCGGCGAAAAAGGATCCCGAGGACACCGTTTACCGCAATTACTATTCCTTTATTTCCCCCGTATCCAAGGTGCAGGGGCATCAGGTGCTCGCCATGAACCGCGGCGAGCGGGAAGAAGTGCTCAAAGTTTCCGTCGAAATCAACCGCGACGAGGCGGCGGAACTCGTCGCGCGGCGCACGGTGAAGGGGGAATGCGCCTCTTCGGCGTTCGTCCGCGCTTGCGCAGAGGACGCGTATGATCGCTTGATCGCGCCGTCCATCGAGCGGGAGATCCGCGCCCTTCTCACCGACAAAGCGAACGAGGGGGCGATCGGGCAGTTTGCGCTCAACTTAAAACCCCTTTTGATGCAGCCGCCGGTGAAGGGTTTCGTAACTATGGGGCTCGATCCCGGCTACCGCATGGGATGCAAGGTCGCCGTGGTGGACGGCACGGGCAAGGTGCTCGATACGGCGGTCGTCTATCCCACGTACGGCGAGCGGCAGAAACGGGAGTGCATCGAAAAGCTCTCTTCCATGATAAAGAAACATAAAGTAAAACATATTGCCATCGGAAACGGCACGGCAAGCCGCGAAACGGAGCAGATGACGGTGGAGCTCATCGCTTCCCTCGGGAGCGGCGCGGGCGTTTCGTATATGATCGTCAACGAGGCGGGCGCTTCCGTGTATTCGGCTTCCAAGCTGGCGGCGCAGGAGTTTCCCGAATACGACGTCAATTTGCGCTCTGCGGTCTCCATTGCGCGCCGCTTGCAGGATCCGCTTGCAGAGCTTGTAAAAATCGACCCCAAGTCCATCGGCGTGGGGCAGTATCAGCACGATATGCCGCAGGCGCGCCTCGGCGAAGCGCTGGACGGCGTCGTGGAGGACTGCGTGAACGCCGTCGGCGTAGACGTGAACACGGCCTCCGCGCCCCTTTTAGCGCGCGTTTCGGGCTTGAATGCGGGCGTTGCGCAGAACGTCGTCAAATACCGCGAGGAAAACGGAACGTTCACCTCGCGCAAGCAGGTCTTAAAGGTGCCCAAGCTGGGCGCGAAGGCGTTCGAGCAGTGCGCGGGATTCTTGCGCGTGCCGGAAAGCAAGCAGGTGCTCGACAACACCTCCGTGCATCCCGAATCGTACGAGGCGGCGGAAAAGCTCGTTTCCATTTGCGGCTACACCATGTCGGACGTCAAGGCGGGCAGGCTAGACAATCTCATGAGCAGGCTGCACGCCTACGGCGAAGAGCGCGCGGCGCAGGACTGCGGCGTGGGGCTGCCTACGCTTTTTGATATTGCCAAAGAGCTGAGGAAGCCGGGGCGCGACCCGCGTGACGAATTGCCCGCGCCCGTGCTTCGTACGGACGTTCTGGAAATCAAGGACTTAAAGCCGGGAATGGAGCTCAAAGGCACGGTGCGCAACGTCATCGATTTCGGCGCGTTCGTGGATATCGGCGTGCATCAGGACGGGCTGGTACATATTTCGCAGATATGCGATAAATTCATACGGCACCCTTCGGAAGTGCTCTCCGTGGGCGACGTCGTAACCGTCTGGGTGAAAGATGTGGACGAAAAGAAGAACCGCATTTCGCTCACGATGAAACGGGATAAGTCCGGCGGGAGGAATTAACAAAAGGGGAGCGAAATAGCGCTCCCCTTTTTCTCGTACGTAAACAAATATTGTTCGTTCATAAAACATAAAATATCGTACAAAAAATACCGTACAAAAGGAGATTTTTATGGGAATTTTTAACGATTTTACCGAACTTATCGGAAATACGCCGCTTCTTTTTCTGGAAAAGTTTGGGAAAAACAGGAAATTGAACGGTAAAATCTTCGCAAAGTTGGAGAATTTTAACCCTGCCGGTTCGGCGAAAGATAGGACAGCGCTTGCTATGATAGAGCAAGCCGAGCGCGACGGAAAGCTTAAACGCGGTTCTGTGATTATAGAGCCGACTTCGGGAAATACGGGAATCGGACTTGCCGCCGTTGCCGCCGTCAAGGGCTACCGCGTAGTACTTACCATGCCCGATACGATGAGCGAGGAGCGCAGGAAGCTCCTGCGCGCATACGGCGCGGAGATCGTGCTTACCGAGGGCGGGAAGGGCATGGCGGGCGCAATCGATCGGGCGAAGGAGATCGCGCGGAATACGGAAGGCTCGTTTCTTCCTTCGCAATTTGAAAATTCCGCAAATCCCCGCGCGCATTACCAAACGACCGGGCCGGAAATTTGGCGCGATACGGGGGGAGAATTTGATATTTTCGTCGCCAGCGTCGGCACAGGCGGCACTCTTTCGGGCGCGGGAAAATTTTTGAAGGAAAAAAATCCGAATTTGAAGGTTGTCGCCGTGGAGCCTGCGGCGTCTCCCGTTCTTTCGGGCGGAAAGGCGGGCGTGCACGGGATTCAGGGAATCGGCGCGGGATTTGTTCCCGATACGCTCGATCGGAGCGTTTGCGACGAAGTGATGACTGTGAGCGACGAGGAAGCGTTTTGCGTTGGCAGAGAGCTGATTAAAACGGAGGGGATCCTCGCGGGCATTTCCTCGGGCGCGGCGCTTCATGCCGCCGCGGAGATAGCGCGGCGGGAAGAGAACAAAGGGAAGCGTATCGTCGTCGTTTTTCCCGATTCGGGCGACAGATATTTTTCCACGCCGCTGTTTTTATGATTTAATCCAAGCGCCCCGAGATGTTGCGGGGCGCTTGAAGTTTTAGCCGCTTGCGGCTTCGGGGGAGAAGAAAAATTTATTTTACCCTAAGGGCGCCGAAGATTATCTTCGGCGCCCTTAGGACGCGTTGTTTTCGATTTGTATTGCTGCAATACAAACCCCCGTCTGCAATGCAGGCGGGGGTTTGTGGGTTTGGGAACAAATGACGAGAGAGAAATCTAACTCTCGTATTTGACGGATAAGAAAATTAATACGGCGGGATAGAACCGTCGGCGTTAAACAGCTTTACTTTCGAACGCCCGTTATACATTTGACTATTTCCCACTTGGTAATTCATGTATGCCATCCAATATTTCTTCTCGCCGTTGGTGGAAGTATCAACAATAAGTTCTTTTCCCATATCCAAATCATGGATATAAGCATAATTTTCCTGGGTCATTTCCGTTATATCAGTGGTATATGTCGGTGAGGTAAATACATAAAGAGCAACGGAAACGATTGAGGGAAATAATGTAAAAGAATTTTTTACAACGGCACGAATACGACCATCAGGTGCGGGAAAAATATCAATTTGAAGCTGTGTAAACGCACGCGAATCTGTAACAGACATTGATTCGGATTGTACAATTATTTGCGGTTCGATAGTTTTTTCAGTTGTAGTATCGTTCGTATTATTAATGGGAGCCATACATGATAAACCCAAACAAATACTTAAAATTCCGATAGATAATACGCTCATTTTTCTCTTTTCCTTAATTTGAGAATAACGCTAATAATAAAATATAGCAAAGTTATAAATAAAGCAGGTAAAAACAAAATTAGTATTGCAATAAAAATTAAATTTGGAATATCTGCATAATAATATACATCACCTTGCAGGTTGCTTTCGCGTGCTATCTTTATGATGATTCCCGCAATAATGCCGATAGTAATTCCCAACAAGACAAACATAACGGCAAGCGAAATCAAAAACGTCTTTAAGATAGGATGCAGTTTCCGCTTCTTGCACAGACTTTCCGATTTCGGTTTATCCTTCGGTTCTGCCTCTGCCGTTTCGGGCTGTTTGACAAACTCGGTTGCCTTTGTGCTTGCATCGGCTGCTGCGCATTCGCTATCTTTAAGACTTTCCGACGGCAAAGTTGCAGAACGAAAATAATTTTGGTAAAACTCTTCAAACGGAATACGATACCGTTCGGCATATTTTTGCGTCAACGCCAAAGAAAGAGAATTTCTATCGTTCTCCTATGCGGATACCGCTTTCTGCGTATATCCGAACGCGCTTGCAAGTTCTCTTTGTGTTTCGTTGTGTTCGTTCCGCAGTTTTTTAAGATATGCTCCATTTTTGTCGTTCATAATTTTGAACATTCGTTACCCTAATTGATAGCGAAATTATAGCATAATGGGGCGCAATCTACAAGTAAAATCTTTATCTGCTATGATACTATTAATTATAGCCGGAGTACTACCGAACGTAGCACGGTATTTTTGGGTTTTTTCACGTACAAAATGGTAAAATGTAAAGAAAAAAGAGGTGGACCATGTCGTACAAAAGATTATCGCCCAATAAATTACTCGGCTACATAACGGATGTGCTGCTGTTTACTCTGGAAGAAATACAGGAACGCATACCGGAAAACGGCGAAAACGATTTCTTATGCGGGGAAATGACGATGATCGTAGATTGTCTGGAACTTATTCAAAAACACTGGAAACGTGCGAGAAAGTTCGGCTTGAATTTTGAAATAGAAAAGAAATTTCCACTTTGAAATAAAAAACCTCCGAAGCTATTGTCCGCTTCAGAGGTTTATTTATTGCTGAAATAAGGTGCGTAAGCATTCTTTGTTTTTGAAAAACCGTTTACATTGCCGTCGCGGCGTGATATAATATCGAAAAAGGGAGGACAGGCATGAATATCTGGCACGACATCAAAGCGGAAAGAATTTCCGAAAACAAGTTTGAAGCGCTGATTGAAATTCCCAAAGGAAGCAAGGCAAAGTACGAACTGGATAAGGAAACGGGGCTGATCCGTTTAGACAGAATACTGTACACCTCTACGGTTTATCCCGCCAACTACGGGTTTATCCCGCGTACGCTTGCCGACGACGGCGATCCGCTCGACGTGCTCGTTCTGTGCAACGAAATCATTTATCCCATGACGCTTGTAACGTGCACGCCGATCGGCGTTATCAAGATGGTGGACGGCGGGGAGCTTGACGAAAAAATCATCGCCGTTCCCGTAAATGACCCCAATTATAAGCACTATTACGATATTAAAGAACTTCCGCAGCACATATTTGATGAGATGATGCACTTTTTCGAAGTGTATAAGATGCTGGAACACAAGACAACCGCCGTTAAAGAGATTTGTCATAAATACGAGGCCATCGAAATTATTCGCAAGTGTATGGAGCGTTACGGCGAAACGTTTTCCGAAAAATAAACATGGAACGCAGGTAATTTTTGTGCGTTTATTTTACATATAGAAAAAGAGCAACCCGAATCGGTTCAACCACGGTTGCTCTTGGCGCAGAAGACGAGATTCGAACTCGTGCACGCTATAACACGTCTACTCACTTAGCAGGGATATAGGCGATCGTTACATTAATACAATATATAGTATTTTTTATTTTTAATAGACATATATATTGTACTTTTTCAAAATTTATTGTCTATAAATTGTCTATACCTTGGGGTTCCCCAGGCAAGGGAGTAGTATTTGATTGTCTACAAGATGGATCAACGCGTTTAAAAACGGTGAGAGTCAGTACGTTTGTTGGCATATATAACCGAAAGGAGTAAGTATTTAGTGGGATAATAAACAGTGAAAAACTGTTAATGAATAAATTTTTTATAAAATGTTGGATAAATTATAAAAAAGCCTTGCATTTTTTTGAAAACATGTTATAATATGTAATATATGGTATTACATATGATACCAAACAAATGCGGAGGGCTTATAATTGTCTCAGTTCGAAAAAGCTTGGGAAAAATTAAATAGAAAGCCGACACCTACGGATATAACTTTCGCAGAGTTAAAATGTATAGCAGAGCAATTTGGTTTTGAAGTAGTAACGGGTGGGAAACATGTAAAGCTGAGACACAGGGGGAGTGGAATTAAAATTCCAATACCAATTCATGGAAAAACGGTTGGATTTGCGTATATTGAACAGGTTAAAGAGGCAATAAATAAAATAAAAGAAGATTAAATATTTTCCATAAGCGACAAAAAAGGAGATATGACAAATGAGATACGGATTTACTGTTTGCCAAGTGGAAGTTGATGGAGAATTGTTGTGGGTAGCAAAAAGCAGTGATTTAGAACATTGTGTCGGACAGGGTAAATCGTGTGATGATGCAATAAGAGAGCTGGAGGAGAATGAAGCAGTTTGGCTTGAAATGGCTGAAGAGGATGGGGAAACCATTCCTGCTCCTACAGTAGAAAAAATTCAAGAGTATAGTGGTAAATTCACTGTTCGTTTATCAAAATCGCTTCATAGAGAAATTGCAAAGCGAGCAGAGATGGAAGGCGTAAGTTTAAATCAGTACATGGTTGAAGCAGCTGCGGAGAAGCTCGGAAGAATTCCTAAACAAGATGCGATTATGATAGGTAAGGCCTTCCGCGAGTTTGCTTTAGTGATTCAAAACACCAGTGGCATTCTTGAAGGAACGCAGAATATCGTGTATGATATGAGTGAAATTACGGCAAAAATGGTTCGTGAAACATCGCACGGGGCAGAATGGGGAACATCTTTTAATTCATTTAATTATATTAAGCGGAACGAGGAGAGTGAAGTATGCAATTAAACGAGCATTTAACTTCTGAAGTGTGGGTAGATTTAAAATCAATTAATTATAAATCGCTTGAGGCAGCACAAAAGCAGACCGTTACGACAAAAGATAGTTATGAGGTTTTGAATAAGACTGCCAATGAAATAACTATTATGTTTCACCGTGAAGTGAATTTAGCTATTTCAAGAGGATACAATTTAAAAATTGATGTAGAATTTAAACGCTATGCAAAAGAAAATGTGAATTTTGAAGAGATTTTGAGCGATGAGATTATTGAAGAAAATATTATTGCGCTCTGCAATCCCATTACTAATTACGTGTCTTTGTTGGTGGCTCAAATCTCGGCTAATTTTAATAGGCAACCCATTATATCCGCGCCTATATTCATAAAGGCGGAATAAAATATTTTCGAGCACATTTTCACAGAGTTACTACCAAAAAAAGAACTGCCTCGGCGGTTCTTTTTTATTGAGAACAACAATGTAAATTTAATTAAAAAGCCAAAATCGATACAATCGATTTTGGCTGTGATTGGCGCGGTGAGAGGGATTCGAACCCTCGCTACCTTTAACAGTACTACGCCCTTAGCAGGGGCGCCCCTTGAGCCTCTTGGGTATCACCGCATGTCAAGTTAAGATTGTCTATGAATTGTCTATCGTTGCGAAATATTCCGTAACAAATAGGCACGTTTTGTGCACTTTTCTCTTTATTAGGGGAGTGGTAGAAAAACTTTCGTTTTTGTTCCTATGTGTTGCAGATTATTTTAAATCATGGGGTTTCCCGCAAAGTCTAAGAATTCATTTAGCAGGGGAGCCCCTTGAGCCTCTTGGGTACTTCTGCATGGCTCAATTAAATTCTGCCGTACGGAAACCGTATAACAGCTTAAACACTATACCATAATTTACGGCGGTTGTCAAAGTTTATTTCCCGAAAATGCAAAATTTTCGGGAAATTTTATTTTCACATCTTGCGGATTGGAGATAACTATGGTAAAATAAAACGGAGGGCAGCTGTCGGACGGAACGGGCGGCGCTGCGTTAGGGGAGATGAAAAATGAAGATTTTATTTGCAGGGGATTCGATCACCGCGGGGGATCGGGATGAACTCGATCCCGCGGACTTGGGGAGCGGGTACGTGAAGATCGCGGCAGGCAAGATGCGCTTGCTGTATCCGGATATGCCGTTGGAGTTCGTCAACAGGGGCGTCGGCGGCGAACGTACCGCCGATCTTTTGGCGCGGATAAAGGGCGACCTTTCGGAGCAGAAGCCCGAAATCGTCGTTCTGCAAATCGGAATCAACGACGTATGGCACCGATTCACGCACGGAACGGAAGTAACGGCGGAGCAATTCCGCGAAAATTACGAAAAAATCGTCGCGGAAATCAAGACGGCGGGCGCAAAGCTGTTCATTATCGAGCCGTATGCGCTCAAAATGGGCGACAAACAGCGCCTTCGCGCCGGCTTGGACAAAATAAACGCCGTCGTGCGCGAAGTCGCCGCGCGCGAAGCGGACGGATTTATCCCGATGGACGAAATTTTTGCGGGAGTAACGCAGGATATTGCGCCCAAACAGTTTTCGACGGACGGCGTGCATCCCACGCACAGGGGGTGCCGTTATATCGCCGATTTGCTGATTAAGGAGTTGAAAAAACATATTACATGAAACGGTTGCTCGTCGTAGTCGATATGCAGAACGATTTTGTGAGCGGGGCGCTCGGTTCTCCCGCGGCAGAGGCGGTCGTTCCCGTCGTGAAAGAGATTATTTCTTGCGCCCTGAAAGAGGGATGGCGGGTTGTTTATACGCAGGATACGCACGGGGAAGATTACCTTTCCACGAATGAGGGGAGGCGATTGCCCGTTCTGCACTGCATTAAGGGTTCGCACGGTTGGGAGATCGTATCCGAGTTAAAGCCGCTTCGCGGGCGCGTGTTTGAAAAAGGCGTGTTCGGAAGTATTGCCCTCGCGGAATACGCGCGGGACAATGAATACGGCGAAATTACGCTTTGCGGCGTATGCACGGATATTTGCGTAATCAGCAATGCGCTGCTGTTGAAAGCCTATTGTCCCGAAGCGGACGTCCGAGTCGCCGCGTCCGCTTGCGCGGGAACGACGGCGGAAAACCATGCCGCTGCGCTTACTGCAATGAAGAGCTGTCAAGTGGAAATTAATTAATTGAATCAAACGCCGCCCCCGACCGTTCGGTCGGGGGCGGCGTTGCATATACGTTTCTTTTATGCCGCTTTCATCAGGCGCACGGCAAGCACCGTCATGTCGTCGTCGGCTTTTCCGCCGTACCGTTTCAGCGCGGCAGAGAGAATCTCTTCCGCGAGCGACTGCGGATTTAATGGCCGGAGTGCGCTTAGATAGGCGCATAGTTCCGTGGGCGAGCCGAACGCCGTCGTAACGCCGTCGCTCATAAAAATGAGAAAATCGTTCTCCTTCATATTGACGCGCATGGTCGCGGGGTGTACGGCTTCGAGCATTCCGATGGGGAGAGACTCGCCTTCCAGCACGCGCAGCTCTTCGCCCGAAAGCAGGAAGCCGACGGGCGAGCCGATTTTTACGATGTCCGCCGTACCCGTGTCGAGGTTGACGGCGGCGGTATCGAGACAGGCAAAACGTTCGTCGGAGGAATAGGCGATAAGCTTGTTAACGGTGGAAAGCACCGTTTTTGAAGGCATTTTCGCCTTATAACAGCTTTCCAAAAGGTTGAGGGCGCGGTCGGAAACCTCGCGCGCCTCTTCGCCGCTCCCCATACCGTCGGACAGCGCGACGAGGAACCGCCGCTCGTCGATTTTCAAAATAGAATGCGTGTCGCCGCTCGCTTGCTCTCCCTCTTTGGGAACAGAGGCGACGCCGAACGCCGCGTCGAAGTTGGCTTTTCGTTTGAGCACATAGCAGGCGCGGTCGGCGGTCAAGGGAATTTTTTCGGCGAGCGCGAGAGGAACGCCCAAAGCGTTACCTGCGATCTCGCACACGCGTTTTCCGTTCAGCCCGCTTTTGAGCGTCATGCTTACGGTGAGATTGCCGCCTTCGCCGTAAACGAAAATTTCCGAGCTTAAAATACCGCTTGCGGAAAGGGCGGCGGAGACGGCTTTTTCCCCTTCGGAGAAGCTATATTCCTCGCTCTGTTCGAGGGCGATTCCGCGCAAAATCTCGCTCACGCCGCGCGCCTGTTCGGCAAGCAGCCGCCTTCCTTCGCGCGCGCTTTCCAGCTCGTGCGCGCAGCGGCTGTATTCGGCGAGCTGTTTGTTGAGCGCGAATAAAAGCCCCGCCGAATTTCCGCAGAGCGCGGAGACGTCCGCGGGCAGGTCGATCAGGTTCACGCGGCCCTTCGCGCACCCGACGGCGATAAGCTTATCCAAACTTTCTCCGACGTTCTCCTTTTCGCACCGTCTGCGGGAAGGACAGCCCGCGCACAGCTTTTCCGTCAGCTGTTCTCTGATCCGTTCGCCCGCGTGATCGGTCGTTTCCCTGTCGGTGAATGCGTTTTCGATTTCGCGGAAGAGCGCGGAAATTTCGTAGAGCTGTTCGCCCACGGCGCGGCGATTTCTATTGATGGCGACGCGCGGCAGCGTACGTTCGCGGTAAAAGAGCAATCCATGTTCCGCGCGCTTATAAATGCTCTCGGGCGTGCATACGCACGCGAGCGCGGGCAAGGCAAAAGCGAGCAGGGAAAAGACGATTTCCGCCGCGCCCTTGTCGAATACGCCCGAAAGGTACTGCACCGCCACGTAGCACGCGCCCGCGGCGAGTGTTGCCGCGGCTTTTCCGTAGGGGATGAATAAAAGACCGAGACAAGCGTACACGGCGAAAATTGCGCAAGGCGCGGCGCTTGCCTTCATGACGCAAATGGGCAGGGATAAAACGACGGCAAAGGGAACGGAGGCGGCGGATTTGGTCAGGCATACCGCCGCGAGCAGGAAGAGAATGCAAACGGAGGTAAACGCCGTGGCGCCGAACGCGTTGAAGATACCCATGCCGAGGAAGAGCCACATCAGACTGATTTCCGCGAGTGCCTGTGCGTTCAGGCGGCAGCGGAAAGCGCGGCGCAAAAGTGCTTCCAACCCGCCGTCGAACAGGAGAGAAAGCAGAAAGAAGAACGCCGCGATCACCGTCTTTTGCCAAACGACGGAAAAGGAAAAGAGCGCGTATCCCGCATGCGGAAACAGAAAGATAAAGGGGATCTGCGCCGCCGCGGCGTATGCCGCGCGTTCCCACCCTGCGCTGCGGTTATACCGTCTGTAAATGCAGGATATAAGCACGAGCGCCGCAGCTTGCAGCGCACAGCAAAGCGTCGCTTGCAGGGAGAGCGCCGAAGCCGACGCGATGATATAAGCGCCGCCGCATAAAAAGGGGTCGAGCCCGCAGGAGAGAGCGGCGAACAGCAGCGCAAACGACAGCGGCTCCCGTTGCGGAAGGGAAAAATTCATGAGCGCCGTCGAAGCGGCAAGCGCGGTATACAGCGCGGCTTTTTTCGGGAATGCTTCGGGTAGGCGGAGCTTTTTCATAGCGGGTACCTCTTTGGGTTTTTCCTGAAATTATAAAGGAAAATTGCGGTCAAACGAAAGGGGATACCGTCTTTGTTTGTCGAAAAGAGGATAACCTTTTTCAAAAAAGTAACCCTCTGCGCAACCGCACAGAGGGATTGTTTTCGTTATTCTGTTGTGCAAGGGGTTGTTGTTCCGAACGCTGCCGCCCGCGCAACGTCCGCATCCGCTTTTTCCGTTTGCCTGCCGCATCGCGCCTTTAACCGGTTTTAAGCGCTGCGCGTCGGGTTTACGAAATCGGCTTCCGCGTTCGATTGCCGCCTTAGGCGGTCGTTCGGTTCCGATCGGCTTTGATTTGTGCGGGAAAAATACCGCTTGCGGCTTGCCGGTTGACGCCGCTGCTTTTAAGTCCGATCAGTTATGAACCCTCGTAATAAAACGGTACATCGGTCTGCCCTCCTTCGGCTATTCTTTGAAACCCGCTAAAAAGTGGATTTTGAACATATCGTCGTACCTCCCGATATGAATTTTTCGGAAACGCCTCGTCCTCCGTCGGTTTCCCTGCGATTGCGGACTTTCCCGTCCGCGCTGATTCGGTTGCCATCGGATTTGATTTGTCAGTCAATTAGTGCATCGGAGTGCCCTACCTTTGCGCGAAAGAAACATTTTTTGTCTGTTTCTTTCGTTTCTGTACCTTTATTATAGCAGATAATTTTGCTTTGTCAATACCTTTTTCAAAAATTTTTGCAGGAAATTTTTTACTTGACGATTCGGATTTCCGTTTTGATTTCCGGCTGTATGGCGGAAAGCAGGGTGTCCTTCCATTCCTCGTACTTTTGCGGGGAAGAACGGTACAGGCTCTTGGAAAGCTGGAACAGGTCGCAGCCGCTCTCCGCACATTTCTTCCACAGCGCGTCAACGTAGCCGTCGATGATTCGCTTGGCGCTTTCCACCGTTTCGGGAGAGGGGTTGGATTCCGCCATATTCTCCACGGGCGCGGGCACGCCGCTGTTGTACAGGCGTACGCGCAGATTGACCGAAAGTACGGCTTTCGGCGCGCCCTTCATATCGAGCGACACTCCGCCTTCGTCTTTGAGGACGGTGAGCGATACGGGATCGCCGTTGTCCTCCGCCGAAAAGACGCCGGAAAAGACGTTTCCTTTGAGCAGGTTGTAAGCAAATGTTTCGGCGCGGCTTAACAGGGCGACCATTTTCCCTTCGGAAAAAACCGCCGTTTCTTCGGCGCTGAAAATCTTTTTTTCGTTTTCGCCCGCACCCGAAGAGGGCCCGCCCTCCGGTCCGCTGGAATTGCTCGTACAGCCGCCCGTCTGATTTGTCGAACGCACGAAGGGAATATGTCCGCTCTTTGCCTTGCCGAAATAACCGATGGAAAATTCTTTGAGCGTGCTCTTTACCACCTTGCCCGATTTTCCCGCCGCGTCGGAGAACAGCTTCCCGATGGCGAGGGAGGAGGTGTCGTCGATCGCGCTGGACATGGTCAGGGTATCCGACGCTTTGCCTTCGCAAACGGCGAGCAGGCAGCTGTCCGGCATATACTCGTTGCGCAGAAAAAAATCGAGACAGCCGAAGACGTCCTGCTTTGCCGTTTCCTCTCCGATGACGATGAGGTCGCAGAACACGAGCTTGGGGACCCAGCCCGTTTTAGAGTATATCTGCGCGATACACGCGGACACGGTGTCTCCTTCACCCAGAATTTCCACGCTGGAAGTGCCGCAGGAACTTCTGTCCGTGCCCTTCGGAATGGAAATCTGCGCGGTTACGGCGAAGCCGTTTTCCGTTCTGTCTATGCCCGCCGCGAGGATGATTGCCGTCTTCTGAATATCCACAAGCCCGAAGTCGTTGGAAAAGAAGGCGAACACGATGACGAGCGCGAGCAGGATATACAGCTTCATGGGAATTGTCTTGGCGAATTTACCGAATTTGTTCATATTTCTTTCTCCTTAAACACAGGGCGAGCAGGGGAAGTCCGACGCATACGGCGGGGAAAAGCCAGAACAGGCGGTATCCTACGGTGTCTCTGACGGAGCCGAACGAATAATCGAGCGCGATCGTAATCGTCAGCATGACGGCATTGATTCCGACGGAGTAGAGCGCGGAGCGGAGCGTTCCGCCGCCGAACGCGTCGGAAAGGCATTCCGCCGCGGCCTGCATGGGCATGGCGCAATAGAACGCCATCACCAGCCCGAGCGCATAGATGAAGATATAGTCGATTCTTCCCAAAACGGTGATTGCCGAAAAGTATCTGGAAATCTTTGCAAATGCGAAGATCTGTCGTATGGCGATGTCGGAAAAAATTCCGTAGAAAACCGCGAGGAAAAACAGGACGGCTGCCGCGCCGACGAGGTAAAACACGGCGGCTTTCCAGGCCATGCCCTTTTTGTATTCAAATCTTCCCATGAGCATGAGCACGAGCAGCGAATCGTAAAACCATAGCATGGTGTATGCCGTGCCGCTCAAAAAACCCTTTCCGCCGCCCGCGCCGACGGGCATAAGCGCGCCGAAATCGGCATTGCCGACGGCAAGCACGATGATGCCGAAAAAGCCGACGATGGAAATCGGCGCGATGATATCCCATACTCTGCCGAGCGAGGAAAGCTGTTTCGCGCAGAGATATGCGGAAAAGATGAAGAAGGGCGCAAAGGCGATGAGCGAGGGAAGCGTATCGTAAAAGATGCTCTGCACAAACAGCTTTTGTTCGAGTATGGGGAGCAAAGCGCAATACAGCAGAAATAACGTTAAAGCGACTGAAATGATTTTCGCCGCAATTTTTCCGAACGTGTTCGCAAGCAATTGATAAAATGTCTGATTGGAGCGCGACAACAGCATGACGAGAAAGATGACGCCCGCCTGTAAGAGGAAGTTTGCCGCGGCGGGAAAGAGTAAATCGTTATTCGCTGCCTGTACGAGCGCCGAGGGCATAAGAATGATTTTGCCCACGGGCGCGACGCATGCGAGGAAGAAAAAGAGCTGGCGCGCGGATATTTTAGCCATTGGAAAGCCTCCGTTTATTTTTGCTTTTCAGCGTTTTGGGTCGGGTGGGCAGCGAACCGAGATTGTATTTTACAAAGGAATCGCGTAGGTCTCTTCCGATCTGCGGCGCGAACGGCGCGAGCAGAGGGGTGCCGTAATTCTCCGTCGCCGCGAGATAAAACAGGATAAACGCCGTGAGCAGAATTATGCCGTATGTTCCCACGCTTCCCGCCACGAGCAGCATGGCGAGCCGCACGACGGACGTTACTTCGATGAGGTTGGGAACGGCGTAAAGTCCGATTCCGCTGAACGCGATAATAATGATCGCGGGCGTGGAAACAAAACCCGCCGTTACCGCGGTTTCTCCGAGCACGAGCGCGCCCACCACGGAAAGCGCCATGCCCACATACTTGGGCATTCGGATGCTCGCTTCGTTTAAGATTTCCAGCACGAACAAAACGAGCAGCATTTCGAGAGACGGAGAAAGGGGAATATCCCGGATACTGCCCGCAATAGTCAAAAGCAGTTTTACGGGAAAGAGTTGCAATTTGAACAGCTGCCCCGCAATATAAAAGGCGGGCAGGTATATGGCGACAATGAGCGCCAGTAGCCGCAGCAAACGCGTGAACGTCGCGCGGTAGGGCGGAACGAAATAGTCCTCGCTCGACTGAAAGTCTTCGATGAGAAGATAAGGCAGCGTGAGTGCGATGGGAGAACCGTCCGCAATGATTCCCACCCGCCCTTCGGTGATCTTTGCGCAGAAAATATCCGGCTTTTCTGTCGTGCCCACCTGTTTGACGAGGGAGTACGAGCGCTCTGCCAAAAAGTGCGTAAGGTAAGAGGAATCGGGTAAAATGTCGATGTTGATCGCCTGTAATTTTTTCTTGACTTCCTTAACCGTCTTTTCTCCCGAAGTCCCTTTTAAGTAGCACACGGCGACGCACGTATTCGAGCGCCTGCCTACGGTGATCGTTTCTACCATCAGTTCGCCCGTTTTGAACCGTCTGCGTACGAGCGAGGTATTGATTTTCAGATCCTCGATAAAGCCTTCGCGCGGGCCTTTTATGGTTACGTCGGTGGGCGGTTCGGCAACGGCGCGTACGAACACCTTTTTCACGCCCGCGATCAGCGCTTTGTCCATGCCTTCCCACAGCAGCACGGGATTCCCCGCGAGCACTTCCCCGGCGAGCGCTTCAAGCGATTTTTCCTGTTTAAGCTCGGGCGCGTTTAACCCCTTTCCGACCTCTTCGGCTTTCGTTTTTCCCAAATATTTTCTCAGGGGCTTTACGATCTGCTCTCCCAGCAGCTCTTTGTCCGTGAGTGCGTCGGCGAAGACCGCGGTAAATTCCGTGCCGTTTTCCGATTGAAAGGAAAAGGTCAGAATATCTTCCGCGGGGAGCAGCTTCTTTAAGGCTTCCGTATCTGTTTTCAGGTTGCCCGTTACGTTAATCATAAAACAAGTATGCCGCCAGCGCCGGAAATTATGCGGCGCGCCGTTCGGTGGAAAAAACCTCCGCGGGGAATCCGCGGAGGAAAACGGTTATTTCGCGCGCAGGTTTTCCAGCACGCGGCATATTAGGTTCGCGCAGGCGATCAGCTCTTCCGGCATCAGGTCGGGAAGGGCGTTTTCGGAGAGCGTGTCCGCGACGAACGCGTGCAGTTGTTCTCCAGATAAATTCCCGCTTTGTTTGAGGAGCGCGTCCGCAGTCTCCCGCCTTTTTTCCTCTTTTACGATGCCTTCGAGGAGGGGCAGGAGGGGCGGAGCCGTTTTCGCTTTGGCACGGAAAAACTGTTCGTATACGACGTAGTAAAGCGTCGCAGCGCATCCGCAGGCGAACCCGCCTTCCGCCGTCTGCGCAAAATCGGCGGTGAAGGGCAAAAGGCTCTTCGCCGCGATCGCGCGGAAGGCGCCGTAAAACACGGCGCCGAGCGCAAAGGGCAGGAGTACGAATACCTTTTTGGAACAGTTTTTCAGAACCGTTTTTTTGAGCAGGGATACGCAGAGCGTTACCCCCAGCGCGAGCAGGAGCACGTCCAAGCCGTAGCTTTTGAGCGCGCTCAGATATTGGAACAGAGTCATAGTTTCCCTCTCTTCCCGCCGCGTATTCATTATAGCACGGAAGAGGGAAAGAGCGGGGGCACGTCTGCCGAAAAAATAAAAACAGGCGGAGCATGTCCGAATATTCTAATCGAATATCAAACAAAAAAGGAACGGGGTCGCGCCCCGTTCCATTATATGTTTTTGTTCCGTTTAAGATTTTTGAATTTTGCTGTATCCGTAAGAATTGACGAGCGCGTCCACCTTGATTCCGGCGCGGCAAAGCGGACATTCGGCGATCGGGTAAGAAGCGTATCCGGGGATGTCCTCCACGCCGAACAGTCTTGCGACGGGCACGTCCACCTGCGTTAGGTCGGCGCCGAACACGGTCGCCGCGCCGACGGCGTCGCCTCCGTAATACCGCACGCCCTCGACGGCGCTCTTCACGGTAAGCCCCGTCGTCGCCGTGGCAGTGAGAAGAAGCACGTTCTTTCCCTTTACGTAGGGGAGGAAGTTGTCGCGCAAAATCATTTTGTCGTCGGTGATCTCGGGCGAGATGACGGCAATGTCTTGGTGAAGGTTGAGCCCCGACATGGATAGCTCGCTTGCAAGAAACGCGCCCACCATCTTCATTCGCTCTAAGCTGATAATGGTATCCACGGGCGCCGTATAGCGGAAGGTTTCGGCAAACAGGCGGGCGGCGGCTTTCGCCGTGCTCATCTGTGATTTTACTTTCGTAAGGTCGATACAGTGGCTGACGTGCGAGTGCTTGGTTACGAAGTGCCCCGGTATGGCGCGCAGCGTAATTTCGCGGTTTCTCTTTGCAAACAGTTCGTAAGCTCTCTTTTCCATTGATCCTCGTCCCTTTCTTATTTTTTCCATTGTATACCAAAACGCCGCGCTTGTAAAGGGCGAAACGGAAAATTTTTCGGCGAATTGCGGAAAAAGTTTTCGCCGCGCGTTTAATCGTGTTGACTTTGCTTTATATTAATAGTAGAATATTTAGCACTGTCGCGTTAAGAGTGCTAACGCGTCGGAGGGAGGAATGGAAGGGTTATCCGAGAGAAAAAAGAAAATTCTTCGGATCGTCGTGGACGAGTATATCGAAACGGCGCAGCCCGTGTCCTCCAAAGCCATTGCGGAAAATCACCTCACGGAAATATCCTCCGCGACGGTGCGCAACGAGCTCGCCGCGCTCGAAGAGCAGGGGTATCTCATACAGTATCATACCTCGGGCGGCAGGGTGCCTTCCCCCAAGGCGTACAGGAGCTATATCGAGGGTCTGTCCGAGCGGGGCGGTCTGACGAAAGTGGAAGCGGACTATATCCGCCAAACGTTCGAGCGCCGCGCGGGGAACGCGGAAAGCGTGGTAAAGCGCGTCGCCGACGTCATCTCCGAGCTGACCGACTATACTTCCGTCGCGGTCGCCGATCCCGCGGGGGAAACCATTCAAAGCATCGGCTTGTTCCCGTGCGGGGAAAAGGCGCTCGTCGTGTTGGTAACCGATTTGCGCATCTTGAAAGACGCCTTCGTAGCGCTTCCCCCCGACATGGAGGAGGGCGAGCTTGCGAAAATATCCGCAACGCTCCAAGCGGTGTTCGGCGGGCGGAAGATGGCGCAGGCGCGGGAAGCGGAAGAGCAAGCCGAGCTCGCCTTCACTTCCTACCGCCGCGTGTACAGGGACGCGCTCGACGCGCTGCTCTCTTACGCGGGCAGAAAGGACGTCGTGCTCTCGGGCGAAAACAAGAGCCCCTTGCGCCCCGAATACAACGAAGGCGGCGTGAAAGAGTTCCTGTCCCTCGTGGAAAGCCGCGACAAGATCGCGGGACTTCTGGAAGGGGACGGATCGGAAATCCGCATTCAGCTGAAAATCGGTTCGGAGGGAATGCCCGAGGATTGTTCCATGGTAACGGCGCACTACTCGGCGGGGGATAAGACGCTCGGTACCTTCGGCGTGCTCGGTCCCGTAAGAATGGATTACGCCAAAGTGGTATCGGTATTGGAGAGCGTGGGAAAAATTTTGGAAAACATGGCGGAAAAATGAAAAATTCTGTTAAAAAAACAAAAAACGGTGGTATAAACATGACGGAAAATCAAACGGACGAGAAGGAGCTTACGGAAGAACCCGTTCCCGAACAGGCGGAAGCACCCGCCGAAGAGAGCGAGCTTTCTAAGGCAAGGGCGGAAGCGGAGGACATGAAGCGGCGGCTGTATTCGGTTACGGCGGAATACGAGAACTACCGCAAGCGCACGGCGCTCACCCGTTCGCAGGCATATGCGGAGGGCAGGGCGGACGTCGTTTCCAAGCTCTTCCCCGTGGCGGACAATCTCGACAGAGCGCTATCAAGCTGCAAAGACGAAGCGACCAGGCAGGGTATTCAGATGGTCGTGAAGAGTTTTGAAAAGCTGCTCGAAGAGGAAAAGATCACTGTGATCAATCCGCTCGGTCAAGCGTTCGACGCGGAAAAGTGCGAAGCGATCATGGCGGCGGAACCGGAATCGGGCGAACAAAGCGGGATGGTCAGGCAGGTGTACCTAAAAGGGTACGAACAAAACGGCAAAGTCCTGCGGTTCGCGCAGGTGATCGTAACCAAATAAATGTTGCAAAATTTAAGAATTAAGGAGAGAAAATATTATGTCTAAGGTTATCGGTATCGATTTGGGAACTACCAACTCTTGCGTGGCGGTCATGGAAGGCGGCGAGCCCGTCGTCATCGCCAACGCGGAAGGCGCGCGCACGACCCCTTCCGTCGTCGCGTTCCAGAAGGACGGCTCGCGCGTGGTCGGGCAGGTGGCGAAGCGCCAGGCTGTCGCCAATCCCGACAAGACGGTCATTTCCATCAAGCGCCACATGGGGTCGGACTATAAAGTGAAAATCGACGAAAAGAATTATTCCCCGCAGGAAATTTCGGCGATGATCCTTTCCAAGCTCAAAGCGGACGCGGAAGCGTACCTCGGCGGCAAGGTAACGGACGCCGTCATCACCTGCCCCGCATACTTCACCGAC
The DNA here is from genome assembly GCA_910586675.1 of uncultured Christensenellaceae bacterium. GTDB lineage: Bacteria > Bacillota > Clostridia > Christensenellales > Borkfalkiaceae > Gallimonas. The sequence continues at coordinate 12,638 of CAJUJO010000019.1, read as the reverse complement.
GCGCAGCGCCAGGCGACCAAGGACGCGGGCAAGATCGCGGGGCTCAACGTTCTGAGAATCATCAACGAGCCCACGGCGGCGGCGCTTTCCTACGGCTTGGATAAGGATAAGGAAAACAGCAAGGTCATGATTTACGACCTCGGCGGCGGCACGTTCGACGTTTCCATTCTGGAAATTTCCGACGGCGTGTTCGAGGTGCTTGCGACCAACGGCAACAACATGCTCGGCGGCGACGACTTCGACAAGAAGCTTATGGACTACATGGTGGAAGAGTTCAAGAAGAGCCACGGCGTCGATCTTTCCAAAGACAAGATGGCGCTGCAGAGATTGAAGGAGGCGGCGGAAAAGGCGAAGATCGAGCTTTCCGGTATGAACTCGACTTCCGTTTCCCTTCCCTTCATCTCTATGACGGAAGCGGGTCCCGCGCACCTCGAGATGGACATTACCCGCCAGAAGTTCGACGCGCTCACGGCGGACCTCGTGGAAAAAACGGCGGAGCCCATGCGCCTTGCAATGAAGGACGCTGGTCTTTCCTATAACGACATCGACAAGGTTATCCTCGTCGGCGGTTCCACGCGTATCCCCGCCGTCGTCGCAAAGGTCAAACAGCTCACGGGCAAAGAGCCGTTCAAGGGAATCAATCCCGACGAATGCGTCGCGGTCGGCGCGGCGATTCAGGGCGGCGTATTGACGGGCGAGGTCAAGGACGTGCTCCTTCTCGACGTCATGCCCCTCTCCCTCGGCATCGAAACGCTGGGCGGCGTGTTCACGCGGCTCATCGACAGAAACACGACCATCCCCGTAAAGAAGAGCCAGGTATTCTCCACGGCGGCGGACAATCAGACGAGCGTGGAAATCCACATTTTGCAGGGCGAGCGCGAATTCTGCCGCGACAACAAGACGATGGGCAGGTTCATGCTCACGGGCATCGCGCCCGCGCCCCGCGGCATTCCGCAGATCGAAGTTACCTTCGACGTAGACGCAAACGGAATCGTGCACGTGGAAGCCAAAGACCTGGGTACGGGCAAGAGCACGGATATTACCATCACTTCTTCCACTAACCTTTCCGAGGACGAAATCAATAAGGCGGTTAAAGAAGCCGAGCAGTATGCGCAAGAGGACAAGGAGCGCAAGCAGAAGGTCGAGAACAAAAACAAGCTCGACGGGCTCATCTTCTCCGTCGAACAGACGATGAAGGAGGGCGGCGAGAAGCTTTCCGAAGAGGATAAGCAGACGCTGCAAAGCGCAATCGACGAAGCGAAGAAGGAGCTGGAAACGGAGGACGACGATAAAATCAAGGCGGCTTACGAAACGTTGACGAACGCCGTTCAGCCCGTGTTCGCCAGGATGTACCAGCAGGCGGGCGGCGCGCAGGGAGCAAATCCCGAAGCGGGCGCGGCAGGCGACGAGGAGTTCCACCAGTAAAACGAATATTTCGTACGAATTCTTGTAGGCGATACAAGAATTCGTACGATGGGGGAGGGGCTTCCCCTCGGCGCGCGGATTTTTCGGGGCACTCGATATATTCCGCGCGCCTTCAACCCTTTCAGCCGAGGTATCGGCAAATTGAGTGCGCGGGCGGAGGGGAACCCTCCTTGCGCCCCGATTGAAACATAAAACCTAAGGTTGCAACATCATGGCAGAAAAAAAGAATTACTATGAAATTCTCGGCGTGAGCAAGACGGCTTCGGAGGACGAGATCAAGGCGGCGTATAAAAAGCTGGTCAAACAGTATCACCCCGACCTTCACCCCGGCGACAAGCTCGCGGCGGAAAAATTCAAGGAAATCAACGAGGCGAACGAAGTTCTCTCCGATAAGCAGAAGCGCGCCGCGTACGATTACGAGCAGGAGCACCCGGGCATGGGCGGCTTCGGCGGCGGAGCGGGCGCGGGCGGGTTCGGCGGGTTCGGCGGCTTCGGGGATATTTTCGACAGTATCTTCCAGGGCTTCGGCGGGAGCGCCTCCGTTCAGCGCGACACCACGGGCGACGACATTCAGCGGGAGATGACGCTCTCGTTTATGGACGCGGCGAAGGGCTGCACGAAGGAAATCGTATACAGCCGCAACGAGCCGTGCAAGACCTGCCGCGGCACGGGCGCCAAGGGCGGCACCGCCTACAAGACGTGCGGCAAGTGCGGCGGTAAGGGGCAGGTGCGCTATACGCAGGATACCATGTTCGGCAGAACGGTTCGCGTGGGGGCATGTCCCGATTGCGGTGGTTCGGGCAGGATCATCACCGATAAGTGCCCCGACTGCAAGGGCAAGGGCTCCGTGCGCACGGAAACGCGCGTAACGCTCAACATTCCCGCGGGCGTGGACAACAATTCGTATATCAGAAAGCGCGGGTTCGGTCAGGCGGGCGTCGACGGCGGCGCGGCGGGAGACCTCATCGTCGTATTCCGCGTGGAGCCGCATAAAATTTTCACGCGCAAGAATATGGACTTGTACGTCGATTTGCCTATCCCGTTTGCGACGGCGGCGCTCGGCGGAACGGTAAAGGTTCCCGATATAGACGACGTGTTCGAGTATCAGATTCCCGAAGGCACGCAGTCGGGCGCGACGTTCACCGTCCGCGGCAAGGGCTTAAAGACGAGGAACGGAACGGGCAACCTGTACCTGCGGGTGTTCGTGGAAGTGCCCACCAAGCTTTCCAAGGAGCAGAAGAAGAAGCTTTCCGAAGCGGCGGAGCTGTTTGAAGTAAAGCAGTTTGAAAAATCGCGCAAGTATGCCGATAACGTTTCCGCCCTCTACGGAAAAGAGCCCTATATGAAATGAAGTTATTACAAACCCCCCCGAGCCGACGAAATGTTTCGTCGGCTCGGGGTTTTTATAATTAAAACAAGTTCCCGTTGCCGCATACGCAGCAACGGGAACGAGATGGGTTTGGGTGTATCTGCTATGATTATATCACTTAGAAAACTAAATGTCAAGCATTTTATTTATTTTTCTAAGTATAATAATTCACATGAGCACATTTGCCGAAAGGCTGAGGGAGCTTCGGCAGGAGCGCGGACTTTCCATGAAGGAGTTGGCGGAAAAAATCCAAGTAACGGACGGCGCAATTTGTAATTGGGAGAACGACGCAAACGAACCGAAGCTGACCCATATCAACAGACTTGCGATATTCTTCGACGTATCGTCCGATTATCTGATCGGGTTAGAGGACGAAACGGGCGCAAAAACGCGGAATCTGAAATAAAGTAATCCCGAGCCGACGGAAACTCCGTCGGCTCGGAGTTTTTTATTCCTCGGTTTTTTTGTTGAGGTATTTTCCCGTTTGCAACAGGTAGTTTCCGTCGAGGTTGAGACCGTAGCAAATTCTGCCGAAATATATTACGTTCGGTAAAACGCCTTTCAAATACCTTTGCAGCGCGGCAAGTGGTACTTCCGTCAGTTCCGAAATTTGTTGCAGGGTATATCCCGAATTTTCAAAGCATTCCCGCAGGCGCTTCTTAAATATGTCTCTGTTAAACCAACCGTAAGTTTTTTCTTTCATAAGTTATCTCCTTTGTAATTTGTATCTTGATTTACATTATACACATAAAAAACTTCTTTGCTTGGGAAGTACAAATTTGTGTGAAAATTTTTTGTCGGTTTTGTTTGGCGTTCTTTATGATAACGCATATTAGATTTGTTTGCATGGAGTACAGAAATTTATGTAGCAAATTTTGCGGCGGGTGCTATCGCATATTCCCCTTGACATTTTTTGATTTCCTCCATATAATAAAATCATGAAATTTACAGAATTGACCGTACATACCACCACGGAGGGGAGCGAGCTCGTCGCCGACGCCATGTGGAATTACACCACGCACGGCGTAACCGTATGCGACGTGAACGACGTTATCGCCTTGCAAAAGGACTCCACCGTGTTCTGGGATTACATGGACGAGAGCCTCTCGCCCGAACAGAATCAAAAGACGGACGTGCTCGTCAAATGCTTCCTCTCCCTCGACAAGGCGGAAGAGGTGGCGGCGCTCATCATGCGCGATATTTACGCCGCGCGCGAACGCTCGGGCGGCGCGATCCCCTTCGGCACGCTGGAAGAGACCAAGCGCGTCATCGAAGGGGACGATTGGATCGACGTGTGGAAAAAGCATTTCCGCCCCATTCACCTCGGCAAAATCGTCGTCGTGCCCGAATGGATCGCATACGAAAAGCAGGCGGGGGAGCAGGTCGTCCTGCTCGATTCCAACATGGCGTTCGGCACGGGCGAACATGAAACCACCTCCATGTGCGTGGAGCTTTTACAGGAATATCTCCGCGGCGGGGAAACGGTCATCGACGTCGGCTGCGGGAGCGGAATTCTCGGCATTTCCGCCGTCAAGTTAGGCGCGGGGAAGGCGTACCTTACCGACATCGACACCGTCGCCGTAGACAGCGCGCGCCACAACTGCGCCTTAAACGGCGTTTCCGATCAGACGGTCGTCGCGCATTCCAACCTCTTGGACGATACCGCAATCAAGGGAGAGATCATGCTCGCCAATATCACGGCGGAGGTGCTCGCCCTGCTCGCGCCCTCTATCCCGAAAAATCTGAAAGAGGGCGGCGTGCTCATTTTAAGCGGCATTATCGAGAGCCGGCTTTCCTTCGTCAGGGAAAAATATTCCGCCGTCGGAATGGAAATTATCAAGGAGCGCAAAAAGGGCGAATGGTACGCGCTCGTATTGTGCCGCAGGAAGGAGGGTTGACCCGTGTCCGCGCCCAAACGTTTTTTTGTGGATACCGTGTCCGAAGAGGTGGAGCTTTCGGGCGAGGAATTCCGCCACGCCAAGAATGTGCTGCGCCTTGCCGAAGGGAGCGAAATTCTCCTTCTCGACGGGAGCGGAAAGGAGTATCCCGCCGTCGTCGCGCGCGTGGAAAAATCGCGTATGCTCGTGCACGTCGCGGGGGAGCGTGTCTGCGATAAGGAGCCGCTCGCGGACGTTTTCTTGCTCGTCGGCGCGCTCAAAGGGGATAAGACGGAGCTGGTCGTGCAGAAGGCGGTGGAATTAGGCGTCAAGAAAATCGGCGTGTTCTCTTCCCGCTACTGCGCGGCGTACATGAACGAAAATAAATTGGAACGGTTGAACAGGGTTTCGCGCGAGGCGGCGAAACAGTGCCTGCGCGCCGCTCCGCCCGAGGTCGTCTATTTTGAAAATTTCGGGGCGGCGATTGCTTCGGCGGAAGGGTACGAACACAAGTTGTTCGCCTGCGAATTTCTCCCTTCGGGCACGGGCGGCATTGTGGGCGGCGGGCGCTCGTACGCGCTCGTCGTCGGAAGCGAGGGGGGATTCACCGAAGAGGAGTACCAACGCGCGCGGGCGGCGGGCTTTGCGGGCGTGTCGCTGGGCAAGCGCATCTTGCGCGCCGAAACGGCGGCGATCGCCCTTTTGTCCGTCGTCATGTACCTCGCGGGGGAACTTAAATGAAGGCGTGCGTGTTTACCCTCGGCTGTAAAATGAACGAGGTCGAGAGCGCTTCCCTGCAACGCGGGCTGGAAGAGCGCGGCTTTGAGGTTACGGACGAGCCCTGCCCCGCCGATTTGTATTTAATCAACACCTGCGCCGTTACGGCGGAAGCGGAAAAAAAGAGCCGCCAGGCGGTTGCGCGCCTTCGTAAATTCAATCCCCAAGCGCCCGTGATCGTGTGCGGATGCGCTTCGCAGAACGCGCCGCAGGCGTTTGCGGAAAAGGAGGGCGTTATCCTCGTTACGGGCGCGCAGGCAAAGGGCAAGGTGCTTGCACTGCTCGGCGAGCGGGGCGTGTTCGCGGGCGAGGAAGAAAAAATCTTTTGCGAGCTGCCTATCCCCAAGCGTACGAAAACGCGCGCCTTTTTGCGCATTCAGGACGGGTGCGACAATTTCTGCTCCTACTGCCTTATTCCGTATCTGCGCGGACGGACGCGTTCCCGCAGGGCGGAAAGCGTGCTCGAAGAGGCGCTTGCCTGCGGGGCAAAGGAAATCGTACTCACGGGCATCGATATTTCCTCTTACCGCGACGGCGAAACCGACTTGGGCGGATTGCTCCGTTTGTTAAAGGACGTTCCCGCGCGCATACGGTTGGGCTCGCTGGAAGCGGGAATTATTACCGAACGCTTTCTTTCGGATGTGGTTTCGGCGGGCAACGTCATGCCGCACTTCCATTTATCTTTGCAGAGCGGCTCTAACTCTGTGCTCCGCGCCATGAATCGGCATTACACGCGCGAAGAGTATTTGCATAAGTGCGCGCTCGTCTACCGCTGTTTTCCCGACGCCGCCATCACGACGGATATTATCGTCGGCTTCCCCGCGGAAACGGAAGAGGATTTTTTGCAGTCGCTCTCTATCATCTCGGAAGCGGGGCTTGCGCACGTGCATTGCTTTCCCTTTTCTCCGCGCGCGGGCACGGCGGCGGCAAAGAAAAAGGATCTGCCCTCCGCCGTCAAAAAAGAGCGCATGGCGCGCATCATGCGGGCGGCGGCGCAGGCGGAGGAAAAGTATATTTCCCGCTTTCTCGGAACGGAACGGACGGCGCTCTTTGAAGAGGACGGCGGCTATACCGAAAACTATATCCGTGTGCATGCCGAAGGCGCGCGAGAGGGGGGCGTGTACCGCGTCCGCCTCACCGAACTAAATCAAGGCGGCGCCATCGCCGTTCTCATAAAGGAGTTATAAGCATGGAAAACTGTATTTTCTGTAAAATCATTGCGGGCGAGATCCCCTCGGCGAAGGTCTACGAGGACGAGGAAATCGTCGTTTTCAAGGACATCGAGCCGAAGGCGAAGATTCACTTGCTGTGCGTGCCGAAGGAGCACTTCGCGTATCTTTCCGAAGCGGACGATAAGCGCGCCGCTCTTCTCGGGCGCACGCTTAAAAAGATAGGGGAGCTGAAAAATAAGTTCGGGCTTTCGGAAGGCTACCGCCTCGTCGTCAATCAGGGAGAAAACGCGGGGCAGACGGTGCATCATCTGCATATCCATATCCTCGGCGGGGAGACGCTGGAATGGGAGTAGTTCACGAAATTCTTTTCGAGGAAAAGAATTTCCGTGAGCGGAGAGCTTACGAATTTTAATTACTTTTATCCGCGCCGACTTTATCGTGTTATCGGACAATAAGCGCAAAGCATTGCGCAAATGTTGTCCCGCAGCGGAAAAGCGTGGTTTTCCTCGCGGCATAAATTTATAGTGCGATATTATCCCGCGGGGAGAACGTAAAAATTTACAAAAAGGGAACTCATAAAAAACAAGTATAAACAGAATAAATCCGGCAATAATCCTTCCGTACTTTTCGGGAGGATTTTTTATGCGCGGAAAACTGTTGCATGCGGCGCTCGCCGCCGTTACCGTACTGTGCGCCGCGCTCTGCGCGGTGTTCGCGTACGCGCTTCGCACCTCGCCCGCATTCGAGCAGGGGGAGGATTACACCTTTTATATGGGCGCTTCCTCGTCCTCTCTCAGCGTGTCGTCGGAAAATCCCGCGCTCGATAAATTGCTGCTGCACGGCGTTGCAGGCGAAAGCACCCGTTATTTCGGCGACCGCTATGAAGACTTGAAAGAGAAGTACCGCGCCGAACTGCTCTTTACCGAAGAGGCGTGCGGGGTAGTCAATTACTACATGTATTCGCCCCTGCTCGGGAATTGCGTTTTCCTTAACGGGTACGCCGTCAACCTCCACGTTGCCGTGGGGGCGGAGCAGACGGCGGCGGGCACGCCCCTCGTGTTCGGCGGTTATTAAATAAAAAAATTTCTTAAAAATCCGCGTATAAGGGGGCGGAAAGCTGTCAATCATGTACATAGAAAATTTCGGAGGAGTATCATGAAAGAAAAAGCAACTAACACGAAAGGAAAAAAGAGACTCGTTTATTATCTCATTCTCGCAATCAGCGTTGCGCTTCTGGTTACGGCAACCGTGCTCACCGTGTACTTTGTGGCGGGCGGAGATAATATCGTTCTGGACAAACCGCCCGAACAGGATCTGCCGATCACCCCGCCCGACGACAATAAGCCGAACGAACCCGACCAGCCTTCCGGCGGAGACGACACGGTGAAATTCGTCAATCCCGTCAACTTTGAAACGGTTTCCGTCTCTCACAATCAGATCATTCACAACGCAACCTCGGATATGTACTACAAGCATCAGGGCGTCGACATTGCGGGCGCGGAGGGAACGGAAGTCGTCGCTATGGCGGACGGTAAAATCGAAGAAATCTACCTCGGCAAGACGATGGGTAACGAAATCGTCGTCGATCACGGCGACGGATTGAAGACGGTATACCGCTTTATCGACGTTGCGGACGGCTTGAAAGCGGGCGACACGGTCAAGCAGGGGCAGAAAATCGGAACAATTTCTTCCGCGGAGAGCGGTTCGGAACGCAAGGACGGCACGCATCTCCATCTGGAAATTTTCCTCGACGGAAAGGTGGTCGATCCCGTGAGTTATCTCAATTACGGTAAATAATCAAAAAACGGAGCGCCGTGAAAGGGCTCCGTTTTTTCTTGCCTTTTCTCGGCGTGCATGATATAATCCTTCCGTAACGATTTGCGGAATATGTAACACAGTTAGCAAAAAAAGGTGCGAGTTCGGCGAATGGCTGAAAGCGCGCGGGCTTGTCTTTCGCTAAACTTTGTTTGATTACAATCGTCTGCGCGGCAAGTTTTGCGGCGCAGAAAAGCGCAAACGGGAATCGTAACGGAAATTTTGCGTTTGGTATTGATTTTCGCGCCGATTCGTCGTATAATAAATAGCGGATAAGCGGCTTATCGCCGTGCGGAGGTAACTTTTTTATGGAATGGTTAAACGAAAACAGCGGAATTCTCGTACTGGTATCGGCGGTAATTTCCATTGCGCTCCTCGTGTTGTGCGTGTGGCTCATTTACAGCCTGAAAAGCAAGATCGCCGTGCAGCGGCTCAACTTCCTCGGGTTCTATTCTTCCGATTTGGAAACGCACGAAAATTATGCCGAGATCACCGTCGGCAATAAGTCGCTTAACGACGTCGGCGTGGCGGAGCTGGGAATCAAGAACGGGAAGGTTAACTATGACCTTACCGAACTGTATAAGGAAAAAAAGGGCATGGCTGCGGATGCGCGCATCGTCATCGAACAGCGCAGCGCGATTTCCTTTACCCTTTCTGCGGAGGAGCTGAAAAAGGTGCTCATCGACGGGGCGGACGGAAAAAAGATATTAAAGGGGCTTAAAATTTACGCAGTTGATTTAACGGGTAATCTCTATCAGGGGAGGGCGGCGGCAGTGAAGAAGCTGCTCGCGGAACTCACCCGCAAGCAAGCGGAGTGAATCGTTTCCCCTATTGTCTCAGGCATAACGGCGCAAAGGACGAGCATACAATAACCTGTCGGAAACGGGAGGTTATTTTTTATGAAGAAAATGATATGCTGTGTGCTCGCGGCGTGCGCGGCGGGGTTATCGCTTGCGGCGCTTTGCGGCTGCGCAAAGGAAAGCGCGCGGAATCAATACGTGATAAACGCCGAGTATCTGCCGGAAGAAAAGTTGCTTACGGCGGAGATGTCGGTTACCGTACCTAATCTTACGGATAATGCCTTTGAAGAGCTTAAATTCCAACTTTATCCCAACGCCTACCGCGAGGGGGCGAAGTATGCGCCCGTATCCGAGCTGTACGCCCCCGCCGCCTATTACGCAGGGAAGAGCTACGGCAGTATCGGAATTTCCCGCGTAGACGGCGCGGCGAGTTACGAAATTTGCGGCGAGGACGAAAACATCCTTTCGGCAAAACTCTTATCGCCCCTTTACCCCGACGAGGAAGTTACGCTCCATCTGGAATTCAGCGTAACGCTCGCGCAAATCAATCATCGGCTGGGGATAGGCGAGCATACCGTCAATCTTGCTAATTTTTATCCCGTTCTCTGTACGTACGGTACGAACGGATTTACGGAATACGTTTATTCTTCCAACGGCGACCCCTTCGTGAGCGAGTGTGCGGATTACGAAGTTACGCTTACCGTGCCGGAATCTTATACTGCCGCGTACGGCGGCGCGGGAGAACGGGTCGCCGAAAACGGAAAGGCGGCATATCATGTAATAGCGGAAAACGTGCGCGACGTCGCGTTCGTGCTCGGCGAAGAATTTCACACCGCAAAAGCGGAAAGCGGCGGCTGCGAAATCGAGTATTTTTATTTTGGAGACGAAGACCCGCAAGCAGCGATAAGCGCCGCAAAGGAAAGCTTGGAATATTTTTCCGAAACGTTCGGAAAATATCCTTATCCGCGCTATACGGTAGTCAGGACGGATTTCCCCTACGGCGGCATGGAGTATCCCATGCTTTCCATGATTTCCGCCGATCTCCGCGCGGACGATCTCACGCCCGTCATCGTGCACGAAACGGCGCACCAGTGGTGGTATTCGCTCGTTGGGAGCAACCAGTTCGAGCACGCCTGGCAGGACGAGGGGCTTGCGGAATATTCTACGGCGCTCTTTCTGGAAGCGCATCCCGCATACGGGATAAATTACCGCGATTTTATCGCGACGGCGGAAAAATCTTACCGCGCATTTTTCTCCGTCTATTCGCAGGTGCACGGGGAAGCGGATACTTCTATGGACCGTCCGCTCACGTCCTTCCGCGGCGAGTATGAATACCGTAATATCGCATACGATAAGGGTGTGATCCTATTCGATAAAGTGCGCTCCGTTATCGGGGAAAAACGTCTGATTTCGGCGTTGAAACGGTACTGCGATAAATACGCTTACCGTCTTGCTTCGCCGCAGGATATGATCGCCTGCTTTCCCGGCGCGGGAACGGAAGCGCTCTTCCGCTCGTTTACGGAAGGCAGATGCGTGATCTGAAGAAAATTGCGAAAAACAGTTGCCAAAAGCGGAAACAGCGGCTATAATATAAATACTCGTTTATCGAGTGAAAGGAGTGCGAAATGGACGCGGCCCCAAACAACCGATGCGTTGTAACAACGGAATCGTTTCTGTGCGAAGAAACCGCAGACTGTTTCGGATTTTAACGTAAACCGAAGCATTTCCGTCGCACAGGGATTTTTCCTGTGCGTTTTTTCTTGCCAAAAAGCTGATAATTCTAAGGCGGAAATGCTTATGATTAAATTTTTCAAAACGGACGAAAACAAGAAGCTCAAAGCGCTGTCCGAATTCGAGGAAGGCTGCTGGGTCGATCTCATTAACCCTTCCGACGACGAGGTGGAGGACGTGTGCCTGTTTACGGGCATGCCCGAAGAAATGCTCAAAGCCGCGCTCGACGAACAGGAAACGGCGCGGTTCGAGCGCGACGACGAAATCTGTATGTATCTGTTTGATACGCCCATCATCACCGATACCGACGACGGCGACACCTATGAAACCATTCCCATGGCGCTTATTTATAATAAAAAATGCGTCGTAACCGTATCCCTTCGTGGCAATTCCGTGTTGGGTGATTTTATCTCCAACCGCGTGGAAACGGACACGGCGAATCCCGTTCTTTTCATTCTCACCTTTATGATGGGAAACGCCAAGCGTTTTCTGTCCAGTTTGCGCCAGATCGATAAAAAGTCGCTGCGCGTTCAGGCAGAGCTGCACCGCTCTATGAAGAATAAAGAGCTGATCCAACTGCTCGCGCTGGAAAACTCTCTCGTCTATTTTTCCACGTCTTTGAGCGCCAACATCGGCGTATACAATAAGATGGAGCGCCTTCCCGCGATTGCCGAAAACGAGGAGTGCAAAGACCTGTTCGACGACGTCGTGATCGAAACCCGTCAGGCGGTGGAAATGTGTAATATTTACCGCGACATTCTTTCTGGCACGATGGACGCGTACGCATCCGTCATATCCAATAACGTAAACAGTGTTATGAAATTGCTGGCGGTTATAACGATTCTGATTTCCATTCCCACGCTCGTGGCGAGTTTGTGGGGAATGAACGTTTCCGTGCCGTTTGCGAATATGGGGGCGGCGGGATTTTGGATCGTCATCGGGATTGCCGTCGTCGTTACCGCCGTCGTCTCTTACTTTATCATCCGTTCGGCAAACTCCATTAAAATCAAAACGCCCAAGCAAATCAAAAAGAAACGGAGAAGGGACTGATGCCCGTACTGCAATACAGGTGTCCGCAATGCGGAAAACCGTTCGAGGAACTTGTTAAGAAATACGACGAGCCTGCATTTTGCCCTGCATGCGGCGCGCGCGCGGAGCGGGATTGGTCGGGTTGTGTTTATTCCGCAACGGGAAAGCCCGCGAAAAAGTGTTCGGGAAACTGCAAAACCTGTTCGGGATGTAAATCATAAAGTAGCTGCCGTCCGCCTACCGCGGGCGGCTTTTTATGGCTGCGAACACTATATCTTGTGTCGCAGCAAACGAGATAACCATAGATATAAGGAGCGTTAATAATTCCTTGAAATTCCGTAAAAAAAGTCGAAAATTTCTTCAAAAAATGCTTGACTTAAAAATGGATAAGTGTTAATATGTAAAAGCTGTCGTCATGACAGCTTGCTTTTTCTGTGGAAAAAGCCCTTCTTTTGAAGGAAATCCGAAGATTGACAACTGCATAGCAATAAGTAAAAGCGAAGCTTTCTCCCAAGGAGCGGGGAACCGCAAGGCGGGAGGGAGTGGAGCGAGTACGTAAGGCAAAGAAATTCTTAGAAAGAAAGCTATGTTGAAAGACGTAGCAACTAAGGTTAATACAAATTTTGCGAAGAGGACGATTTTG
>CAJUJO010000018.1 GCA_910586675.1 uncultured Christensenellaceae bacterium | reverse complement strand
TAAAAAGAAACAGGACTTCGATTTGAAATCCTGTTCTTTTTCATCGCTTGAAAGTACAACTCTTATAAAATTTTTGTTTTTTAATCCCTATGGGAATTGCGCTTTTTTGCGGGATTTTTTTGATTTTACGAAAAAGTTATTTGCTTTTAGGTTTGCGGAATATAAGCACGCTGAAGCTGTACGGGGAAAGCGTGAGGGCGCGGGGAGAAAGCGGCGCGACCTCACGCGGCGAAACGAGGAAGGGATTTCCCATGGTATTGTAATCGGAAAGCGCCCCTTCCAGCCGCACAATGCGCGTCAGTTCACCGAAGTCGAAATCGCCGTCTATCTCCGTTTCCACCTCCGTATCGCCCGCGTTGATCGCCTTCACGAACACTGCGCCGTCGCGCTCGGTCGCCGAAACGTAGACCTTTTCCACGCCCTCCGTTTCCGCTTTGAGCACGGTGTCGCCCGAATACAGGCTGTACAGCTGCTGAACATAATAGCTCGCCGTCGCGTAAGCCGACTTCCCGTCGAACCAAATGAGGTCGGGGCTCCATTGCGTATAGCCGAGCCGCGCGAAGAGCGGCGCGTACGAGGACATCACGACGACGTCGGCGTTCCGCTCCATGCCCGTCATAAACGCGGCTTCGGCGAGCGCGCCCTCCCATACGTTGGCTTGCGGCGCGTTGAAGAGCGCGCAGCCCGAGCCGGGCACGTGCGCCGCGTATTCGCCCGCGTACACCTTGCCTTCGCGCGGATAATCATCATACATGTTTGTATGCTCGTAAAGCCACTCGGGCGAAACGTAAAAGTGTTCGTCCGAGCAATGGACGAAACCGGGATTGCTTTTCAAATTTTTGCGCGTCCAATTCCAGGCGCTCTCGTGCGAGGGGGTGCCGACGGTCGGCCCCACCGTTCCCACAATTTTCAAAGAGGGATACTTTTCGTGAACGCGCCTTTCAAACAACTCAAACCGCTTGTAAAATTCATTTTCCTCGGTATCCCACTGCTCGTTGCCCAAGCCGAGATATTCGAGGTCGAAGGGCTGCGGGTGCCCCATATCGGCGCGAACGCGCCCCCACACGGTATCCGTTCCGCCGAGCGCGAATTCCACGACGTCGAGCGCCTCCTGAATATATGTTTCCAGCTCGGGCGAGGAAAGCGGCACGGCCTGCGCAGACATGTATTGGCAGGCGATGCCCACGCTCACGACGGGGAGCGGCTTTGCGCCCAAATATTCGCATAAGCGGAAATATTCGTAATAACCGATGCCGAGCGTCTGCCCGTAATGGGAATAAGGAGAACGGAAGCCGTTTGTTTCGTCCGTCGCGTGCACCGCCCAGCGATTCCAGTTGTGCTTTCTGCGCTCCGTCTGCCCGAGGGAGTTTTTCCAAAGATAGCGGTTGTCAAGCGTGTTCCCCTCCACCACGCAGCCGCCGGGGAAGCGCAGGAAGGCGGGAGATAGCGCCTTCATCATCTCCGCGAGGTCGCGGCGGAACACGCCGTAAAGGGCGCTTTCCGGCATCATGGAAAAGCAGTCGAGGTGCACGGCGCCCGCCTTTAACAGCGTAAGGGCGAACGCGGCTTTTTCCGCATTTTTTTTGCTCTTTACGCGGAAGGCGTAGCGGTGCCACTTTCCGTCCGCATGCAATTTTATTTTTTTGGCAAACACGGGCGCGCCGTCCGAATAGACGCCGACCTGCGCTTTGCCCCTGTAATCGTACGAACGGGCGTAAAAGGAAATCTTATAAACTTCGCCCGCTTTCAGATAGATCCCGTCATACGCCTTGTTTTTAACGCCCTGCCCGCCTTCCGTTACCGTAAGGCGCATGTAGTGCGGATTTTCGGGGAAAAGCGGTCTGTCCGTCTTGATTTTAATCAAAGAGGAAGCGCCCGCGGGATACGCCTCCCACGCATATCCGCCGTCGTCCTCTACGATATAGTTATCCCACGCGCCGTGCGCGTCCTTGGCTTCAAAATTCCTGTTTTCCAGCATTTCGGCGTAAAGCCCGCCGTCGAGCGCGTAATTCAGATCTTCGATAAACAAACCGTATCTGCCGCTTGCTGCGGCGACGCGCTCCCTATCGCTGATGGTTATTTTCATATTCTTCTCCCGTTACCGTTCGTTTTTATCTTATCGTTCCCGCCGCGGCAATATGCGCGCCTACCTGCCGAAAAAAGGCGTTTTATGCGGCGGCGCGCCTAAAAATAAAACAATACCCAAACAATTAAGCGCCCCATTCCCTCGTTTACAAGCCTTACGGTATCGGTTTATGGAAGTCGGTTTCACGTTCAAATGATCCCAAAGCGCGACAAATATTTCGGTTAAAATCAGAGCCCGGCCGAACGCCGTAAGCCTGTTGCTTCCGGACAGCAATACCATTACCGTCCCGCCCGCAACGCAAAGCGGAAAAAGTATCAGCGACGCGATGATCCGATAAAGATCGTTCTTTTCCGTAAACGGCAACTCATTCCGCACGCTCGATGGAGTGCGCGATAAAATTGATGTGGTCGGCGGCGCGTTCGAGATTTTCGACGAGGTTGATAAACACGTTGGAGTTCTGCGGCATGCACTTTCCGTCGTTGAGTCTCTCGATGTGCGCGGCGACGAGCGCGCTCCTGTCCTTATCGATTTCGTCCTCCAAGGCGTCAACCTCTTTCAGCTTCTCAAAGTCCTTATAGAGGAACGTCGCAAGCGAAAGCACGTAAAGCGAACATATCTTTTCGTACATCCGCTTAATCATTTCGATAAACTCCGCCGAGAAGGAAAGACCGTCTCTCACATAGTGCGCCGTATATTTGGTAACGTTGTCGGCAAGCTCGCCGATACGCACGATATCGCTTAAAACGTAGTGCAGGCTGGACACCGTCTGCTCGTCCTCGATGACGAGCGAGGACGCGGAAATTTTGACGAGATAGGATACCACCTGCTTATTGATTTGCGCAAGTTCGGCATTGTTGTCAAGCACCGTCTGTTTTGCCGATTCGTCTTTTGCGATAAACGCTTCAAACGCACGGTTGAGCGTATCCATCGCAAAGGAGAAAATTTTACCCGTTTCCTGATAGAGATAGCCGAGCGCGACGGAAGGACTACGGAGAAGTCTTTCGTCGAAGTCGGCGACAATCGCCCTTTCCTCCGTCCTTTTTTCGGGCGTTTCCTTCTTGTTCTCGCGCACGATAACATTGCTCAACTTTACGAATAAGTTGATAAACGGAAGGAAGAGCAAAGCGCAAATTACGTTAAACAGCGTATGGAACATAGCGATCTGCGTTTCGGGATGCCCCGGGAACATGCCGACAAGCACGGTATCGGCAAATCCGCCCCAACAGAGCAAAAACACGGTGAAGATAATCGCGCCGAAGAAGTTGAACAGAAAGTGAATGAACGCGGCGCGCTTTGCGTTAATGCCCGCACCGATTGAAGAAATGAGCGCCGTAACGCACGTTCCGATATTGGAACCGATAATAATGTAATAAACGGCGTTTCCCCCTTCCGCTCCGCCAATCAAAAGTCCTGCGCCCGCCATCGTAATAATGATCGCCGTAACCGCCGAGGACGACTGCACGAGCGCCGTAACGGCAACACCGATTAGAAGGAGCAGTAAGGGATTGGTTACCGTCGATAATACGCCTGTAATCGCATTGAATTCGGCGCTGCCCTGTTCAAAGTTCATTGCCTCGGACATAAAGGTCAGCCCCACAAAAATAAGGCCGAGCCCCGCGAGCGCGCTGCCCACGGACTTGACCTTTTCATTCTTGGAAAACATCGACATAAACACGCCGATTGCCGTAAGAGAAAGTGCAAACGTCGTTATATCAAAAGTATTAAGGGATACGATCCATGCAGTGATCGTCGTACCGATATTGGCGCCCATAATGATGGCGGTGCCCTGAAACAGCGTCATGATGCCCGCATTCACGAGCCCGACGACCATAACGGTGGTGAGCGCGGAGCTCTGCGCAATCATGGTAACGGCGGTGCCTATCCCCAATCCCGCAAAGCGGCTCTTCGAAGTCTTATTGAGCATACTCCTGAGTTTGCCGTGCGCGAGCCTGGTCATATTCCCCGAAAGGCTGTTCATGCCCAAAAGAAACGCGCCCATGCCGCCGAGTATCTTCATCACGATTTCAACGTAATACATTACGCCCATATCACCAACGTTTGCTCCTCTGCCGTATCTTAACGGTTTTATTATATCAAAAATACGGCGCGCTTGTCATTCGTTTTACGCAACTTTGTCGAAAAATTGTTTTATTTGGGCAAAATTCCTTTTACCCGCCTGTCAGGACGGCACAGACGACCTCGGGCGGGTTATTCACGCGGATCGGAAACAGGCTGTTCCCAAGCCCCCTGCTCACGAGCATCGCCGTATTCTCTTCCCAATACAGCCCCGCCGTATATTTCGGCAATACGCCCTGCCCCGGCGCATAAAGACCACCGACGAGGGGTAGGCGAATCTGTCCGCCGTGCGCGTGTCCGCACAGCACTAAACCGGCGCCGCTTGCGCGGTAAGCGGGCATATATTCGGGATGATGGGAAAGTACGAGGCGGAACCCCTCCCCCGACAGTTCTTTCAAGCGATTTTCAACGATCGGGAGCGCCGCCTTCGTTCCGATTTTCGGCACGGGAAATTTGGGGTCGTCCAAACCGATAACGGTAATTTTTTGTTCGCCGCGGTAAATCTCCTCCCCTTTGTTCCGCAAAAGGTGCGCGCCCGTCTCTTCTAACGCGCGCACGAACGCGGGAAATTCGGGCGACGCGCTCTCATGATTGCCCGTAACACAATAAACGGGCGCAATCTTCACGGCGCCGCGAAGAAACAAAAGCGCGTTCTCCGTGCCCCGCCTTCTCTTATCGATCGAATCCCCCGTAACGGCGACGATATCCGGTTTCATCGCCGTCAGGACGGAAAGAAGCTTTTCTTGCTCCTTGCCGAAGCGCGCGTTATGCAGGTCGGAAACGTGCGCGACGCGAAAGCCCGAAAACGCCGCGGGCAGATTTTTACATGCACAAATGATTTCCGTCTGTTTTATCGGCATATCTCTTCTCCTTGCGGCGATTATATCACGCCCGCAAAATTTACGCAACGGATTATTATGAAAGAGAAAGAGAAAAGGACTTGAAAAACGCTTGCAAAATAAAATTTCCTTTGCTATAATAGGGAGCGCAAGGCGAGGCGTAGCGCAGCTTGGTAGCGCGCTTGGTTCGGGACCAAGAGGTCGTGAGTTCAAATCTCGTCGCCTCGACCAAAGACAGCCGTATTTTATGAAAAGCATAAAATACGGCTGTCTTTTATTTGAATTAGTACTGCGTTTTTTACGCCCCAAAACATTTTAACAAATATTTTGAAAAAGTAGTAGTCGATCATGTTTTATCGCGTCTGCCTATAAATCGGCGGACGAAAAAAGACAGCTTGAAGCTGTCTTTTTGTTTATACGGCAATTTCAATTTCCGCCAAACAATCGCAATTCTTTTTTATAAATACGACTGTCGGCGCCCCAAACGTCGATGCGGGTTTCCAGATATGCGAAGCCGTACTTTTCGTATAAACCGACGTGATCGGTCGCGATATATACGTTTTTGTACCCGCCGTCTGCGGCGACTTTGCACGCATGGTCGAGCAAAATCTTGCCGTATCGGTTGCCGCGGCTTTCGGGCGCGGTATGAAAAAAACCGAGCCAGGGCGTAAATTCGGGGTCGGGCGAAGAAATACAATCCCGCGCGGACAGCGTAACGAACGTAACGAGGTCGCCTCCGTCGACGAGCAGAAACAGCTTCCACCACTCGCCGAGCGCTTCCTCCATTCGGTTTTCTTTCAGAAGAGCCGCCAGATACTTCGCCGCCCTCCATTCGTAACATTCCATTTGAGCAAGATATTTTTCCGTTTCCGGGCAATGCCGGTATTCCGTGATTTCCACGATTTCCCCCGCCGCCCCGTCATTTCAACTCGTAATATTTTGCAAGTCCGCCCGCCGAAGTTTCGCGGTAGTTGTTGAGCAAGTCCTTTCCCGTATTATACATGGTTTTCACGATAATATCGAAGCTTATCTTGCGGGAATCGGCGAGGAAGTTGGCGAGCGAAAGCGCGTTGATGGCGCGCATGGCGGCGACGGCGTTGCGCTCGATACAGGGAATCTGCACGAGCCCCGCGATGGGGTCGCACGTGAGCCCCAGATGGTGCTCCATCGCGACCTCGGCGGCGTACTCTATCTGACCCAGCCCCATGTCGAACAGCTCGGCAAGCGCGGCGGCCGCCATGGAGCAAGCCGAACCGATCTCCGCCTGACAGCCGCACTCCGCGCCGCTGATGGAAGCGTTCTTTTTAATGAGCAAGCCGACGATACCGCCCGTTGCAAGCGCGCGCACGATCTGCTCGTCGGAAAATCCGCGCGTTTCCTGCATATATTTAAGCACCGACGGCACCACGCCGCAGGCGCCGCACGTGGGAGCCGTAACCACGACGCCGCCAGCCGCGTTCTGTTCGCCCGTTGCAAAGGCATAGGAACAGACCAGCCTGTTTTCTCTCGTCTGCGCAGACTCGTCGATGTGCTTCTGCTGAAAGAGCTTTTGCGCGCGGCGCTGGGTGCCGAGCCTGCCCGGGAGCACGCCCGAAGCCGTTAATCCCTCGTGAATGGTCTCTTTCATGCGCTCCCACACGTTCAGAAGATAATCGAAGATTTCCCCGCCCTCGCACTCTTCCGCATACTGCCAAAGGCGCATGTTCCGCGCACTGCAATATTCGGAAATTTCCTTGTATGTATTGAGGGGATAAACACCGTCGGAAGCGTTTTTCTCATAACGTTCGGGCGGTTCGCCGTCGAACACGACCGAGCCGCCGCCCACGCTGTAAATGCGCCGCTCGGCGATCATGTTTCCACCCGCGTAAACTTTAACGTCCATGGTGTTGGGATGGACTTCGCAGGGCGCAGCTTCGTTCCACTCCACCGTGCATTTGACGGGCGCGGCGGTCTGCTCGATCACGGTATCCGTTCCGTGCCCCCTGCCCGTCAGCGCGAGCGAGCCGTAAAGCGTTACCTTGAATTCATCTGCATGAGGAAACAGTTTCTTGATAATTTTTATCGCCCGCTCCGGACCCATCGTGTGCGAACTGGAAGGTCCCCTACCTATTTTATAAATTTCCCTTAACGATTGCATACTCCACCTATTCAATAGCCTTTTCTATTGTATAATGAGGAGGCGGTTTTGTCAACGGAAAAGAAAAAAATATAAAAATTCCGCCCGCGGAATATCCGCGGGCGGAATTTTATGAGGACAACTTAAGCTTCCGTTCGTATCAGTTTGTAATTGGCATATCCGGAATACCCGGTATCTTTCAGTTTTGTTGCCATCGTGGAAGCATTGGACACCGTAGTTTCCGCAATGGTATATTTCGAACCGTAGGCACTCACATATGACCATCCGCTCGTCGCTTTGAAGGTAACTTCCGTCAGCGACGTACACAAACCGAAAGCAGTCGTTCCGATGCTATTCACCTTGGAACCGATCGTTACCGATTTCAGATTCGCGCACTTCATAAATACTTGATCCCCTATCGTTACAACGTTATCGGGAATCACAATGCTTTCGAGATTATCGCATTCGCTGAACGCGCCGTCGCCGATCATCGTCAGCGTACTCGGCAGCTCGATTCCCGTAAGCGAATCGC
The DNA here is from genome assembly GCA_910586675.1 of uncultured Christensenellaceae bacterium. Classification (GTDB taxonomy): domain Bacteria; phylum Bacillota; class Clostridia; order Christensenellales; family Borkfalkiaceae; genus Gallimonas. The sequence goes on along the minus strand of CAJUJO010000018.1, from coordinate 25,190 downwards.
ATGCGGAGAAGGTTCCGCCGACGATGCCGACCGTTCCTTCGCGCACGGTAACGTTTCCGAGATCCTCGTTCGGATCGTAGCTTACCAGCCACTTACCAACGTAAATGAGCGCGCCGTCCCGCTCTTGAATCTTCGTACAGCCGCTGAACGCATAAATTCCGACAGAGGTTACGTTTTCGCCCACTGTAAGCTCCAAATTGGTGCAGCCACTGAACGCGGAATTTCCGATGCTTGTAACCGTTTCGGGAAGCGTAACTGTTCCAAGCGAAGTGCAGCCGTTAAACGACGACATGCCGATAGAGACTACGTTCCCCAAAAACTCGACGCTTTCAAGCGAGGTGCAGTTTGCGAATACCCAATCGGGAACAGCGGTGATTTCCGCAGGCAGCGTAATGTTTATCAGGTTCGCGCACCAACGGAACGCCTCGTTTTCAATAGAGGTAATCTGTGCGGGAATGGTAAATTCCGTGAATTCACAGTTTGCAAACGCCTTTCCGCCGATTGCGGTAACGCTTCCGTCCGTAGGGATCACGCTGTTATCGAAGCCCATAATAACTTTCTTCGCCGCTTTATCGATAAAGCAGTTCCCATCCAATACAAACGCGGTATTTGCATCGTCTATGGAGAGTTCCGTCAATTTTTTACAGTTGCCGAAAGCTTCGCTGCCCACTTTGGAAAGATTGGCGCCCAACTTCACGGATTCGAGTTCGGCGCAGCTCTTGAACGCCTCTTTTCCGAGTTCGGTTACGCGGTCGGGAAGCGTAACCGCTTTCAATCCGCAGTAATAAAACACGCTGTCGCCGATTTTCAAAGGGGTTTCCCCGCCTGCGATTTCCAACGACGTAAGATTGGAACAGCTCATAAACGCGCTGTTGCCGACGGACTTCACGGCTGCGGGGATTTTGATTTTCGTAATATTTTCGCAACCGCTGAACGCACCGTTTCCGATTTCCGTAAGCGATTCGGGTAAATCGAAATCGATCAGCATTCCGCAGTTATAAAACGCATTGTAGCCTATGCTTTGAACGCCTTCCTCAAAGGTAACCTGCTGTAACCGCGTGCAACCGGAGAACGCGTTCGTCCCGATTGCCGCCGCCCCTACAGACGCGGTATGAAGCAGGGTACAGTTGGAAAACGCATTCATTCCGAGCGTCTGAACGCCCGTCGGTACGGCAACCGTTTCCAGCTTGTCGCAGTAATTGAACGCCTCCTGTCCGATTTTCGTCAAGCCTTCCGTAATCTCTACTTTGCGGACTGCCGTCCGATAAAACGCTTTGTCGCCTATATCGGGCGAGCTCGCGCCAAAGTCGACGTCGGAAAGCGCCGTACACTCGGCAAACGCGCTTTCGCCGATTTTGGTAACGCCCGCGCCCATCTTGATCCAAATAATTCCCCTGCAACGATAAAACGCGTACGGCTTAATTTCGGTGATGCCTTCGGGGACCTCTACGTCCGTCAGGCGTTCGCCGTTGAAATAGAGATTACAGTGATCGATACCCACGTCGCACAGGGGATTGGCGCCGGCATTTTCAAATTCGATCCCCAGCCAACCTTTAACGTCGCCCGTATAATTGACGCGTTTGATTTTCGTATCCTCGAACGTGCTGTTTCCAATAAACGTAACACCGCTTCCCAGCGTAACCGTTTCCAGTTTATCGCAGCCGTTGAACGCCCAACGACCGATCGTCGTAACGCTGTCCGGAACAACGAGCGTTTCGATCGTGTGATTCTTTTCAAACACAAACCGATCGATTTCCGTAACGGGCTTATCCTCGTAAAACGCGGGAATGATAAGGTCGATGCCCGTCGCCGTTCCGATTCCCGTTACCTTATAGGTGTCGTCGTCTTTCAGCTCGTAGGCAAGTCCTTCGGTAAAGTTTTTCTGTTCGTAATCACACTCGGTGCACTTCCCGTCCGTCATCGCGTGCTGCGCTTTTACCGGCTCGCCCGCGTTTGTTTCGGGCGTATCGCAATCGGCGCATACCTTCCAATGACGGAAACCGTCGTGTTCGGTTTTGGTATAATCGTGCGCAACTTCGTCCTTTTTTTCGTGGCAGACGGAGCACTCCGTCCAATGCTTTTCGGCGTTCAACGAAAGCGTCTGTTCCCAACTGTGCCCGTTTTCGTCGATTTCCTGCTTTTCCGTTTCCCCGCAGGCGCACGAGCGGCTCCGCTCGCCCTTTTCCGTGCAGGTCGGATTTTTCGTTACGCTCCAAGCGCTCCATACGTGCGAAGTATGGGTATTTCCGTTTTCTCCGCCGTTTTCGCCTTCGCCGCACGCCGCAAATGCGGCAAGCGAAAGGAAAGAAACCGCGGCGAGCGCGATCGCCGTCTTTTTTTTCATCATACGTACCTCCGTCGATTTGAAGTTCCCAACCATGCGAATAGTATACCCCCCCCCGCAATTTTTTGTCAAGCAATATACTTTGAAAAAATAAATTTATTCAAAAAAATACCGCCCATATCATTTTTAGGCGGTATTTTTGTCAAATTTTATACATTTTTATTCATATACTCATAGTAGCCCCTCGTTGACGGCGCAGCGGGGGATAGTCGAAAATCCCTTTGCCAAATCCGCTTCCGTCGGGATATAGTCGGTCATCGTTCCGTCGTTATACTGCTTGTAGGCGCCGAGATCGAAATATCCCGTGCCCGTAAGCCCGAACAAAATTGTTTTTTTTCTGCCCTCGCGCTTGCATTCGAGCGCCTCGTCCACGGCGGCGCAGATGGCGTGCGCGCTTTCGGGCGCGGGCAGAATCCCCTCGCACTTGGCGAACATGACCGCCGACTGGAATACTTTGCTCTGTTCGACCGCGACGGCGCGCATGTACCCGTCGTGATAGAGCTGAGAGACGACGGGGCTCATTCCGTGATAGCGCAATCCGCCCGCATGATTGGGCGAAGGCATAAAACCGCAGCCGAGCGTATACATTTTGGCGAGCGGCGTCGTCCTTGCCGAATCGCAGAAATCGTAAGCAAACTTTCCGCGCGTCATGGAAGGGCAGCTGGCGGGCTCCGCGCCGATAAACTCGATTTCGTTTTTGCCCTGTAACCTTTCTCCCATATAGGGCGCGATCAGTCCCCCGAAGTTGGAGCCGCCGCCCACGCAGCCGATCACGATATCGGGCGTTACGCCGTATTTTTCAAGCGCCGTCTTCGCCTCCAGACCGATTACCGTCTGGTGCAGGAGCACGTGATCGAGCACCGAACCGAGCACGTAACGGCAGCCTTCCGTCTCGCGCGCCCGTTCCACCGCCTCCGATATGGCGCAGCCGAGCGAACCGCCCGTGCCGGGAAATTCTTTCAAAATTTTTCTTCCCGCCGCCGTCGTTTCGGAAGGAGACGGAACGACGTTCGCGCCGTACGTCCGAATCACTTCCTTGCGGTAGGGCTTCTGTTCCGCCGAAACCTTTACCATAAACACGTCGAGACGAAGCCCGTAAAACGCCGCCGCCATAGCGAGCGCCGTTCCCCATTGTCCCGCGCCCGTCTCCGTGGTAATCGAGCGAAGCCCCTGCTTTTTCGCATAGTACGCCTGCGCCGCTGCAGAATTGAGCTTATGCGACCCCGAGGTGTTGTTTCCCTCGAACTTATAATAGATTTCGGCGGGCGTGTCGAGCAGCTTTTCCAGATAATAGGCGCGAACCAACGGAGACGGTCGGAACATCTTATAAAAGTCGCGCACGCCTTGGGGAATTTCGATCAATTCGTCGGTGTCGTTGAGCTCCTGCTCGATACATTCGTCGCAGAATACGGCGCGCAAATCGGCTTTGGAGCAGGGCCTCTGCGTCGCGGGATTGATGAAGGGCGCGCGCGCGTTCTTCATGTGCGCCTTCACGTTGTACCAATATTTCGGCATCTCCTCTTCGGAAAGATAAATTTTGTAAGGAATCTGTTGACTTGACATTGCGCAAACCTCCGCTTAAAATTTTATGACAAAAAAACACGGATCTATCCGCTTGGGACGAATAAATCCGTGTTGCCACCCAAATTCACGGCATAAAGCCGCCTTAAACGAGCACCGTCATGCTCTCTTCCTGTAACGGGAAAGTTCCGTCGGAAACTACTCGGTTTTATCCTTTCGCCCCCGCCCTCGGCAATCCATTCGCGCGCCGCCGGTTGCTCCGCTCTCACCCTTGCGTAGCTCTCTTTGAATCGGCCGTTCTGCCCGCTACTCCTTTGCTTCATCGGTTTTTATACACTATACTATACATTTATTCAAATGTCAAGGATTTTTTGCAAATTCGGAAATAATTCTTTCTTATAGCCGTTATGCGGGCTGCTTATGTACTGCAAAAGCCGAGTTTCCGCTTCACTGTAGGCGCGTTTCCCTTGGAGAAGGCGCGCGCACGCTTGCATAAATATACAATTTTACGCCCACGTGCCGAACGGGTATACACGGCTTTCGTTCTTCCCGCGTACGGCTTTATTTTATCTGCAAGCAGACGCGCGTCCCGTGCATTCGCGCCGAATATTTCGGGGCAAGAAAGCGCCCTCGCGTAATCGCAGCCGAATCCGCGCCTTACGGGTATCAAAACGTAACGCGCGTCGTCGGGCGGAGAAAGCAACCGGACGAGCGCGGCATGAAAGAGTTTCTGCTCGCGCAACCCCGCCCCCGAAAGCGCAACGCCCGTAACGCCGTTCCTGCCCGTCTTTACGAACAGTCTGCAACTTGCTGAAAGCAGATTCTTCTTGCGCATCGCACAAAGCACCCCCTGCGCAAGCAATCGGACTTTCTCGCCTTCCTTTCTGCGCAAGCGCGAAAACAGCTTTGCAAGAAAACAAGCGAACGCAACGCAAGCGAACAATGCCGCCGCCGAAAATACAACCGCACCGAACAAGTACAAAAAAGCGGTTCCGCTCTCGCTCCGCTCCGCATTTACGGAAAAAAGAGCCGCCAAGAAAACAAAACCCGCGGCGAGCAAACCAAACAGCACCGCCGCGCAAATGTGAGCGGGCGATACGGGCGCCCTTCGGGGCGCGGCGATTTCCGTAACTTCATCCGTGCGGTCGGAGCGGACAAGCGCGTTTTCCCACACCCTGCGCATTCCTTCGCGGTCGGCAGCCCGCGCCGCCGTTTCCGCGTTGATTCGCGCAAGCCCCGCTTCCCCGAAGGGCGGCTTCACCGTAGTGATCCTTTCAATCCCGTTTTCGATTTCCCCCGAATTGTAATCGGGCGCGACGAAACATTCAAACCGCCGCGCAAGCGTCAGATAATCGTGCGAGCGGTAAACCGCCCTCTCTTCCGCCTCCTCCCCTTCCTCCTCGGCGGGCTCCGCCGTCGCAAGGTGCCAGACGTTCGCCGTCTTTTCGGGGTTTTTCTTATCGACGCGGATAGCTCTGCCGCGCATCTGATTAGAGAGCATGAAGCTCCCCACGAAGCTCGCAAGGATGACGGCGTTGACGCACGGACTGTCCCACCCCTCGCCGAGCAGCGCTTTTGTGCCGACGAGCACGCGCACATATCCTTCCTCGAACAGCCGACCGACAAACTCTACCTTCTCGCGGTTCCCGCCCCCGAATTCGTAAACGGAGTACTCCGTTCCCGAAAGCGGCTTTGCGGTAACTTTTGCGCCGTATCCGCGCAAAACGTTCCCGCAGCACGCAGGCAGAATCACGAGTGTTCCCGAAAGTACGCCGACGGCAATCCCACGGCGGCGCACCGCTTCAAACGCGGCAACCACGCTCACCGCACGAAAGGGCTTTTCCGTGCCGACGAGCGGCAACTCATCCTTGCGGATATAATCGGTCAGAACGAGCAAACGAAGTTTCTCCCCCAGCGTTTCGTTTTCGAGCGAGGCGATCTCGGCAATGCTTTGCAGCTTACCCGGCGACGCGGCTAACGCATTTTCCAGCCGTTCGGGCATGTCGAGCGAAATTTTTCCGCGAACGAGAAGTTCGTGCCGCCTGAAAATTGAAAGAATCTCCGCGCGCGCCCCTTCGTCAAGCAGCGCGACGTTCTCCGCCAAAAAAGAAACGGCGCGCGCTGCGAGCGTAAAATCAACGACGGGCAAATCCTTTGCGGAAAACTGTTTCAGCGTACGCGCGCCGAGCTGCAATCCCGCCTCGGCGCACAGAGCGGCGACGCAGCGCAAATCTTCGGCTCGGGAATACAGCCCGTCGCCGCCGCCTCCGACGAGCGCTTCCAATTTTTCGCAAACAGTTTTTAACGCCGGATGCCCGTATAATTCCTTTAACGCAGTATTTACGCGCGTTCGGTATTCGCAGACGGAACGGTTTTCATCACCGCTCGGAAGACTGAAATAGATATAATCCTGATGAGGACAGAGCGTCCTTTCCTTTACCAATTCGGGAACGAAAATTTCCTCGTCAATCTCCCCGCACACGGAAAGGTAACGGCTCCATTCTACTTCGCCCGCGTCGTAAGGCGGCGTCGCCGTAAGCGATACGACTTTCACCTTTCCCTTTAATTTGCTCAGGAAAAATTCCAGCGCTTTCTGCCACTCGTTCTGCAAATGGTGCGCTTCGTCCAGACAAATCGTGCCGACACCGTAATCTTCCATCGCGCGGAACAGCGATTCCGCCGCTTTCTCCCCCCGTTCGAGAGCGCCGTCCGAGAGCGCCGCGTACAGCGCCTGATATGTTACGGACGTGAGCGGCGCCAAGCGCCGCAAATCGTACGACACATAACCGCTTAAATCTTCTTCGCCCGAAAAGCATTCGAGAAAGCGCTCCCCCCACTGCGTGCGGATGGTCGTCGTAGGAGAAAAAACGATGCACGGCATCCCCAGTCTTCGGATAAGTTCTAAACCCAGCACGGTTTTGCCGCTTCCCGGCGCGGCGACGATATTGATTTTTCCGTCGTTCAAATACCTGTCCGCTCCGTCGAGCACCCTTTGCTGATACGAACGGAAACTCCATTTGAACGATAAATTCTCAAACATGATTGTATTATAACATAACCATAAAAAAAATCAATGATTTTTTTCGCTGCCGCCGCGACGGCAGTTTTTAGATAAAAAGAAAACGGCAACGCATATATGCGTTGCCGTTTTCTATGGATAAGACAAAGCTCGTCCGCCGTTTGCGAAATGTTTCGCTTTCGGTGTTCATACTCTGCCGCATTTGGTTGAGGTGACGGGACTTGAACCCACGACCTCTTGGTCCCTAACCAAGCGCGCTACCAAACTGCGCTACACCTCATTAAAAAGCATAGCTAATTATATAGATTAAATCACAGTGTGTCAAGTAATTTCCCTCACCTTTCGGAAAAATTTTTCTCCGACAAACAATTCCGCGCCAACGCTTCCGCGTCCGTGTTGCCTTTATCTTATGATAATCAGCTTTTTCCGCGCGCGGGTGATTGCAGTATACAGCCATTCCCTGCCGTTCTCGAAAAAGGACGATTCGTCTATCACAATGACGAAATCGTATTCCGATCCCTGCGCCTTATGACAGGTAACGGCGTAAGCAAATTCGAAACGGTTGATCGATTCCTCCCGCTTGACGCGAAACCGGCGGAGAATTTCGCGGTTGTTCTCGTGCACGAGCGTATCATTCTGCAAAAGGCACGCCTTATCCCCGTACCCGTGGAAGAAGCGCCCTTGCGTAAAAATTCCTGCGTCGATCGGCAAATCGTACGCTTTGTCCGCGAGAAAATCGGCTTGAAAGTCCAGCTGCGCAAGTCCGTCCTCCGCCTCCCGCACGTTGTAGCATTTGCCGATAATGCCGTTTACGAGGTGAAACTCCCCCTTTCCGTCCAGCTTTTTGCTCCAATTGTTGAGCGTGCAGATAATTTTCTCGCCGTCGATAGGAAGCAAGGCTTCGGGAGAAATACCGAAATACCCCCGTATTTCGCGGTTAACGGCGGCGCGCGTGCGGTTGGTGCCTACGATGATCTGATCGGCTTTTAAGAAAAGCCGTTTCCTCTCTTCGGGCGTAAGATCGCGGCGGGAGACGACCGCCGCGCAATCGCCGTAATTTCCGAAATCGGGAATCTTGCCGCCGCGCACCTCCTCCGCAAGGCGCACGATAGGGTTGTCCCGTTCCTGACGGACAATCTGCGTGAGCGTAACGCACGGCATCGCAAGAAGCGAATTGCTCCCCCCGACGGGCGGGAGTTGAGCGGGATCCCCGCAAAATAAACATTTCACGCCGAAAGAAAGCAAATCTTTCAGCACGTCGTCGGCGACCATAGAGGTTTCGTCCACGACGATAAGACGGATATTCTTATCGATCTTTTCCTTTTTGACGAAGCGCAGAAACCGTTCGGAAATCACCTCGCCGTTTTCGTCTACTTCGATATCCTCTTCCCGCGTGTAAATTAAACTATGTACGGTGCCGGCGGGCGTTCCGCAGCGGACGAGGACGGAAGCCGCCTTTCCCGTGGGCGCGACAAACGCGGCGCTATCCCCCGCGACGAGCCCGAGCTTTTTCACCACGCGGTCGATGAGATAGGTCTTGCCCGTGCCCGCGTATCCGCACAGCACGAAAATCTGATTGTCGAGGTTCAAAAACCATTCGCAAATCGCCTCTTCCGCGTCCGCCTGATCGGGCGTGAGGGTGATTCCGTTGCCGCATGCGCACTTGTCCATAAAAACATTATAACACATTGCGGTCTAAACGGCAAACATTTGTTCTATTTATTTTAACATTTTTTAAGGCATGCGGAATTCGGCATGCAGAAGCTTGCCTCTGAAGTTGAAGTCGATCAGAATCGCCCCCTTCTCCATGGGGAAAGAGCGTTCGGCGTTGCGAAGCCCTACTTTCCCCTTGAAAGTAATTTCCTTTTTTTCCTCGGAAACGGAATATTCGCCCGAATATCCCCCTTCGCGCCCTCGGTTATCCCGATAGGAAAGTTTGAAATCACCGCCGTACCCGAGCGCTAATTTGATATATTCATAATTTTCGGTCAAATCTTCGCCGCCGAGGGACAGCTTTTCGCATTGATACTCTCCCGTATACGGTCGGGAAATATCCGAAAGAGAACTCATGGCGCTCACGTTGCACGCGCAGAGCGCAATCAGACAAAACAGGAATACCGAAACACAAAAGAAACGTTTTCTCATAAATAAAGTATTTGCAATTTTTGCCGTTTCATGTTAAGATAAACGAAAGAGGGCGCAACCGACGCCGCAAGGGGAACATTATGACATTCGACACCGAACTCGTGGGAAAAATCGGCTCTATGGCGCTTATCGATAAAGACGCGCATATCATCGATTATACGCGCGTCGCGCGGATCTCCCGCGAATTAAAACCGGGATACATTTGGGTTTCGAGCGGCGCGACGGAGATCGGGCGGCTTGATTACGTCGCCCGCAACGGTAGAGAGCTTTCGGGCGAGCACGCCAAGACCGACTATGCCGCGCAGGGGCAGGCAATTCTCATGCAGACGTACCGCCAATTCATCGACCCCCGCTATTCGGTGCGGCAAGTGCTCGTCGAACACCAGCACTTTAACGACGAAGGGAAGAGCGAGCACTTAAAAGCGCTCCTATTACGCTGTAAAGAGCAGAACGCCGTTCCCATCGTCAACTATAACGACGCCGTATCAAGCGAGGAAAACAGGCGTATGGAGATCATCTCGCTCTCCCACGGAAAAGAGCGCGTTTATGAATGCGTGGACAACGATGAAACGGCTTCCCGCATTGCCTGCCTCGTCCGCGCGAAAAACCTTGTCATCCTCACAAGCGCCGACGGAATTTATACCGATCCCGAAAGGCCCGAAACGCTCGTGCCCGTCATCTCGGGCAAGAATGCTTATGAGCTGATTGAAAATATCGAAGCTCATAAAAAATATTGCGCGGGCGCGAGCCGCGCGGGCGCGAACGGAGCAAAAGCGAAGCTGGAATACGTGAAGGACGCCGCGGCGCAGGGCACGACCGTTTACATCGCCAACGCGAAATATTCCGTTTCCGAAGTTTTGAGCGGAACCGTTCCCCGTACGAAAATCGAAATCAGATAATCATTGTATATAAGAAACGGCGCGGACGAAAGTCCGCGCCGTTTCTTTTTAGTTCCCCTTTAAGATTTCGTTCTTTTTTTCTTCAAATTCTTCGGGCGTTAAAATGCCACTTCTTAAAGTTTATACTCACGATAATAAGCCGATAATGAAATTTTATAAACAGAATCTCAATTTTTGAGAATATCTAATAAATATTTCTAAAATTGATATAATTTTTGTATGGAAAATTACTTTACGAAAAATTTAAAAGATTTAAGGGCGGAATTCGGAATTTCTCAGGCACAGTTGGCGAAACGGTTAAATATAGCAGCGAATACAATTTCCCGTTGGGAAACAGGATTCAGCGAACCTTCCATTCAACAGATATTGGATTTATGCGATTACTTTCAAATTTCAACGGACGAATTACTGAAACCTTAAAAAATTTACAAAACGATACCCCGACAAAAACTGTCGGGGCGGCGCGTTATATTAGATGAATAAATCAAATTCTCCCCCGCTCTTTACATATTTGTTCGAGAATGTCGGCAGCGTCCTTCACAAGGTCGGGGCAGGGGCGCTTTTTGTAATATTCGGGCGTGCGCGCTTCCGCATGCGGCGAAGTTTCCGCCTTCACGCCTGCGCCCGTTAAAAGCTCGCCGCAGTTATAGCTGCCGTTTTTTGCGGCGAACCGCCTTGCGATTTCCTGTACGATTGCGTACATTTCGTTTTTGCTCAGACCGGGAAAGAGCAAGCCCGCCGTCATCGCCGCGCCCGAAACGCCGCCGCACGTCTGGCGGAGCCGCCCCATACCGCCGCCCATGGGCAGAAAAACCGCTTTTAGCGTTTCTTCGGGAACGTCCAGCAAATCGGCAAAGGCGAACGCGACCGCCTGCGAACAATTATATCCGCTTAAAAAATTATTTTTCGCTTTATCCCCTCTCGTCATTTACGAAACCTCCGAACTGTGATATAATAACCGTATGATTTCCGTTTACTATACGACCGAACGCACGGAAAGCCGCGAATTTACGGCGCGCGTCCTGCGCGAAGCCTGCGGCATTGCCGAACCCGTTTTCCGAACGTCGGAAAACGGCAAGCCCTATCTTGCGGAAAACCCGATTTATTTCAATCTTTCGCATAGCGGAGAAGTTACCGCCATCGCCATTTCAAAGAGCGAAGTCGGGCTGGATATTCAGCTGCGCGACGGTACACCGCGCCCCGCGCTTTCCCGTCGCCTTTCCCCCGCAGAGCGGGAAGAAGATTTTTTCAAGGTATGGACGGCGAAAGAAGCCTATATCAAATACAGGGGCGGAACGCTTGCCGGAATGCTCCCCGCGCTCGAATATAAAGCGGGAACGCTGTACGAAAACGGAACCCCCGCGCCCGCCGCGCTCTTTTTTGCCGAAATCGGCGGTTACGCGCTCTGCGTATGCTCCCGCGCCCCGCAACCGGTAACCCTCTATTCATTATAATATATTTCCGTTAAAAAGAAAACAAAAAAGAGGCGAACGCCTCTTTTTTGTTTGCCGTTTATTTTCCCTTTACTCTTCCGACGTCCACATTATCCTTAGTTCTGTCGGAAAGCACGCGGATCGGGTGCTCCTTGTTCTGAATGCGGTAATCCTTTCCGAACTCGCGGATTGCCTTGTCGATCACGGCGTGCGTGCCTACCTGAACGGCGCTGCCGTTGATTCGGGAATTATACCCGAAATAGCGGAAGGTATCGGGCACCTTATCCAATTCTTCAAAGCCTTCCTCCACGCCCGTCAGCCGCACCGTTTTAAGCACGTTTCTGATATATTCCTTTTGCGAACGGAATTTCAAAAGCTCGGGAAAAGCGCCGCCGTCGGGGAAGCATTGCTGCCACACCTTGCCTTCGTACTGCGCAAGGAGCTGCGCCGCTTCGTGCAGATGCGCGACTTCCTCCTCGAAGTGCATCTCCCATATTTTTTTGATACGATCGTCCGTTTCGTCCATATAGCAGGAATAATACAAATAGCACTCGGTGTACTCGTTCATGAGCAAATTTTCCCACCACGTCATGGAAGGATCTTTCAGACAGCCGTACCCCGTTACGTGTTGCTCCTCGATCATGGCGATTTCGTTATACAGCTTTCTGCCGAGCGGGGAAGCGTAAATATTTCCCACGTTCATATAAAAATTCATCGTCTGCTGTTCCGCCGCCGTGATGATGTTGATATTGAGCTTGGTCTTCAAATCGTTCAGATATCCGTTGATATAAAAATTTACGTCGTCGTACGGGTGGCGGTATTCGGCGATGGTCGGCCGCCCGGGCATGATTTCCGTATAATCGCCGACGAGGCGCGCGGGATCGCCGCCCTTTTCCAGCTCCATGAGGTCGGAATAGCGGTACAAATGGTCGAAGTCTTCGAGAAGCGCGAAATTGAGCTGCTTTTGCACGTAAGAATTGCTTTCGTTGACGGCAAGATTTGCCGTTAAATCGACCGCGAGCTGTTCATACCCGATGGTATGCTCTAAAATGGTTTCGTTTGCGGGCTTCAATCCTGCGACGCGCTTTTGCTGAATCTGTTCTCCCCTGCGCATATATGCAAGTCTGCGGCGCACGTCGTTGTTGGCGCAATGGCGCGTAAACGCATGGGTCAGGCGAACCGATTCGAATTCCGTGCCCGACATCAAAATAACGCGAAGGCGCGTGTACGGGTCTACCGTGTTCTTGTCGTACGGCTTTACGAGAACTTTATTCCAACAGGTAAAAATTTTGTCCGCTTTCTGCGGCTTTAACTCAAACGGATTCATAAATCCTCCTTTTGGAATGGTTTTTTCCAATTTGCAATAAATTTATTCTCTGCGCAAAGAAATAACCGAAGGCTGCCGCAGATTTTTGCCGCTTCGCTTGCAAAGAAGAAAAAAGTATGTTACAATAAAAAGGCAAAAGTATGTTACAATAAAAAGGCAAGATTATGAACCGAAAATCGGCTTACTTTATCGCAGTCGGCGTATTTTTACTGTGTTTTGCAATGATATTCGGCGGAAACTTTTTGGAGAACGCCGCCCTTACCTACGCGGGTGTAGGCTTGCTGTTCGGCGGCGGACTGCTGTTTGCGCTTATTACGGTTTTCGTTATGTTCCATCGCGCGAGGAAGAAGGCGGACGAAATGGATAAGCCCGGGCAGGATAAAACGCCCGAAGGAGAAGGCGAAGCGCCAAACCGTTACAGCGAGGCGACGGGCGCATTCGCGTATACCATACACGGTTACCGTCATTCCGACCGCAAGCACAAAATACTGATGATTTTGTTTATAACTTCCGTTTTGGGCAGCGTCTTTGCCGGGCTCGTTTGCCTGTTCTTCAAGCAATTCGTCGCCGCGTACGCCTTATTCGGCTGTTTCGGACTTATCCTTCTCATCGGCATTGGGGCGGCAATTATTGCCTCCCGCAGATAATAAATTTCAGGAGAACAATTATGATCGGTGCGGTTATTGCAATGGAGAGCGAGGCAGAAGCCCTGCTATCGCAAACGGAAATAGAACAGATCTCTTCGGTGTTCGGCAAAGCCGTATACGGCGGAAAAGCGTTCGGGAAGGACGTCCTTATCGTCGTGTGCGGCGTAGGCAAGGTAAACGCCGCGGCGGGCGCGTGCGCCGCCATTCTGAAGGGCGCGGACGTCATACTCAACTTCGGCGTTGCGGGCGGTTTGAACGAAAAGACGGAGGTCGCCGAACTCTATCTCATCGATAGAGCTGTTCAGTACGACTTCGACTGCACCCAGCTCAACGGCTCGAAAGTGGGCACGCTGGACGGCGAAACGGAAAACTTTCTGCCGCTGTTTATTCCGGGCGGACTTGATTTTCCCCGCCGTGCGCTGGGCACGGGCGACCGCTTTAACGACAGCGCGAAGGATCACGCTCTTTTATTGGAGCTCGGGTGCGATATCCGCGAAATGGAAGGCGGCGCGATCGCCGAAGTATGCAAGTACGCGGGCGTACCCTTTGCGAGTGTGAAGAGCATTTCCGACGTGTACGGTTCGGGAAGCACGACCGAGCAATTCAAGAAAAATCTTAAACTTGCAGTGCTCAACTTAAAAGCGCACATGAAAGAAATCATAGAGAGCATCGAATAATGGAAAAAATCCCTTCCTTTCAAAAAAATCACGATAAACTCGCCGCAGGGCTGCATTCTCAAACGGACGCAAACGGAATTACAACCTTTGATCTGCGCTTCAAAAAACCCAACGCGGGAGACTATATCACGCCTAAAGCGCTGCATACGATCGAGCATCTCATGGCAACCGTGCTGCGCAACGGCGGCGAAAAGCGCAATATCGTTTATTTCGGTCCTATGGGCTGCCGCACGGGGTTTTATCTTCTGACGGTAAATCTTTCGTATGAAACCGTTCTCGCCCTGTTGAAAGAGAGCATTCCCGAAGCGCTCGTCCTGGAAGAAATCCCGGGCAGCAAACGGGAAGAATGCGGCAACTATCTCGAACACGACATCAAAGACGCACGGCGGGAACTGAAAGCATACCATGAAATCTTGAAAAATTTATAAAAAATTTCACAAAGGAGAACACGCATGATAGACCTCGGCGATTGGAAAGAGCCGCTCGCGCCGCTGTTTGCGGACGAACGGTACCAAAAAATCCGAGAATTTCTGAAACGGGAATATTCCGAGCACACCGTCTATCCCGATATGTACGACATCTTCAACTGTTTCCGATTCACGCCCTTTGCTTCCGTCAAAGCGGTGCTCTTGGGGCAAGACCCCTACCACAACGTCGGGCAGGCACACGGACTGTGCTTTTCCGTTCAGAACGGAGTACCAAAACCCCCTTCCCTCGAAAACATGCTCAAAGAATTACAGAGCGATTTGGGCTTCCCCTCGCCCCGTTCGGGCGACCTCACCAAATGGGCAAAGCAGGGCGTCCTGCTCATGAATACGGCGCTCACCGTGCGCGCCCATCAGGCAAACTCGCACGCAAACTGCGGCTGGAGCTGGTTCACCGACTCGGTCATTTCCATTCTTAGCGAGCAGAAAAACAACCTCGTATTTATTCTCTGGGGCGGAAACGCGCGGCGGAAGGTTCCCCTCATCGACAGGAGTAAGCATTGCATTCTCGAATGCGCGCACCCCTCCCCCCTTTCGGCATACGGCGGCTTCTTCGGGTGCAGGCACTATTCTAAGACGAACGAATATCTGACGGCGCACGGAATTTCCCCCATAGATTGGAATCTGAACGAATAAATAAAAGAACGCCGCCCGCAATCGAGGGCGGCGTTTTTTCTGCCGAAAAACTCAACCGACGTATTTTTTTGCCTTCGCTTCCTGTAAAAGCCTATCGGCTATCATGGAAATCAATTCGCCGTTAGTCGGCTTTCTGTTCCCGATGCACTCGTAACCGAACAGCGCGTTCAGCTCGGATAATTTTCCGCTTTCCCACGCCGTATCGATTACAGTGCGGATGCCGCGCTCTACCTTGAATTTTCCCGCGCCGAACTCCTCCGCCACGGCGGGATACAGCTTGCCCGTGATGTTCCGCCCGACGAGCGGATCCAACACCGAAATACGGATCGCCGCGCGCAAGTACCCGAATCCCGCCAGCTTATGCCTTGCGCCGATATGCACGAGGATTTCCGTAATTCTTCCGTCGAGAAACTCCCATATATTTCCGCTTTCGGAAAAAACAGCGGCATATTCGGCGACGGCGGCGCCCACCGTTGCCGCCGTCGCGGGAACGGTAATGCAGTGGTCGGCTTTTGCCGCATAAGCACGGTTTACCGCCCTGTCGTTCCGCTCGCACAGTGCAATGACGACGCGGGCAAGCGCACGCCGCTTGACGTTTTCCATCACTGTATAACCGTCCAAACCCGCAAGGGACGCGGACGCCACCATCACGTCCGGCTTGTATTGTTCGGCAAGCGCCAACCCCTCTTTTCCGTCCGCCGAAACACCGCAAACGTCATAATTTTCCCTTGCAAAATACGATTTCAGCGCCTGCGCAAACGCGCCGTCGCTTTCCAATATGATCAATTTTATCCTTTTCATTTGTTATTCCTCCGTTACGGTAAACATTATAATACACGAACGAAGAAATGTAAATAAATTTTGTAAATAATTCAATGAATATTTTACAAAAATAGACAAATTTTGTAAATAAATAGCGAGAAGGTGCGAAAAATTCCCTGCGGCATTTTTGCCGCAGGGATAATCGTTTTAATTATTCTTCGCGGAAGGTAAGCTCGCCGTCCTCTTCGTCGATGACGACGACGCGCCCTGCGGTGATCCGCCCCATTAAAATTTCTTCGGAAAGTCTGTCCTCCACGCGCTTTTGCACGACGCGCTTTAAGGGGCGCGCGCCGAATTCCTCGCTGTACCCCTCGTCCACAAGCAACATACGCGCGCGGGCGCTCACCTTTACCTCGACGCCTCGCTCGGTAAGCCTGCGGGCAAGCCCCGCAATAATTTTATCGCATATCTTCGCCGCGTCCTCCTTGGACAGCTTATGGAAGATAATCACGTCGTCCAGCCTGTTGAGGAACTCCGGCTTGAACTGCGATTTGAGCGCGTCGTTGATCCGCTCCTTCATGTCCTCGTACTCGCTCTCCTCGTCAGACGAGCGGAAGCCGAGCGCGCTTACTTCCTTAACCTCGTGCGCGCCCACGTTGGACGTAAGAATAAGCACGGTATTCTTAAAGGAAACTACGCGCCCCTTGCTGTCGGTCAGTCTGCCGTCGTCGAGGATCTGCAACAGGATGTTGAACACGTCGGGATGCGCCTTTTCGATCTCGTCGAACAAGACGACGGAATAGGGCTTTCTTCTGATACGTTCGGTGAGCTGACCTCCCTGGCTGTCCTCGTACCCCACGTAGCCGGGGGGCGCGCCGATAAGCTTGGATACCGAATATTTTTCCATGTATTCCGACATGTCGAGGCGGATCATGAGACGCTCGTCGCCGAACATGCTCTCCGCAAGCGCCTTGCACAAATCGGTCTTTCCCACGCCCGTAGGCCCGACGAAGATAAAGGAGCCAATCGGTTTATTAGGGTCTTTCAGTCCCGCGCGGGCGCGCCTTATCGCGCGCGACACGGCGGAAACGGCCTCCTCCTGTCCGACGATGCGCTCGTGCAGCTGTTCTTCGAGGCGCATGAGCTTTTCGCTCTCGGCCTCGGTGAGCTTGAGAACGGGCACACCCGTCCAGCTGCTCACGATTTCGGCGATCTCCTCCATGCCGATAGAAAGGTTGGTCGCGTTCCGCTTCTCGTTCCACTCCGCTTTCAGGGCGCGGATTTTTTCTTCCTCCGCCTCGATCTTTTCGGAAAGCTCTGCGGCGCGCGCATAGTTCTTCCAACGCGCCGCCTTTTCCCGCTCGGCGTGAAGGCGGCGCAAGCCGTCCTCCATGTCGTGCAAGCCGCTCGGCCCGTTATAAGAGTTGAGGCGCTCGCGCGAAGCCGCTTCGTCAATGAGGTCGATCGCCTTATCGGGCAGAAAGCGGTCGGTGATATAGCGGTCGGACAGCTTCGCCGCCGCCTCGATCGCCTCGTCGGTAATGACGACGTTGTGATGCGCCTCGTACTTATCTTTCAAGCCGTGAAGAATGGTAATGGTATCCTCTACGCTCGGCTGATCGACGGTAACGGGCGTAAAACGGCGCTCTAACGCCGAATCCTTTTCGATATACTTGCGGTATTCTTCCAGCGTGGTGGCACCCACCGTCTGCAATTCTCCGCGCGCGAGCATGGGTTTTAAGATATTGGAAGCGTCCATATTGCTCTCGGCGGAACCGCCTGCGCCGACGATCATATGTATCTCGTCGATAAACAGAATGATGTTTTTATTTCGCATGATGGAATCCATCACGTTTTTGAGCCGTTCCTCGAAGTCGCCGCGGTAGCGCGCCCCCGCCAGAAGCCCCGTAAGGTTGAGGGAGAACACCGTTTTACCGCGCAAAAGCTCGGGCACCTCGCCCGAAACGATCGCCTGCGCCAGCCCTTCCACGACGGCGCTCTTGCCCACGCCGGGCTCGCCGACGAGCACGGGATTGTTTTTGGTACGGCGGGATAAAATCTGAATGACCTTTTCGATCTCCTTCCTTCTGCCGATAACGGGGTCGAGTTTGTTTTCACGCGCCTTCTGCGTGAGATCGGAGCCGTACTGCAAGAGGTCGTCGGGCGTGCCGTCCGCTTTGGACGCGCGCTCGCCGCGGGACGGCTGCCGTTCGGACTGCGAATACGCCGCAGGCGCGGGACGCTCTTCCTCTTCGGCAGGGCCGATATGCGCTTCCGTCTTGGAAACGAGCGCGTCGAGATTGACGCCGAGCATCTGCAATATCTTGACGGCGAGGCATTCTTCCATGTTCAGCACGGCGAGCAGCATATGCTCCGTCCCCGCGAGCGCCTTGAACGCGTTGTCCACCATGGAAAATTCGATGGCGCGCTCGAAAATGCTCTTCGTGCGGGGCGTATAGCCGTGTATCTTGGAATTGCGATCGATCGTCCGCTTGAAGATGATTTCGTATTCCTTGGCGTTCACGCCCGCTTCCGAAAGCAACGAGCCGCCCGTACAGCCGTCTACGCACAGCATGCCGAGGAGAATATGCTCGCTCCCGATATACGCCGTTTTATACTTGTTTGCGATTTCCTCCGATACGGCGAGTACACGCTTCAACGAATCGGAAAAATTACTCATATCCATAACATTCTCTCCTTGCGCGTTTTCTGACTTTCCGCGTCCGTCATGTTTTCAGCTCCATGCTGCGGAGCGCTTTGCCCGCGTATTCGGCGCGGTAAATATCGCATTCCTCCTGCGAAAGGGGCGCGCCGTTCAAGCGGTTGATGTTGGCGGGACGCATGGCGACGATCAAATCGTCCAGCTCCGCCGTATTTCCTTGAAAGAAGCCGACCGCAACGCCTAACTTCACGTCCGCCATAAGGCGCATGAATTCGTTTCTTTCTATCTTCATGCAGTTTGTCAAAACGCCGTAAGCGCGGAACACTTTGTCTTTTAAGGCGACGCCCTCTTCCGCCTTCATGCGTTCGCGCTCGCGCTTTTCAAACTCCACGACAGTGGAAACGGCGCGGTCAACGACGGATAAAATCTCCGCCTCCGAAATGCCGAGCGTAACCTCGTTGCTGATTTGATACAACTCCCCTTCGGTTCCGCTCCCTTCGCCGAACGCGCCGCGCACGGTAAGTCCTAAGCGGGAAAGCTCGGGGGATATGCCGCGCATGAGATTGCGCCGCGTGAGCGCGGGCAGAAAGAGCATAACGGAGGCGCGCAGCCCCGTGCCGAGATTGGTCGGACATGCCGTAAGATACCCGAATTCTTCGTCGTACGCAAAAGGAATGGATTCGGAAATAATATCGTCGATGCCCGAAATGCGTTCGTATACCCGTTCCAGATCGCATCCGCGCATAAAGTACTGCGCACGGATATGATCCTCTTCGTTTATCATGACGGAGATGCTCTCGTCCCTTGAAATGAGCGCCGCCGAAATTCTGCGGTTCTCGATGAGGTCTTGACTGATCAGATACCGCTCCTTCAAAAACGCCGCCTTCTCCTCGCTGATGTTATTCATGAAATAGAGGTCGAAGGTATCCCTGTAATTGAGTTCCGCGGCAATCAGGCGGACGATTTCCCGCGCCGCCCTTTCGTCTTTCAGGCGATTGGGAAAGGGATAATCGGCGAAATTGCGCGCAAGGCGCATGCGGGTGGAGACGGCCACGTTTTTGAATATTTCTTCCCGTTCCGCCGTCATCTTGCATCCCCCCCGCCGTAAAGCCTTCGGTTGATTTCTTTCAGCCGCGCTTTGAGCTTCTCCGCCGCGTAAAAGTTTCCTTCCCTGATAGCGTGCTCTAATTCCGATTTGAGTTTTTCCTGTTCGCGCACCAGCTGCCGCACGAGGTCGTAATTGCCGCCCGACTCTTCGCTGGGGCGCTTGCCTTCGTGCCGCACCTTGCCCTGCACGTAGCGCACGGCGGGCGTAAGCTCTTCGCGGAACTCCGTATAGCAGCGCGCGCAGCCCAACAGCCCCGTACGGCGGAAATCGGCGAGCGTCGTTCCGCAGGACGGACAGGACTTTTCCTTTCTGCTCCCCACGTTTCCGAGAAAGGAGGTGAAAAAGTCGTTGTCGTCCTCCCCGCCGTAGAGCTTGGAATAGCACGACGGGCAGAGGGAAATTTTCACTTCCCTTCCGTCCGTTCTCCTCACGTATTCGGCGGCGCCCTTCGCGCCGCAATTGGAACAGTGCATATACGCCCTCCCCGTCCTTTTATTATATCACGCGCGCGCGAGGATTGTCAACGCCTGCCGTACATTATCAATTCATAGAAAATAATAATCAGAATTTAATATTAAAACAACGCTAAGCACTATTCTCAGTTTCTGTATTTATTTTATTAAATACTTCTATTGCCTCATTAACGCTTTCTGTTAAATATGTTTCAAGGTCAACATCATTAAAAACAACTTTTTCTTGAAATATAAAAGAAAATTCTTCTGCTAAATATAATAAAATTCTACCCGTTTTTTCCAGTATCCAAATAAACGAATATGGATTAATAATTTGTTTTATATAATTCCCATGTGCAAATTTACAGCAATATTTATAAGCCGTAAGGTAAGAATCTTTATAATTTTTGTTAGCTATTCTACAATATTCTACCACTTCAGTAAACGTATATTTACGTTCTTTCTTCTGAATGCTGTCAAGCCAGCCATAATTTAGATAATTTTGCGTTTGTACATTTTTAGGCAATATGTCAATAAAATTTTGCGGATATTGTCCCCCCTCCTCATATGCAATTCTATATTCCATAAATTTGTAATATTCATTAGCAACAGTTTCATTATCATAAATAGTAAAGTAGACAAACATGCTTTCAATCAAAGCTCTTAATAAAGAAAACGCACTTCCGCAATTATCGCTCTCTGTCAGCAATAAAATAGACCTAATATTTTTTAGCATCACTATAAGCGAATTAATTTTATAATTAGCATTGGGCACCGAAGTGCGATTTTTCTTTCGTAAATTATCATTAACGTGAGTCAATAAAAAATTAACCATGCAGTGTATTGAATAGTTTATTGGAGCATGAACCAGTGCGAAATTTCGCTCCTCAACATTTTGTATTAATTGCCTTAATCGACACTGCTCAATTGTCCGTAATTTTATATCTTGGATATAATTATTGTTATGATAATATTCATGCTTGTCTTCATCTTTAACAGACAATAATAAATACCAATTTATCATTGCAAGATTAAAACAAATATCAAAATCCATATCTTCACTTCCCAAAGCAAGTATCGCCTTCAATTGTAAAGGATAACAATTGTATTTCACAACGATATCTATAAACTCGGGCATTTCTCTTATTTCTTCCATAACACGGATTAATAAATTCGGTTTTATAAATTTCTTAAACATCTCACGTAACTCTTGATTTCGTTGTTTCATCATGTTGGAAAGCTTAAATAATTCTGATAACTGATTTATGTCCATGTTTTTACCTCTTTTGTATAAATTTATTATACTTTATTCTACTATAAAAATCAAATAAGTTCATTAATTCATAGAATTTTTTCAAAAAATTATTGACATTCCTTTCTTTATATATTATAATAAAACGTATGTTGCAAAACAATTGTTTTAGTTAAGGAGAAGCTATGCCGCCGAAAGCAAAATTTACGAGAGAAGAAATCATAAAAGCCGCCGTCCGAATCGTCGAAACGGAGGGCGCGGAAGCGCTGACCGCGCGAAATTTGGGGGCAAAGCTCGGAAGCTCGGCACGCCCCGTATTTACCGTATTCGAAAACATGAGCGAAGTTTTTACGGAGGTCGACGCGTATGCGCGCGGCGTATATGCAGGATACGTAAACGCAGGCTTAGAGGAAGCGCTCCCCTTTAAGGGGGTAGGGGAAAACTATATCCGCTTCGCGGCGGAACGCCCCAAGCTCTTCGCTCTTCTCTTCATGAAAGAGAAGGAACGCATCCCCGACGCGCACTGCGTGCTCGAAGACATCGAAGACAGCTACGAGAAAATTTTGAATTCCATTCAGAACAGCTACGGGCTTGACGAAGCAACCGCCGAAAAGATGTACCTGCACATCTGGATTTACTCGCACGGCGTCGCCGTGCTTCTCGCAACGAAGGTTTGCGCCTTTACGGAACAGGAAATTTCCGAAATGCTGACAACCGTCTTTTCAAGCCTGCTCGTCCGCGCGAAAAAAGGAGAATTACAATGATCACGGCGGAAAACGTTACGAAATGTTACGACAACGGAAAAACGCAGGTACTGCGCGGTGTTTCCCTCGAAATCGCCGACGGTGCTTTTACCGTCGTTTTAGGCGCGTCCGGCTCGGGCAAGAGCACGCTGATGAACGCGCTTTCCGGCTTAGAGAAAGCGGACGGCGGCAAAATCACGGCGAACGGATTCGTGCTTACCGAAATGCACGAAAAGGCGCTTACCGCCTTCCGCCGCAAATACGTGGGCTTCATCTTCCAGCAATACTATCTGCTCCCCCACCTCGACGTGCTCGACAACGTGAAACTTGGCGCGAATCTTGCGGGCGAAGGAAACTGTTCGGAAATCATAGAAGCGCTCGGCTTACAGGAGAAGCTCCGCGCAAGACCCGCCGAACTCTCGGGCGGGGAACAGCAGCGCGTTTGCATCGCGCGGGCGCTTGCAAAACGGCCGTCTCTCCTCTTCCTCGACGAGCCGACGGGCGCGCTCGACGAAGCGACGGGGCGGGAAGTGCTCGACTATATCATGAAGGAAAAGGCGCGGCTCGGCTTCACAATGATCATGGTTACGCACAATAAAAACATCGCCGACATGGCGGACACCGTAATCGGTATGAACAGCGGCAGAATAACGGAAATCTCCGCAAACGCCGAAAAGAAAACGGCATACGAAATCGGGTGGTAACGGCATGATTATTTCTCTGAAAGACGGAGTAAAACTCTTCGGCGTTACCGTCGTATGCTTCTGCGCCGCGTTCGTGTGCACCTTTTTTTTGAATTTCTATCTCGACGTGCTCCCGCTGCGCGGCGGCGTTTCCCCCGAGCTTCTCCCGCTGTACGAAGCGCAGATCGCAACGGCGCAATTTTGCTGCGCAATCACGGGAGGCGTGCTCGCGCTGATTGCCGCCGTCATGCTGCTCTTTTACGTGAAGCTGTACGTCGACGAGCACCGCAAAACGCTCGGCACGCTGAAAGCGCTCGGCTATTCGGAAAGGCGGCTCGCCGTCGGGTTTACCGTATTCGGACTGAGCACCCTTTTCGGATGCGCGCTCGGATTCGGGTTGGGATTCGCCGCCATGCCGTTTATTTATTCCCAGCTCACGCTCGAAGGCTTAACCGTAGAAATCTCCTTTCACCCTTGGCTGCTCTTCGCGCTGGTATTCGCACCGCCCTCGGCGTTCTCCGTTATAGCGTATGCCGTGGCGAGCGCCATGCTCAGACGCCCCGCCTTGGAAATCATGCGCGGCAGGCAAAAGACATCCGCAAAGCGCAAACGGGACCGCACCCCGAAGGATCGCCCCTTTCTGATTCAAGCGGCATTGAAGACAATTTCCGCAAATAAACTGCTCACCTTTTTTATCGCCTTTTCCTGTTTCTGCTTTTCGGCGATGATACAGATGGGTTTATCCATGGAGCGCCTCGTAAGCGGTACGATGGGCTGGATGATCCTTATAATCGGCCTCGTGCTCGCCCTGACTTCCGCGTTTATGGCGATGACCTCCCTCGTCAGAAACAACAAAAAGACGCTCGCGCTCATGAAGACGGCGGGCTATACGCTGAAAGAGAGCGCGGCGGCGGTCTTTGCCGGTTTTCTCCCCTTTGCCGCGCTCGGCTTCGCCGTAGGAACGGGGTATCAGTTTGGACTGTTGGAGTTCATGATAAACGTCATCTTCAAAAACGTTGGCGAAGTGCCCGAATACGGCTTCGACGGAATGGCGCTTCTCGTCACATTCTCGCTGTTTCTCGCGTGCTATGCGGCAATCGCCGCGTATTACGTCGCAAAAATCAACAAGATTTCCGTCAAAGAAATCATGGCGGAAACGTAATCTTTCCGATAACAAAAAGCGGCGCTAATTACCATAGTTCCCATAAAAAAATAGGTAAGCCGCAGGTGAACGAGAATTAGGCGTGGCGTGAAGCCACGCTTTTTTCTATATTTTCTGTGCGGATGAAACCCCGGCAGAGCAAACGAACCTTATGTAGCGAAGCGCAATAGGTATAGCGAGCTATACTTACCGCTTGTTTTTTTGACTGTAATATGCTATAATAAATTTACGATAAACAGTAATTTAGAGGGAGTCAGTTTCTTGGATAAAAAACAAATTTTAAGACTGATTATAGCTATAACATCTATTTGTTTGGCAGTAACGGGCATATTGTTTGCTGTATTGGTGGAGAGAATTCCGTCGGGTTATAGATGGGTTTCTTTAATTATCGGTGTGGCATTCTGTATATTAAGCATTTGCGAATTTACAAACTTCGTGCGCGTCCATATTGATAAAAAGAGAAGAATAATTGATATGTGCATCACGAAAGCGAGGATAGCCCATGAAAAGCAAATTGAAGAAAACAGTAAACGCTTTACCGAAGAATTAAAACGAGACAAAAGCGAAATATGTATGTCTACAAGCGACAGCATATCCGTCAACGTATTCGGAAAAACGAAATCGCTCAAATTATTTATAACGCGTAGCGAAAATGAAATTTACGAACCGAGTATTTACGATTATGACCGGTTGGAGAACGATGTTCCGTATAAAACTTCCGTTGTTTTCTTAAACAATCGTGAACTTGACGCTTTGAAATGGCTTGTTAAAACTTTACCGCATAACGCCGATAAGGTTAAAGCCGACATACTCGAATATGTAAATCTCTGTCACGAGAGTTGGGATGACGATTGGGAGGAAGCGCACAGCTTTGAGATATTACCATATGAGATAGACGTAAAGACGGTTTGTCTTGATTTTTCGCAAGATAGTGAAGTTATTGCATTGTGCGGGGACTGTAATTGCGATGTGGAACACGGTATAGCAATCGCATTCAGAAATCGCAAATTTGCAGGCGTATCTCCGGAAGCAGAATTTGCCGAAACAGATAATTATGATGATAGATGAAAACGGTCAACTTAAAGTAAAGGATAAAAGATTATTTGGAAAATAAATCCCGATTTTTCTTTGCAAATATTTTATTCCACATGAGAAGTGCGCTTTTAATTTGATTGTTGTATTATAACATAGAAAAAGCCTCAAAATCAAGGGTTTTTGGGCAAATATGTAGGA
>CAJUJO010000017.1 GCA_910586675.1 uncultured Christensenellaceae bacterium | reverse complement strand
CGTCGCCTCGGCTTCCGCCGCTGCTTCGCTCCACGTACACCGTCTGAGGTTGCGGTTGAGGTTGTACGGGCGGCTGAGGCTGCGGCGCGTACGGCGCATACTGCTGCCCATACGGCATCTGCGGCGCCACGTACGGCTGCGGCGCTTGCATCGGCATTTGCGGCGGCATATACGCACCCTGCTGCATTCCCATTCCTCCCTGCATTCCGTTCATATTATTCATCGGATTCGCCATGCTGTTCAACGCGCTTGCCGCTGCCATTTCTTCCCGCCTTCTCCGCTCGTCTTCCATTCTCCGCCGCTCGTCTTCCATTCGATCTTCCCTGCGGCGTTTCTCCTCTTCCCGCTCTTCTTCGCGGCGGCGCTTCTCTTCTTCACGCTCCTCTTCCTTTCTGCGCTTTTCTTCTAACCGCTCCTCTTCTTTTCTGCGTTTCTCTTCCTCACGCTCTTCTTCCTTCCTGCGCTTCTCTTCCTCACGCTCCCGCTTCTCCGCTTCGATTCTGTCTTTTTCTTCCTGCTTCTCCGCGTTCAGCGCCTTCGCTTCCTTGCTCTTCTTCCGCTTCTTCGCGATCATTACGATAATCAAAATCAACAGGATTAACACTACCAGCAGTATGATCAGCCACAGCCACAGCGGCAACCCCATCACGTTCTGCATCAGCCCCGTCGATTCCGGCGTGTACGTATCCTCGCTTCTCACTACCCCGTCGGCCGGCGTATTCCCCGTCTTGTCTTGCAGGATGAAGTTGTTCTTATACTCCTCCTTTATGCTTACTCCTACCGTATACTCTACTCCGCCTTGCAGCTCTTTCTCCGACACTTCATTCCCGTCCGCGTCGTAATAATGGTATTCGTATATCTCCCCCAGGTGCTCGTATCCCGCCGGCGCTTCCGCCACCGGCTTTCCGTCTTTATCCGTCTTCCATTCGGGACTGATTTCTGCCGCCTCGATCTCGAACTCGAAGTCCAGCGGCGTTTTGTCTTCCGTATCCGACCACACGTACACTCCCTGCAACCGAATCCGTACTCTGTATTTCCCTGCGTTCACCTGCGTGAAGTATTTCTCGTCTACCTCCGTCTCCTTTCCCTCTTCGTCTACCGCGTATACCTTCGCTCTTCCGTTCCCTAGCAGCGCGCTCAACCCTTCCGGCAGAAAACTCTGTTCCTTCCCCGTATACCCTTCCTTTTTATTGACTTCTTCTACCTTCGGCTTTTGCACCGGCACCGTTTCGTCGCTCAGGATCGTGAACCGCTTCTCTTCCTCTACTCCCGCTCCGTATTTGAACGTTACGTTCTTTTCGTTCCCTTCCGTCGCGATCAGCCGCTGCGTGAACGTCTCCCCAACCTTATCCTGATAACTGTCGTCTAAATAAATATTCCCGTAGCTGTCCTCGATTTCGCTCCGCCATACCTTCGGCACTTCTTCCTCGCCGTTCCCGAAGATCGGTACCCACGGCTCCTTTCCGTCCCCCGACCAATCCGATACCGTTAGTTCCAGCACGCCTACCGTTACTTTGAACTGCTGCGCCGCCGTCTTCAGGATTCCGTTGTCGTCCCAGCGCAAGTTGTTCGTATCCGTCAACGCCGCCGTGATTCGGTATTCCCCCGCGTCCTTGCAATTCCCGATTTCTTTCGGATCCAATACCTGCAATTCTCCGTCCGGCGTTACTACCTTCAACGCCGTTACCGTATAGTAGATCCCCTGCTCGTTCGCGTCCAGCCCCGCCGCTTTCAGCAATTCCTGCGCGCTGCCGCTGAACACCAGCGCTCCGCTGCTGTCCTCCGGCTTCTTTAACTTCTTCGCTTCGATCTTCCAGTCTAACGTCTTTCCCGCGTTCGGTAGCTCCGTCGCGTTCGGCATTCCGTGCAGCTCGAAATTGTCCCCAAGCTTGCTCGCGTCTATCACGTACTGCGCCTTGTTCGATACGCCTCCCGTTACCGCGCTCGCTTTGTTTCCGCTCAGCGTGAATACCCCGTTCCCTCCGTAGTAGCTTCCGCCAAGTCCGCTCGCTTCAAACATCTCCGCCAGCAGCCTCGCTTCCTCGTCTCCGTTCGCGTCTCCCTTCGGCAGTCCGATTAAGACGAGCTCGTACTCTTCCGCTACAGGCTTTCCGTTTTCGCCTATTACGGGCTTCCCGTCTTTATCCAGCTTTACCTTGTACGGCAGCGGCACCCCGGGATTGAACTCCACTTCTTCCATCACCGGATTTCCGTCTTTGTCCAATACCGGCTTACCCGTTTCGTCCTTCTTCGGCTCCAGATACCCCCACTTCACTCCCGTCATGTCAAACTTAAACTTCTCGATCTCGAACGTCAGCGTCTGCTTCATCAGCACGTAATCTTCCGTCGCGCTCTCTTTCAGTTTGATTTCGATCGTGTATTTTCCCGCCGCGGTTGGCGCGCTACCTACCGGCGTTCCCTTATGTCCCGTCGCGCTTTCCGAATACTCGTACCACACCAGCTCCACGTCGCTGAACGTGTTCTCTCCGACTTTGACTTCGATTTCGCCCTTCGGATTCCCCGCAGTCTTTAACGTTCCGTGCGCTTTCCCGTCGTACGTTACCTGCAAGGTGCCCGTTACCTGCACCGGCGTTCGGTTGTCTCCCGTCGTGAATTCCTTGATCAGCTTGTTGATGTTGTCCGTCGTGTCCTTGATCTCGTTCCCCTCTTCGTCCACGAACATCAGCGCGTCTTCCCACGCCGTTACTCCGTCCGAGCTTAACCCGCTCTTGATCACCGCCTTCACGCAGTAGTAATGTACCGTTCCGTTCTTCCATTCGATTGCGCTCAGCTCGATTTTGCTGCCCAGATTCGTTATCGTCTCCGGCGGCTTCGTCGTACCCAGATCGTAGATCTCGTACTCGATCCCTACTCCGTCGTATACGCTTATCACGTGCGGTAGATAGAAGATCTTATCGTCCTCCCCTCCCGCCGTCGTCTCGTCTACGTCCCACGTGTTCTCGCTCAGTTCGATCTTCGCCTTTCCGATGCTCCAGCTCAAATCCGGTATGCTTACCGTGTTGTAATTCTCCTTGTCGTACACCAGCGCCGACGCGCTTACCTTCGCCGTGTACTTCCCTACGTACTTCTCCTGGTTCCCCACGTACGAGCTTCCGTTCTTTACCGTTACTCCCCCCGGCAGGTTCCCCAGCGTTAACGTATAGTTCCCGCTCTTCCACTCTAAGCTCGCTTCCGTTGCCGTATATCCGCCTTTTCCGTCCGCATATACCCATCCGCCGGCTCCGCCGTTCGCGCTCTTATCCCACTTCGCGTACACCGCCGTGCCGTCTTTCCCGGCGTACTGCCACTCGATTCCGTCCAGCTCTACACTCAGCTTCTCGATTTCCCATTCGATCTCCACTTCCAGCGTCTTGCTCGTGCTTCCGTCTTCCTTCTGGAACAGGTAATCGTCCGACGTCGTTACCAGCGCTACTACCGTCTTGTACTTCCCCGCTTTACTCGCTCGCTGATTCTTATATCCGCCTACAAATCCTTCGTCTCCGCGGCTCTCGTCTATCTTGATATGCGCGCCCGCAAATTCCGTCGTGTCGACGTTCAGCTCGTATACGTACCCTTTCTTTAAGTCCTCGTCATAGCTGTACGACAGCTTATTCCCCGCAGGCAACGCCATATCCACGCTACCTATTACCGGCGTGCCGTCGCTTCCCTCCGCATTCGTCGCGTTGTCCTTCTTCTTCGTGTACGTGAACGTATACTCCTCTAATCCCGCACCCGACGCCGTGATCACCAGCGCCTTATTGTTCCACGAGGTTAACGCGTCTGCAAAACTATAGTTCCCGTTCTCTCCCGACCCGCTCGCGTTGTCGTCCATCTCGAACGTGATCGGATACGTCCCCGGCGCGTATTTGCTGCCCGGAAATGCGCTGCTGTCCAATATTATCTCGCTCTTTCCCGTGCTGCCGTCAAAGCTCCCCTTGATCTCCGCGCTGAAACTGCTGTCCCCAGTCTTTCCCAGCTTCAGCTTGATCTTTACTCCGTCCGCCGTCGGAAACTCCGTATCCGTTCCCGTGTAGATCTCCCCTACCGTGAACGTTGCACTGTATCCGTCCGTTGCCGTCCAGCTCAGCTTCGTCTTGTCTTCCTCCGCCGTTCCCGCTTTGTAGTCCGTCTCGTAGCTGAAGCTCAGCTGCTTCGGCTTCACACTGTACGTCGTTTCCCGCGTCGCCGCGCCGTTCGTCTCCTTGTCCGCCCATTCGTAATTGACCGTGTCCGCTATACTGAACGTTACCGTGTATTCCGCCGCGTCCCGAAATTCCAGCGTCAACGTTCCGTTGTTGTCTGCGCTCGTCTTCGTTACCACCGTATACCCCGGCGTGTACGCGCTCTCGCCTCGCTTCGCGCTTACTACCACGCTCATAGGATCTACAGGATATGCGTAATTAGGCGGACTCGCACTGTCTGCCACCTTTGTATTCGGATAACCCGTGATTTCGATTCTCTGCTTGCTTCCGTTGTACGTCTTGTCTCCGTCCGTGCTCGATATCACCGGCGGCGTTAGTTGCTTCTTCTTCACAACGAATTCAATCGTGGTTTCGGTTGGATCGCTCGGCGGCGTGCGCTCGCTCCAAAAATATTGACTGTTCGCGACCCCGTTTACCGTTCCCGTCTTTGCCTTTAACGTTACGGTATACGTGCCTGCGTCCGTTACCTTTACTTTCTTCCGCTTCGTCGCGTCCGATTCCGACATGTCTACCGACGGCGATACCGTCCCCGCGCTCGTATCCTTCTTTACAATGTTCGTTACGTACATTTTATTTGCGTCGAAGTTCGTGAACGCCGTTAAGTCTATTGTCTGTTCTACTCCGCTGTACGTCGGCTTACTATTCTCCGGTTGTTCGGGAATATCCACGATTGCCGCCGCGGCTTTCGTTAAATTCAAATGCAAGGCGGGACGAATGGCATTTAACGAATTTACACCGCAATTAGAGTCCATACGATACATAAGTCTACCCGTATCATCGATAAGGATAGCTTGTTTCGAGTTATGATGTGCTCCGGAACGCGTCCAATAATAATCCCTTGCCTTTTGAATATCATGCCCGTTCGGAATTCCCCATAAACTTGTGCCCTTTTCAGTAACGCCGTTTGCATGAGTTACGTTATCATTATATCCGATTTCCGTTAAAGAAGGTAGCCAAAGATAGTCATTTGCCCATTCATTATACGTAGAATATGCAGGACTACTGGTGTTGCTTAATGGCGAATAATTCGCATAAGCGCCAGGATTCCAGCCACACTTTCCACCATCATTTTGAAATGAGGAATCCGGAATCCCCCAAGCTTCGCTAGGCAACAAATAAACACTATAAGATCTATTCAAACTTGCCCAAACTGCATTTTCCTTTTCTTGATAAAGTAAATGTTTCGGTTGGACAAGATACTTA
The DNA here is from genome assembly GCA_910586675.1 of uncultured Christensenellaceae bacterium. Classification (GTDB taxonomy): domain Bacteria; phylum Bacillota; class Clostridia; order Christensenellales; family Borkfalkiaceae; genus Gallimonas. Next base: position 27,616 of record CAJUJO010000017.1, on the reverse strand, counting down.
GTCAAACTCTTTTTTCCGTCTGCAGAATTGGAAAACGAAGCCGCATCCATGGTAAGATGAGCAAATTGATTGGCTTCCCGCGCCGACTGAGACACCACACCCGTTCGGCTTGTTGCGCTAACCGCATAATTTACGTTATGCGTTCCCGCCGCATTCAAACTTTCCACACGCAGCTTACTTGTAGAATACACACTGGAAATATACGGATCTGTAGCTGAATTAGGCGCTTTCTTAAAACTGTTAAAAGGATCAAACCAATTGGATCCGTCCGGTTTATCAATTATATTCGTCGCCCAAAGCGTAGCTATTAAATCAGGTTTACCGTCAGTTTGGCTGGTCGTATTGGTTGTAAGATATACCACACTCCACTCGAAGCCACCGAATTCTACCGTTATCGGGTTAGGAGCGCTCACTTTAGTTCCTACATCACCCGCCGTACCTTGACTGATTGCAGCAAAATCCATACTATGCGGTTGCGTCCAATCCCTCTTTGAAGCATCCAAAGCACTCCCACGAATCGTACTATTCGAAGAATTAACCGTGTCGTAAAGTTTCTTATAACTTCCCTTCCCGTTTGTTCCCAATGCCATATCGTATAATTTATTTAATACAACGGGGTCAAACACCTGTCCGTCCGTGCGGGTATCGTAATCGGCAAAAGTTAAAGAGCCGATGGAAGCGGGCGTTGTTCCGCTCGTAAACGCGTTAGAAAAAAAGCTGCTCACGGGCGCGGAAAAAAACACGCACGCAAACAGCATAAACACGCACAGCGGAAACAAAACCGCGCGCGTTGCCTTTAACTTAAAACTATTAGAAGTTTTACCCCCCCCCATTACTTTTTTAGGTTTATCATTTCTTCCCATAATAATCAGTCCTTTGCATTTTTTCGCAGGGTATACTCCTACAAGCTAAACTTACTTATTATAATATTATCACTTTCCCTTGCAAGAATCAATCGTTTTACGCGAAAAAAAACGTTTTTTCGGCATTTTGCGCGCTTTTGCTGCCCGACACGGACACATGAAACGCCCCCGCGCCGAAAAATTACGGCGCGGGGGCGTTCAAAAATCGCATCTTCCGTTAATGTTCGGATGCGATAAGTTCGTTCTGCAACATGCGGATTTTATCCCGCTCTAATCTGATAAGAGAAGTCAAAACCTTAAAATAATCTACGTCTTTTTGGTCGGGCTCCGCCTTCATGAGATAAGCTTCCAACAGGGCAGACTGCGAACGAAGGCGCTTTTTTTCCAGCTCCTCGATCTGCTGCTCGCTCTGCGCGATTGCAATTTTTATTTCCGATTTATCTGCCATGTTCTTCCCTCCTTATTTACCGAATTTGCCCGAAACCGTCATCTGCGGTTGGGGTCGTCCGTCGGCGCGGGCGGATATTGCACGGGCTGCGCGTACTGCGGGGGCGGCGCGTACTGCGAAGGTTGCTGCTGATACTGCGGCTGCGCAGGAGGAACGGGTTGAGCATACTGCGCGGGCGGCGCGTACTGAGGCGGCGCGGACTGCACGGGAGGCTGAACCTGAACGGGCTGCGGCACGATAATGACGCGCGGTTTCTGCGGCTGTACGGGCGGATACTGCGGGGGCGGCGTATACTGCCGCTGCGGCGCGGGCTGTGCGTATTGCACGGGGGGCTGCTGATACTGCGGCTGCGCGGGGGGCGCATATTGCGGCTGCGGCGCATACTGCGGGGATGCGGGCGGCACGGCGGGCGGCTGCATTGCCGCGGGCTGCGCATACTGCACGGGCTGCTGATACTGCGGCTGCGCAGGGGGCGCATATTGCGGCTGGGGCGCGTACTGCGGGGGCGCAGACGGCGCGGGCTGCTGAACTGCCGCGGGCTGCTGGTGCACCTGCACGACCGTCTGCGGCGCAGGCTGGGGCGCGTACTCGGGCGGAGTAGGGCCGTAACGGACGACCTCGCGCGGGGCGGAATAACGGGCGCGGAAGCGTTCTTCCAAACGGCGGTTTTCCTCCTCTTTGCGGCGAAGCTCCTCTTCCAAATATCTCAAACGATCGGAATCGCCGCTGCGGCGCGGCGGCTCGTAATCGTAATCGTCGTAACGCGGCGCGGCTTCCTGCCTTCTGTACTGTTCGGCGCGCAAATCGCGCAGACGCGCAAGCTCCTCTTCCTGGCGGCGCATTGCCTCCATCTGCTCGTATTCCTTACGAACACGGTCTCGCTCCTCACGGCAAATAGACTCGACACGCTTTTCCTGCAATTCGCGCTCGAGCGTGCGGAGTCTCTCCTCGTATTCTCTTAACCTGTCGTAATTTTCCAAATCAGATTCCTCCGTTTGAATATATTCGATATTCCTGCGGCGAAATCCCTTCCGCAAGAAAATTATCTACGTATGTTCGGATCGAAATTCCGATCGTCGGAAGAGCCGTAACGGATAATTTCCTGCGGGTACGGCGCGTACGTTTCGCGGAACCGAGCTTCCAACGCCCTGTTGTCCGCTTCCTTACGCCGGATCTGTTCTTCCAACGCACGCAGCCGCTCTTCTTCCAGCTCCCGCCTACGTTCCCGCATCTCCCGCGCCGCGTCGTAACGCTTACGGTACCGCGCTTCTTCTTCCTGCAAGCGCCGGCTCTCTTCTTCCTGTAACATGCGCAGGCGCTGCAGCTCCTCGTCTCTCCGCTGCTGCTCCTGCATCGCGCGCATTTCTTCCTGCGCCCGCGCGTGCTCTTTATTGCGGATACTCTCGATCCGCTTCTCTTCAAGCTCCCGCTCTAACGTACGGAGCCTTGCTTCGTATTCGTGAAGAAGCGAGTACGCTTCCCCGTCGTTTCCGCGGTCGATATAAACCGTCTGCGGCTGCGACTGGACTTGCACGGGCGTCTGCGGCGCATACTGCGGGGGTTGAGGATACTGCGACTGCGCGTATTGGGGCGGCATCTGCGGCGGTACGGGCATTTGCGGCATATAGGGCTGTTGGGGCATACCCATATTATTCGCCATGCCGCCCATACCGTTCACGTTGTTCATGCCTTGCGCGGCGCCCATGCCGTTCATCCCGACTTTCCCGCCCATTGCGTTCATCGCGGCGATCTCTTCACGGCGGAGCTGTTCGTCTTCCCTTCTCCGCCGCTCTTCTTCCATTCGTTCTTCCCTGCGGCGTTTTTCTTCTTCCCGCTCTTCCTCGCGGCGGCGCTTCTCTTCTTCCCGTTCCTCTTCCTTTCTTCTCTTTTCTTCCTGCCGCTCCTCTTCCTTCCGGCGTTTTTCTTCCTCCCGCTCTTCTTCCTTCCTGCGCTTCTCTTCTTCACGCTCACGCTTCTCAGCTTCGACCCTATCCTTCTCTTCCTGCTTCTCCGCGGACTTTTCCTTTTCTTCCTTTTTCTTCTTCCGCTTCTTCGCAATCAGTATTATCAGCAGTATGAGCAATATCAGCGCAATTATTATTATAACAAGCCACAGCCACATTGGCAAGCCGAAAAGCGCACTTTTCGTCATAAATCCCATAAATCCCGATTCGGGCTGCGTGAATGTTTCCTCCGAAACGACGATTCCGTCCGAAGAAATGCTTCCGTCCTTGTTCGTCAAAACAAAATTTTCTTTATATTCGTCCTTTACCGATACGCCGACGGAATATTCTTCTCCGCCCTTCAAATCTTTTTCGGCGACTTCGTTGCCATCCGCGTCGTAATAATGATAGTCGAACACGTTCCCGAGCGACTCGAACCCCGCGGGCAGGCTTGCGACGGGCTTGCCGTCCTTATCCGTCTTCCAGACGGGCGTAACCTCGGCGGGCTTTACCTCGAAGGTAAAATCGATCGGCGCCCTGTCTTCGGTATCCGACCACACGTACGGGCTCTGCAAGCGCGCGCGGACGGTGTATTTCCCCGCGTTCGTCTGCGTAAAGTAGCTTCCGTCTACTTCCGTTTCGTTGCCCTCTTCGTCCACGGCAAAAAGTTTTACGCGCCCTTTGTCGATGAGCTCCTGCAAGTTCTGCGGCAGGAAATCCTGCGGCGCGCCCGTGTAAACTTCGCTCTTTACACCGTCTTCTCCCACCGTCCCCGTAAATTCCGGTCGCTTTACCGGAAGGGAAATTTCCGACGGGTCGATCAGCGTAAACGTCTTTTCCTCGTCTACTCCCTCCGGATAGACGAACCGCACGTTCTCTTCGTTTCCATCGGTTGCGGCCAACACTTGCTTGAACGTTTCGCCGTACATATCCTTCCAGCTGTCGTCCGTGATCGTGTTCCCGTGGCTGTCTACAAAGAGACTCCGCCACACGTTCGGCACTTCTCCCGTCCCGTTGTTGAAGATGGGCGTGTACGGTTCTTTTCCGTCGCCCTCCCAATCGGATACCATGATTTCCAGCACTCCGACCGTGATCCTGAACTGCTGCGCAGCCGTCTTTAAAATTCCGTTGTCGTCCCAGCGCATATTGACCGCGTCGGTTAATTGCGCCGTAAGACGGTACTCACCCGCATCCTTGTACGTTCCGATATCGCTTACCGAAAGCGTTTTCGGATCTCCTCCCGGCGTGATCAGAATCACCGCCGTGATATTGTAGTATTTTCCCAAGCCCGCCGCGTCAAGCCCCGCCAAACCGAGCAAATCGATCGCTTCGCCGTCGAAGGTTTTACTGTTGTCGTCCTGCGGCTTCGCGATCTTTTTCACATCCACACGCCATTCAAAAGGCGTGTTCGCGGGCATACCCGTTACGTCGAAATTGGCGCCAAACGTCGCGTCGGGCGTAAACGTATATTCCGCGCGGTTCGGCGTCGTTCCCGTTACCGCGTTCGCCGTATTGTTCGTATAGCCAAAGAAGCCCGCAAGCCCGCTCTGCGCGAACATCTCCGCAAGCAACTGCGCGTCCTTATCCCCGTTCGCGTCGCCTTTGGGAAAGCCGATAAACTGCAACGTATGCGTTACGGGATCGCCGTTTTCGTCCAGCTCGTACTGCAAGGGCGACGAAGGATTGTATACGACCTCGTTCCCGTCGCCGTCTAAATACCCCCACTGCAAGCCCGACAAATCGAACACGTATTTTTCGACGGTCATATTGAACACGGACGCGTTAAGGAAATAATCGTCCGCCGCGGAACCGCTCAATCCCACGACGATGACGTATTCTCCCGCATTGACGGGCGCGCCGGAGAGCGGCGTCCTGTTCTCGGGGTCGGATACGTGCGCGTCGTAATCGTCTTTCGTATAGTACCTTATATCGAAATTAGAGGCGGCGAAGTCGTTGGAACCGACCTTTACGAAAAGGTCTTTATTTAACTCGCCGTGCGGCTTACCGTTATAAATGAAGGGATTCCCGCTGAGCGTTACCGAAACGGGCGTGCGGTTGCTTCCCGTGGTGAACGCCATGGTGTAATCGCCGTTGGGCGGCGAAGTCGTATCTTTAAGCACAAGCGCCTGATTCCAAGGCGTTACGCCGTCCGTACTGATGTCGCCGCTGAGCTTCGCGAGAACGCAATAGTAGCGCGTCGTTCCCTCGGTATATTCGATATCGGAAATACCGCTCAGCTTTGTAGCCGTAGTATAATCGCCCGCGCCCGAGCTCGTGCCGAAGTAATAGTATTCGTAAACGATACCCGTTCCGTCGTAAGGCGAATTAAGGTGCGGCAGGAAGAACACGCCCGAAGCGCTCGTCTGCGCGTCCGTGATCCAGCTCGCGCTGTTTATTTCCACTTCCAGCGCGACGATTTCCCAATTCAGCGTGGGTGTGGGAATTGCATTATAGTTGGTTGTATCGTAATTTAAGCTCGTACACGTCGCCGTATAGGAACCAACACCTTTCGCCGCGTTTCCGTTATACGAATTGCCGGGGTTTACGGTAACGCCGCTCGGTAAATCGGTGAGCGTCAAAGTATAGTTGGAACCCTTCCAGGGAATTTTCAAGCTGTCTGTTGCCGTCGCGGGATCGTATGTTTGCACCTGTCCGTTCGCGTCCGTGTACTGCCACTTGAATCCGCCGCTGATCGTAGCCTTATCAATCGTCCAGGTAAAGGTGATTTCCGTCGTCGTGCTGCCGTCTGCAAACGCATACTGCGAAGGATCGGTTACTTTGATCGCTACGCGCGTCGTGTACGTGCCTGCATTGATTGCGCTCTCGTTCTTATATCCGTTCACAAAGCCCTGCGCCTGACGGTCCGAGGAATCATCTATTTCGATATTTGCGGCGGCGAATCCCGTTTGAATCACCGCGATTTCGTAGGTATTCCCCGTATAGGGTACGCTTCCGTTCGCAGCAATGGGCGCCCACGCGCCGAGCGAAGAACCGACGTTTTCACGAATTTGGAAATCGTACGACGGCAACCCCGCTACCGACGCGCCGATAACGAGCTGCAACGTACCGAGAGCGTTCATTGCACTGTCTAAATCGTAGTTGCCGTCATGCGTGCCGCCCGTAAAGACCAATTTCACCGCGTAGGTGCCGGGCGAATAACTTCCGCCGAAGAGCGCCGCGTTGATGGTAAAGGTATACGTTCCTCCGCTGTAAGTTCCCGTATATTGCGAGGTTCCGTTCGTATCGGTTATTTCCATCCGGATTCCGACGTTATCGGCGGGGAAGTCCGCATTACCGTCGAAAAAACCGCTCGCCGTGAGCGTAGCGCTCTCGTTTACCGAATCCGCGCTCCAATTCCATACCCCGCCCGTCGTCGTTGCAGTAGGTCTTAACGTGAGCGGAGCTTTATTGACGGTAAATCCCGCCGACTTGCTCGACTGCGTTCCGTCGCTCCATTCGTAATTGGCGGTATCTTTTATGGCGAACGACGCGGTATAAGCGCCGGCGTCGCGCACGGAAACGCCGAGCGTTCCCCCATTGTCCGTCTGCGTCGGCGCGGTGTTCGGCGCGCCGCCCGTACGCGTTACCGTTGCCGTTAACGGATAGTTTGTAAGAGCCGTCGGCAGAGGATTGCTCGCAGTAAAGGTTTTCAGCGTGCCGTCGTAAACTTGCGTATTCGTATTTCCCGCGCCGAAATTCGGCACGTTAAGCTTTGCCCTGTCTACCGTAAACGTAAACGTCCTTTCCTTATCCGTAACGTCCCCCGTGATCCACTGATAGGTGAGCGTTTGCCCGTCCTTGACGTAATCCTTCGCCTTTACGGTAACCGTGTAAGTGCCCGCGTCCGTTACGGAAACCGAAGTCGCGGTATACGTAGGCGCAACCGTTGCAGTTCCCCCCGAACGTTCTATGTTGGTGATTTCCATTTTATCCGATTGGAAATCGCTGTTCAAGCTGATCGACTGCGCCGAACCGTTGTAAACGTATGATCCCGTCGCTGCGGGAACAGGCATAAACTCCTCGCCCGCGATTTTGGAAAGGTTGAGGTGCAATGCCGGGCGTACGCCGTTCTCGATGATTGCGTCCGTATAGTAATTGGAACTTGAATATACGCCGGTTCTATACATATAGATAACGTCGAAACAGGTTCCGCGTCCGCCCGTTCTGAGCCAGGTATTGATTGTGTTTGCTTTTTGGTTATTCGACGGATTAAAGACGGTCGGAGTAGAAGCTACGCCCGTTATCTCGACACGGCTCGGCAACCAAATCGGATCGTCCCCCCAATTCTTGGTGTAGTTAGTTTCGTTATAAGAAAGCTCTCCTCTGTCAACCGACAAAGACCTTTGCACCGCAACTTTATTGGGAACGGTTAAAAACTGCCGCAAGTCGCCCACCGTAAAATCGGCAAATTTATTGGTCGTGGTGGGAGTCGCCGTTACCATTGTAGGCGCGCGCGACCCGCTGTATGCGGTTGCGTACTGCCCGCCGATATTCAGCGTAACCGCACGCATATAGCTCGTTCCGTAGTTATTGGAATTAGGATTAACGTTGGAAGCTGTCTGAGTTCCGTCCGAAAAAGAACTTACTTCCTGATCGGAGCTCGTATTTGCACTTTCGGATGAAGCCAGCCACAACGTTAAAATAGCATTACCGTCGTCGTCGCGCGACAAATAAATCGGCGCCCAAGTCAAATCTGCGGAACCGCCCGTCTTCGTGGCGTAAGAACCGAAATTGACCGTAATCGTTCCGAAATTCACGCCCTTTTTCAATGCAGTCGCGCTGTTTTCCGCCGCAGCTACCATTGTTGTAAAATCGGTATAACCCGATTTTACCGCCAAATCGTCTAAATTCGTGCGGTTAAACTGCCCTTTCGATTTGTCGTAAATATTCGCAACCGTGCCCGAAGGAATAGAAGAATACGCCCGCGCGTTCAGATTATAACCGCAAAATAGCGCCGACAGCAATATTAAAAGCGCGAACAACGGAATAAGTACCGCGCGCGTAATTTTTATTCCGATACTATAAGAATAGTACCCCCCCCCATTTGACTTGTGGGGTTTGTAACTGTTTCCCATAAAATCAACCCTTGATTCGTTTCTTTTTAACAGGGTAGACCCCTGCAAGATAAAATAACCTACTATTATGATAACACAATATTGTAAGATAATCAATAATTTTTCGTCATTTTTTCGGTTTTTGGGTATTTTTATGCGTTTTCTGCCGATTTTTGCCGTATTTCAAATAAAAACGAAACCCGTCCTGCCGAAATTTCGGCAGGACGGGACTTCGATCACACTTTGAAATATTTAATTATTGCGCTTGTTTACGGCGTTATCCGTATCGTACAATTCGCGGCGTTCGGGCTGCTTCTTTTTGCCCGAAGCGTCTATCGTCGTCGTGGTGGTCGTCGTCATGACGGCCCCCTGCGGCACGGTATGCGCGCCCGTGGGCGTTCCCACCGTGATGGGAGACATACTCACCTTTGCTACCTCTTCCGACGTATCTACGTTTTCGCTCCCTACCGCCTTAAACGTTATCGGCAGCACGTTGCGCGGGTCGCGCGGGGCTTCCGTTATTACGGTTTGAGAATTCGTAAGCCCCTTTACCGCCGCTTGCAGGAGCGCATTAACCACATCCGCCGCGATTCCCTGCGCAGGCGCGGGCATTGCAGGCATAGCGCCCATGTATCCCATATAGTGCGCGGGAGCGTATTCGGCGCGCATTGCGCGCTCTTCCGCTATGCGGGAATGCTCTTCCGCAGAACGCGCCCTGTCCTCTGCGGCGCGGAGCCGCGCTTCTAGCATCTGAATTTCCGACGACTGCGGAGCGGCGGGCGCGTTATTCTGCGCGGGTTGACGGTTATTGGCGTATACCGTCTGCATTTCCGCCATTCTCGCACGCTCTTCCGCCGCGCGGACGCGCTCTTCCGTCATGCGCTCTAAACGTTCTTCCGCTGCGCGCGCACGCTCTTCCGCCGCACGCGATTCGGGCGGCATAAACGGATTGACGGGATTTGCAGAGAAATATCCGCTCTCGCTTCGGCTTGCCGAATATGCCGTACCTCTTGCGCGGTCGTCGAGGGCTTTGCGGAGCAATTCTTCCGAACGCTTTGCACGCTCTTCCGCCGCTTTTACCCGCGCTTCCAGCTCCGCCGTCCGGCCGCTGTTCCCGCTCTGCCGTATCAGTATCTTCGGTCTCTCCGCTGCCTTCGGCGCAGCCTGCGCCTGCGGTTGAGGTTGGGGCTGAGGCTGCTGCACCGCCGCGGGCTGCTGTACTATCACTGGCTGCGCCATTGGCATCGCCATTGTTCCCGCCATCGCTCCCGCCGCAGGGTTCGCCGTCGGCTGCTGTTGCGCTTCAAGCTGCGCCTTCCTTCTCCGGCGTTCCTCCTCTTCCTCCTCTTCCCGTCTGCGCTTTCTCCTCTGCCGCTCTTCTTCCTCTTCTTCCTCGCGTCTTCTCTTCTTTTCCGCCTTCTCTTCTTCCGCTTCCTTCTTCGCCTGCTTTTCTTCCTTCTTTTTCTTTCTTCTCTTTATCAGCACAATCAAAAGAATCAGGAACAGAAGTATTCCCAGCGCTACTATTATCCACCACCAATTCGCCGCTATCATGCTCCCCAGATTTCCCATGACCGCAAGAAATCCGTTCTGCGGCGCAGTGAACGTCCCCGCCATCTTCGTGTCCGTTCTCTGCGTGTCCTCGAAGATGATGTTTTCCGCATCTTCCCCTATCAGCACCGCGCGAACCTCGTAACTCTTTCCCCCTGCCAGCTCCGTTACTTCTTCTCCCGTCGCCGTGTCGAAGTAGTGATATTCTACCGCCAACCGCTGTTGATCGATCAAGTCCCTGAACGCATTCAAAGAGGTGATTGCGGGCACTTCCCCGTCCGTCTTCCATTCCGCTTTCACTACCGCTTTTTCGATATTCCAATCGAGCTCGCAGTCTTCTCCGTTGATTATCGCCGCGAGTTTTCCGATATACGATACAGGCGTTAAAGAGCCCGTATCCCATTCGTAATTGTCCGTATCCTTCAAGCGGATAATTGCGCTGTACGTCCGCGCGTTTCTTCCCGTCGCATCCCCTACGATTTCCATAAGGGTTGCATCAAAGCCCGTCAAACAGCTTTCAAGCGTAATATCGTTCCCCGTGAACTGTTGCGCCGTGAACGCAGGCACCCCTACCTTCTGCTTGGCTATCGTGAGCACGAACCCGCTCTTGGACAGGCTGTACGCGCCCGACGCTGCCGCCGTCAGCTCGATTTCGATATAATAATCCCCCGCCGCTTCGGGATACTCTCCCGCAGGAAGCATGTTCGCGGGGTCTGCGCTCGTTCCCCTGTAATACGTTACCGTGTAGAAGCTCGTGGGGATTGCGTTCCCCGTGCCGTCGTCCGTTACCTTGATATCCGATGGCGTGAAGTACTGCTTTCCCGCTTCATATTCCGCACTCCCCTTATCCGCTACCGTTACCGTCGCAAGCTGCTTCCCGTCCCCGACCTCGAACGTCGTCGTGAAGTCGCTCGTCGTTCCGTCCCCCAGCATATACGTATTATTTCCGCTTATTAGGTACGCTTCCACCTTAACCGTGAATTGCGCGTTGCCCACTGCCATCGCGTCGATTTGCGCGAGCGTCAGCGCCTGTCCCGTAGTGTTATCGTAATACTTATAGCCGATATTCGCCGCGATTGCCGGGTCGCAGTCGATGACCGATATGTTATAGTCCTTTCCGCTCGGATTTGTATTGCTATGCTTTTCCTGCTTCCACACCAGCGGTATCTGCTTCTTCGTGATTTCCCAAGCCAGCTTCATCTGCGTGAAATCGGGCGCGTTGAAGTTCGCCGTGTCGTACGTTACGTCCGCTGCCGTCAGCTGCGCCGTATGATTCCCGATGACCGCTCGCTTCATTCCCGTATATCCGCTGTTCAGCGTCAACCCTACCGGCAGACTGCTCGACTTTACACGCAGCGTATACATCAACCCGTCCGCATACGACAGCGGTCTCGTATAATCGTTTACCGTTACTCCGTCCGTATCTACGTATTCCCATACGATTCCGCTTACGTCGAAATCTCCCTTGACGATTTCCCAATGCAACGTCAACGTGATACTCGATACGGGATTTCCGCTCCCGTCTAATATCTTGTGGTCGTTGTCCGCTGCCTTAATGTCTACCGTCGTCGTATACGCGCCCACCGCCGAACCGCGGTTGTTCGTGTATCCCGTCGGCTTCGTGCTCGTATCGATCAACAAATACATTGCCGTGAAGTTCGTCGTGTCCAGCTGCACCGTATACGTGATCGGCGTCGCCGTGCCGCTTACGTCGTACAGTCCGTACTTCACCGTTCCGTTTTCCGCAATCGACACAGGCGTGCTTGTAGGGTCGTTGCTCGCAATTACCTGCCACGACAACAGGCTCACGTTTACGTTCTGCGCCAATACCGTAAAGCTCTTCGGCAGCGCCGCTCCCGTGCCGCTCGGAAGCACATAGTTGTCCGTTTCATCCACTCCCGCAGTTAGAGTCGCGTTCACCGTATACGTGCCCGTTGACGTCGTGCCCGATACGACCAGCGCCGCTTCGTACGCACCGCTCGCGCTGTTGTATGCACCCGCTTGCGTGTCTACGGGCGTTGCGGGAGACGCATTGTCGTAATAGAAGCCATCGTACGCGATATTATCTCCGCTTTCTACTCCCGTTATTGCTATTTTGATATTGATGGTATTTCCGCCCTGCCAGCCCCACGAATTCGTCGCCTCGTCGTTCGTTACCGCTACAGTCAACTCCTTCTGCTTCACCGTGAAGTCTACCGTCTTCTTGTCCGTGTTCGCGCTTCCGTCCGACCATACGTAATCGCTGGATACCGAGAACTCCAACCGATATTCTCCCGCGTTCTTTACTTCTACATACGTATTCCCCGCAGTCCACGACACGTCCGACGTCATTACGTACGTGCCCGACGCGTTCTTCTTGTAATACCCCGATATCGCTACCTTCGTCGTTTCAAAGTTCGTGATATTTACCTGCTGCGTCGTCGCGTCGTACGTCTTCGTCGTCGCTTCCGCCGTCGTTATCGTAGGCGTTTTTGCTTTATCCTTTTCCCGCGTAAACGCGATTACCGTCGTTCCCGATAATTCGTAGTTGCAGTTCGTTCCCGCCGGAATATCGATATATGCTTCCGCCGTATAATCCCCCCATATCGTGGGCGCGACCGTACTGTCGTACCCCGTTACCGTGCTCGACGGATTGCTGTTCCCCGTAGGTTTCCCCTTATAATTCACCCCCAAATTCAACGTTCCGTCCCGCGGGTATACGTCCGTAGGATTATACGACAGCGTTTGCACTGTTCCCGTTTTGCCGTCTATCGAAAAATTAACCGCAATCGGTTTCTTATTTATCGTAAATTTGCATGTCCGAACGCGGTCGGTTGATTCCGTTCCGTCAACAGCATCCCTCCAACGAAGAGACTTATCCAGTAACTGAATTTCAACTTCATATTCTCCCGCATCAACAAGGCTTGAGTCGGAAATTGCACTACCGTCTTTATAATAAGTAACATTGATACGTGAAGCATCCGTGTACTTATATCTAGAATACCATTGAGGCGCAACGGTATTCAAATTTTGCGCATCGCCATTATAAACGACAGAACAATCCGTTGGCTTTTCCATCGGAGCCGCACCTTTTTCCGCAGATGTCAAATTCAAATGTAAAGCAGGGCGCACCGCAAAAGCAGTAGTTGGATTCATAGTATAGCCGTCCGAATTATCTACAGTCCTCGACGTTGCATTACCTGATTTCCCGATCATATGGCATACTTTATAATTGGAATTGCTTCCCGTGCGTGTAAGCGAAGCGGTTACATTACTGCGTTGCGCTATGGAACATTCCCAATAACCATTATTTCTTGTCGTTACATAACCCGTTTCGGAAATACTTGGAAGCCATAAGTAATCATATTGCCAATCTCTGTATTTATATAAAGTTCTGTAATCGGTCTTGCTGTTTCCGACTGTTCTATACTCTCCGTGTTCCGCTTCTCCGTAACAATCATTCTGCAAAAGATAAGCACCCGGCAAATTATGTTCATTGCACGCCCTGGGCCAATTAATTACTTCCTGCATATAAACCTGCGTCGGCTGTAACAAAAAGTCGGTTACACTTCCCGGAATCTCTTCCATCGTAAATTTTGCATACTTATGATTCGGATCCTGTGCAATCGGCGCGCTTAACGTCGACGTATTCGTCGCGTATTGACCGCCTACATTCATTGTAACAATACGAGCATAACTGGTACTGTACATATTGGCAGGATATTTGGATATTGAATTTATATCGCCGCTATAGTTGTTGAATACACTCGTATCGGAAGAATTCGCAAGCCATAAAGTAACAAAAATATCGCCATTTTTTGCTTCGGAAAAGAAAGTTGCCGTCCACGTAAAACCGCCAAACTGCACCAATATATCTTTATTGCCGTTTTTAGCTCGAATTTTCGCAGCATTTACGCCATACGGCAACGTGTTAACACTTGCCTGCGCGGCGCTTTTTACGGCATTATAATCCGAACCCGCACCTGCAAGTTTCCCATATAAATCGTTCAAATTTGCCCGATTAAATGTATTTCCCGTAAAGCGCCCCGTCAAATAATTCGAATCTAACAACTCGCCGACGGATACGGTATTTGTCGTATTGCCGTTAAAAGCATCCGCTTCTAATCCGCTTTCGCTTTTAACTCCGAACGCAAAAACGGCGCCGCATAACAATGCCACGCATAAAAAAACGATATCGAACAGACAGAATAAGCGGTTCTTTTTTCCGCTTAGATTAGTCGCCCCCCCCCGTTCAATTTATTGAATAACTTATTTTGCATATCGATTTCCTCTCAACCCGTATAATTATGATATGATACACTATAATTGTATTACAACATTTCAGGAATTTCAAGTGTTTTTCGACAAATTTTTGAAAATAGACGAAAATTTTCACACAACCACAATATGTTGTGGCTGTAAGAAATTAGAACGTGCGAATTTTAACGATTTACGACAAAAAACAACCGAGCGGGTAAATTCCCCGCTCGGTTGATAAAATCCCGATGGTTTACGCCTGTGTGAAAATCGTTTCGACAACATCTCTGCCGACCTTCAATCGAAGCGTTATTTGCATTTCTGCCGAGACAAAACAGCTGCCGCCGTTGACCGTCGCATAATTGTTATCGTTCATCTCGGTAAAGAACGAGTTCATGCCCGAAGCGTTTTCCGTAGACTTTGCGGGGTCGGCAGAGAACGTGAAATTGTAAACCCCGTCTCCGTCCGTCTCAATAGTGAATGCAAAATAGTGTTTGAAATTACCCTTCGCAAGCACGCCCGTTGCGCCGTCTGCATTAAACGTGAGCGTATACATATCGTTTGACGCCGTTTTCCAATCGCCGACGAGCATTTCCTCAGGGTTTGCCGCAGGACGGGAAAGAACTACTTTATTTTCGAAATTGCCCAAGCCCCTATTTACAAGCACAAGGCTGTAATTTGCATTGAACGTTAAGGAATAGGTTTCATCCGCGCCCACCGCACTCAAAACGGTAAGTTTGCCTTCCGACAATTCATAGGTAAGAACCGTCGTATCTTCGCCCTTCCTGACGGTCGCCTTATTTGCTTCCGCATCGAATTCCACCGTTTCCGTTCCGCGGCGGTTCTCGTATTTGCCCGTAAGCATTGCTTCCAAATCGGGGATTTCGGAAACGGTTACCGTTACCGTACAGGTTACGGAAGGTGCTGCAACGGATTTCATCGTAACCGTGTAAGTGCCCGCAGTATTAGAAGTAAACGACCAAACACCGTCTTCGCCCTCGATTACGGAAGCGCCTTCGGAAACGGTAGCGATGAACGCGCCGTTCGTATAAAAAGCGACGTTCTCGCTCACCTTCGCCGTAAAGTCTAAGCTCTGCCCGACAAAGATAGCGGCAGCCGCGGAATTTTCCCAATCGTAAATATCCGCCGCTTCAAAATAAGCGTTAACGAACGGATTGAGCGCATCGGGCTTTGCGGGATTTACGCGGAGAATAAACTTCCGTTCGACGCGTGCCGTCTTGACGACGATAACGTTATCGCCGACGGAAAGGCTCTGCATGACGATTCTGCTGGAATCTTTGCTGTAACTGGCGCTGATATTGATTTTGCGGTCGTTGAGCGTACTGAATTTCAGCTCTGTAAGCACGCCGTCCTTATCCAAATAAACTTTTACGGGATCGAACAATATATCCGCCGTTTCGGGAAGAAAATTTTTCAAATCAATGTAGATCGCGCCCTGATTCGCCGTAATTTCCACTACGTTATCTTCTTCGGTGAGCGTTTTGCTTTCGTAAGAAAGTTCAAACGAGGAGAATACCATTTCGTCGAACCGATAGGGATTGACGGGAATCACGTCGTCGACCTTTTTGGCCGTCTGGCTTATGGAAACGGTGTTGATGTAGTGGTCGGCAGAAGGACGCGTAACGGTGCAGATTCCGAAATCGTCCGTTTCAAAACCGTTCGTCGATTCGGGATACCCGAGCACGATCGCGTTCATTTCGCTTATGATGAAATTCTCGTCGAACGAGAAGGAGACGGAGACTACATTTAACCGTTTCATCGACACGTCGTATTCGCTGAAGGAGAAGGAATATACCTTGCCGCCCTCCGTTTCTTCGACGGATTCGGTAAAATCTTCGTTATAATCGAGCGAGCCCCTGCCGTACAGCGATTCCACGAACCGCTCCACGCCGTTTTCCTTAAAGCCCATCCAGGAAATAGCGAGCGGAATCCCGACGAGAGAATCCTCGTCGGCGCTGCCGTCCATCCGTTTTCCCATGCCGTCTTCGATCACGCCGAAAATTTCGCCGCCGTTATAGCCGTACCAGCACTCCTTGAGTTCCGAAGCATCGGTGAAATGCAAATATCCTTCTCCGAACTCAAACGACAAATCGCGTTCTTCCCTCACTTCCGTAAGCGAAGAGCCGTAACCGGATCCGTTTCTGCCGCTGCCGCGGCGCACTAAATTCCCGCGCGTCGCGCCGAACTCCACCGCCTTTTCCACGGACGAAAAACCGAGGGGCGCGAGTTTTTCGGTAAATACGATATTTCCCGCGGGATGGGCGTATTCGTAACGCTTTTCGCCCGGAGTCGTTTCGGCGGGGGCAACGGGTTGCGTTATCGTATAGCTACTCCCCCCCTCGCCGTCGAGCGCGGGAAGCGTTACGCTGATTTTATGCGTTTGATCGCCGGAGCAAACTTTGATCGCCGAGCCATCTTTCCCGACTTCGGGCTTTACCACGGACCATTCGCCGTAAGTGTGCGCTTCGGGATCGACCGGAATCGCGGCGGGTTCCGTTTCGTCTCCGCACGAGCAAACGCCCTTTTGCAAGCCATCGGAAACGCACGTGGCGGGCGTGATTACCGTGGGAACATAATTATGCGCGTGTTCTTCGCCGCACGCAGCAAGCCCCGTCAGGGAAAAGGCACCGCATGCCGCAAGGGTCAATGCCGTTAATGTCTTTTTTACCTTCATATTCTTTCTCCTACAAATTATTTTCTAAACATAAATTCCGCAGTTGAACATCCATTGATCGGCTTCCGCCGCGCTGTATTCGGGCCCGTACCCCGAACCCGTTTCCTCGGCGATTCCGTCGCCGTCCCTAAACAGACGCTGCGAAACGGAGTAATCCTGCAAAAATTGCCTTAGCTCTTCTGTAACCGGATAAGCGCCGGCGTCATTACACATCGCGGCATAGGCGTTGATCATGCTGTAATAATCCTTGAACAGCCCACCTTCCCCCTGTAATTTCAGCCGCACCAAACCGTCCAAAAAGCCGGAATGGGATTCCGTTTCGAGCACCTCGCTGTCTTTCTTGATGACGGCGTACATCGTTTTGTACGTGCCCGCCGCCTCGTCTGCAAGGTATTCGTAATAGCGGGTCTCTTCGTTATAGCGCACCCGTTTTCCGTCGAGCAGTTTAATGGGCGAGAAATGTGCGACGTACCTAAATGTCCCGCTCTCGTTCGGCGCCTTCGTAAGCGTTTCAGTTTGAGCCACGGGCACGTATACCGCGTCGTCGCGGTCATATGCACCTTCCGATTTGAGCGTAAAATCAATATTGCACGGAAAGTTGTTCACGCGCGTTTTCAGCCTTATCCCGAAGGCGAACGCACCGCCGATTTCGTCTAAATTGAACGTTATCTCGAAACGGAAATTCTTGGTGAAAGAGGAGCTCGTCGCACCGCCGTCCTGCGTATAAAGAAACTGTTTGAACTGAGCGTTTGAAGTATAAATATCCGCGAGCGGATTAATTTCGTTCGCCGAAGTATCCATAATGGATTCTACGGAATAGCGCCCCGGGCGGCGCGGTTTATATTGGAAATAAATCTGCTGATCGGGTTTTGTAAACGTTGCGCGGTAAGTGCCGAGCGCGAGGATATCGATGGAATTATACAGATCGTCGCCCTTGCCCGTCGTCTTGATCAATTTATAAATTTCGATGGTAACAGACTTCCTGTTGTTCGCCGCCGTATAAATATTGGGGTTGTACGTATAGCCTTCAGGCGCGGCGGAAAGCGTTACCCTGTAAGGGCCGTCAGGCTCCTCCGACCGCGCGACGCCGTCCGCGCCGAACGAGGCGCGAAAAAGCTGCGTACCGTTCGTCCAGATTGCGTATACGGTCTCCTCCGGCTGAAAAGGCTGATCGTTGTATACGAGCTTCACCGTAAATGCGCCTTCCTGCGGCTCGTCGGGATTTTCGGGAACGTTCGGATCGTCCGGTTCGGCGGGAACGTCGGTTCCGCCGTTCGTGCCGGGATCGGGCGGCGCGTACTTCCCGCAGCCCGCCAAAGCGAAGAGCATAAGCCCCGCTAAAATTGTCGCTAATATCTTCTTCATAATCAACTCTTATTTGCCCACTTTACCGAACAGGCTCTTTATATCGTTCCACTTGAGTTTGCGCACGACGATGTCGGCAACCAACAGCAGCACGCTCGCCGTAAGGAGAGGCACCGTAAGATCGAACGTATACGTTCCCACTTCTTTTTCGTCGTTTTCCAAAGTGATTTCACCTGTTTCGCTGACCACTCCGCTGCCGCCGACAATTTTGTAAAGCACAGACGAATCGAAGGAAGCGAAACTGTTGTATTCGTCGGTATAGGAAACGGTAAAGCCAGCGTCGGCAATGTAGTCCGTTCCACCGTAAGAATATGTTACCTCTACGCCGTATTTGCCCGCGCCGTTTAACTCAAACTGAAAGGAATATGCCGTGCCGTCGAAAATAAATTCGTCCTCCCGCTCTTCGCCGTTCGGCATGGAGATTTTGACCCGCGCCGTCGCGTCGGCATGGAGGGAAGGCGGCGCGATGGTTACCGAAGTATATTTGCCTTCCGTTTTGCATACGACCGTATAGGGCGCGTCGATTTTTTCGTCCGGCGTGTTCTGCGAAAGTACGTTTGCGAAAAATCTGTCGTACGTGCGCATAGGTTCCCCGCTATCCCCCGACGAAGGGGGCTGTTCCAGCCAACTGCCCAGCCAGCTTTCGGAAATACCGCC
This sequence comes from uncultured Christensenellaceae bacterium, assembly GCA_910586675.1. GTDB lineage: Bacteria > Bacillota > Clostridia > Christensenellales > Borkfalkiaceae > Gallimonas. The sequence continues at coordinate 8,804 of CAJUJO010000017.1, read as the reverse complement.
CGTAAAGGAAGCGACCTTTCCCTTGCCGCGCGTCTTGTACGCGTAAAGCGGCACGGGCACCGTACTGCCGTTCTGTTTTTGATAATCGACGGTAAGCACCGTCGTCGCGTCGTAGCTTTCCTTACAGTTCATGAATTGCGGAACGTACGGAATATCTTCGGGGGCAATGCCCGCAAGCACGCCGTCGTAACGCTTTTTTACCTTCACTTCGGAGGGCGTTTTTACCAGCGTCTCCGTTACTTCGTTGGCGATTTCGCCGAACAGGATCTCGTCGAGCGATTCCTCGTCGAACGCTTCATAATAATTATCCTTACCTTGCGCAGCCGCGCCCGCGAGCGCGATATTCTGCAAGAGCCGCTTGGCCATCTGCGCGTTGGTACCGTTATCCTTCCCCCGCCCGACGTCGATTACGGAAGTTACGATTCCCTCCGCGCGCATGTCGGTTACGACGTTCAGGGGCTGGTTTTGCTTGTCGTCGTAGCTGCCGAAGTCGAGCCCGTCGCTGATGAGCATGACCTGTTTTTCGCTGTAAGGCAGATTCTTCATCAGGCGGAACGCGTCGCGCAAGCCCAAGCCGATGAGCGTTCCCTGATATGCCTGCATCTCGTCTATTTTTTTGAGTACTTCGTCCTTGCGCACGACGCTGACGGGAGCCTGCACGATCTGCACGTCGCCGTAAAACCCGACGATACAGACGTAATCCTCGTCGTTAAGCAGCCCGACGAGATGTTTCGCCGCCGCCTTCGCGCGCTGCATCTTTCCGAGAAGCTCCATACTGCGCGACATGTCGAGGACGACGGTATACAGCTTGGGGTCTTGATTGTTGTTGCCGAATTCCACGGGAAGCAGCTTACCCAGCTTTTCCAGCTCGGGCGCCTTCTTGCTCTGCACGGCGACGTCGCCAATGGTCAAAAGGCTCTTGCCGAACAGGCGCACCGCCGCATCCACGCTCTCGATAAACATAGTGGAATTTTCAAGCGTAGTAATATCCGCGTTGGCAAGTATAATTTCGTCGTACTTGCAGATATCCTCGATGCTGAACGGCACGTCGGATCTATTGACGTACGCGTCGATTTCCGCGCTTTCTCCGTAAAGTTCGCGCACGGACTTTTCGTCCTCCGCACTACCCGTAATGAGGAGTATCCCGACCGAACCGGAAACCTCCTGCGTAAAATAATAGCTATTGTTGTACGGCGAGCCGTCGGCATCCGGTTCTACGCGGATCTCGTATTCAAACGTTCCCGAAACGGACGTGTCGAGGTCGAATCTTACGTTCTGCGTTCCCGCTTTCAGCGTGCGCTCGCGCGCGTCCTCCAGCTCCCCGTTTTTATAGAGAGAAACCGTCGCTTTGGTTTCGCAACTACTCTGAATGAGCGCCGTCGCCGTTTCCTTGTGGTTGAGATATGCCGTCTTGGTAAATTCCGCCCCGGACAGCTGCACTTCCTCTTCGCCCGACAAGAGATTGTCGTTGACGTAAATTGCGTCCATGCGGATTCCGTCCGCCGCCAGATTGTCGGCAAGGCGCTTCAACGCGTTGGTGTCCCGCCTGTCGGACGGCTTCCCGTCGGAAATAAGCACGATGCGCTTGATGACGTCCTCGCGGAAGAGCGAAGCCGTGTATTCCAGCGCTTCGGCAATGTTGGTTTCGCTTACGTCGAGCTGCGCGCTCCGCACGCTTTCGATCCGTTCGCCCGGGCGGGTAAGCAGCACGGAGTCTTTTGCGAAGCACACGACGCCCATCTTGGAATTGCGCGGCAATCCCTCGCTCACGTTGCGGACGTAACTGTCCACCGTATCGAGATTTTTATCCGCCGAGAAGGATACGTCCGCGACGACGTAAACCTCCGTTTCCGTTACGACCGTTTCTATCTTCGTTCCCGCCGCCGTGAACGCGATGAGGATCGCCAACATGATATGCATGACTGCGGAGGCAACATTGTGCCCGTTCCTGTTATCCTTTCTCACCGCCAGCGCGAACGGCACGACGAGAAGAACGAGGAGCGGAACCGCTAAAATCAGCCAATATGCGTTAACGAAGCTGATACTGCTCATAGCAATACACCATCCAATCCGCCAAAAACAGCAGGGCGAGAAGTATAAATAAAATCACGAGACTGTCGAACGTTCCGTCGCGCGTGGAAGGTCCCGCTTCACCGCGGATCACAAAGGACTGAGCCGAGGCGGAAGGGTCGCGCTCTTCCTCCGGCAGCGCCGCGTAAAAATAATATTTCTTAGGTCTGTCGTCGCCGTGCTTGGTTACCGTTACCGTATACAGTCCCACTTCCGCGAGCGTATGCTCGCCCGTGCTGCGGGATGTATCGAGGAAAACGACGTTTCCGCCCGGCGTATCGATGCGTACGTTATCGCAATTTCCGACGATGTTGATTTCCATGACTTCCCCGCAATAATAAGAAACCTTTTCGATCACGTCGGGGAAGGTGTAACCGATGAGGTTACGGATAAGAAGCGCGTAATCGGCGCTGATCGAAGTGTGCGTGTCGTGCAGATCGAAGGCGAACACCGCCTCGCGGTTGCCGAACGCGTTACTACCCGTGAACACCATGGGGTAATCTCCGCAGAAAATGAGGGGAGTAAAATTACGGTAAAACTCGCCGCATTCCACGTATTTTTTTACGTAAATATCCGTCATGGAAAGTCCGCTCAAAAGCCGCTCGACGAGAGACGGGGAATTTTCGATATCGGCGTATTCCATGCGCACGGACGCGGGAAGGTCGCGCACCGATTCCACGCCGAAGCCCGTATCGGGAACGGTCGTCTGCGGGTTGAAGAGCCAGACGGCGCCGTCCTTCGGGAGCGCCAAAGGATCGACCGAATCGAAAATATAAAGGTCGTATCCGCTCACCGTTTTATCGGCAACGCCGTTCGCGCGGGTTTCGTATTCCGTTTTCGTCAGCTTCTCTATCCGCGCGTTTTTGAGGGAAGCGAGCGCCGCTTCGATAAAGAAAGGCGTATCGCCGATCAAAAGAACGGTATAGGAATTTTCGTGCTCCACGTTATAAATGACGATCTCGTCGTCGAGCTTGAGCGCGTCCCGCTCGGAAAGATACAGCTTCATGGAAACGAAGGTATCTTTTTCGCATTCAAAGCGAAATTCGGCGGGCTCGCCCTTCTTCACGGAAACCTCCTGCGTGAGCGGCTCCCCTTCCCCTTCAAACTGCAAATTGACGTGAAGCAGCGCGTCCGCCGCATAGGAAACGGCTTTCCCTTCCACCGTCAACTTCCCGCCTTTCAGCGTGTAAGTTACGTCCGTTACCGCAAAATTGGATTCCGAAGCCGCCACGTTCACTATCTCCACGTTGCCCGTTTCGGCATACGTTTTATCCGTTACGAGATAGGTCTTTACGGCAGGATTTTGGTTGAAATACGCTTGCGCGACACCGAGCGCGCCGTCAACGTCGTTAGCCGTAAACGCGGGAGAAACGGCATCGAGAAGCGCGAGCGCGCGCTCCTTGTCGTCCAGTTCCTCGTACAGAATATCCACCGAATTGCCCGCGGAAACGAGGGTGTAAACGCACCCGTCCGTCGAAGAGCGAATGAGCGAGGAAATGTGCTCCTTCCCGACATCCAACCGCGTTTTTCCGTCCGTTTGGAAATTCATGCTGCCCGATGCGTCGAGGATAAAACAGTATTCGTTCGCGGCGTTTGGCAGAATAAATACGGGGTGCGCGATGGCGACGGAAAGAAATACCACGATCAAAATTTGCAAAATCAGGCTAATGATTCCCGTGAGCTTATTGATGGGATTACGGCGTTTTAAGAATTTTTCGCTGAGCGTCCACAAATAAGTGGAGGAAATCACCTGTTCGGTATACTTGTTTTTGATAATATAAATTGCGATCAGAACGGGAACGCCGATCAGCCCCAGCAATCCCAAGGGAAACAGCAAGGTCATTTCAACACCCCCATATTGACGAATTTGTCAAAGAAAATCTGATTGACGGGTTCTTCCGCCGAACACAGCACATAATCGGCACCGCGCGCCGCGCAATAATCGCGGATGCGCCCCGTCGCGTATTCGAGCGCCTGCTTGTATGCCTGCGCAATTTCGCGGTTGATGTTTTTACGGTAAAACTTCGCCGTATTCTCCGAATCGAAATAATGGAGCTTCCCGCGCGCTTTGGGGTTAAGCTCTTCCTTGGAAAGAATCTGAACGCACAGAATATCGCGCTTCTTTCCCGTCAAATGGTCGATTGCCGTTTGGAAATCGTTGTCCGTTAAAAAGTCGGAAATAATGACGGACATCCCGTCGCCGTACCCGACCGCCGAAGGAACGATGGCTTCCGAAATACAGCTGTCGCCGTCGAACTCAATTTCGTTCAGTTTGCCCACGGAATTATAAAAAGCGTCTTTCCCGAGCGCGGAACTTATCACCTCGTGCACCTGTTTATCCCGAATCGTGAAAACGGAAACCTTATCCATTTCGCAAATGGAAAGATACATGAGCGCCGCCGCGATTCTGAGCGCCTGCTCGTCCTTCCTCCCCTTGCCGTACCCCATGGAACGGCTGGCGTCGATATAGATGCGCGTGTGCATCTGACGCTCGTCCAAATAGAGCTTGAGGTAGAGCTTTTCGAAGCGGGCATATGCGTTCCAGTCGATTTTCGTAACGTCGTCGCCCGAAACGTAATCCCTGTAATCGGCAAATTCGCACGAAGAACCGTAGGTCTTGCTCTGATGGTTTCCGCCGAACAAGCCCGCTACGTTATTTTTTATGAGCATCTGCAGCATTTCCACCTGCTGCAAAAATTCTTCGTTGATTGCAAATTTATTCATGTGGTTGCTTCGCCGATTTCCTGTTTTCCTCGATGAGCTGACCGATCACGTCGTCAACGGTGAGGCGGTCGTTGATCGCGTTATAGTTGATTTTGATCCTATGGCGCAGCACAGGATACGCGAGCGCGTTAATGTCCTCGAACGAAACGTTATAATTGCCGTTCATGAGCGCGCGAACCTTTGCGCTCGTAACGATGGCCTGCGCCGCGCGGGGCGAAGCGCCGTATTTGATGTATTTCTTTGCCGTAGACGACGTCTTTTCCAGCTCGGGATGCGTATCGGACACGAGCGTTACCGCATAATTAAGTACGGAATCAATGACGGGTACGGTCTTTGCGAGTTCGCGCATTTCGAGAATGGTCTTCCCGTCGATAACGGCGGTCGCGTTCTCGTCGAGCGTGATCTGCGTCATATTGACGATATCGACGAGTTCTTCGATTCCCGGGAATTTCATGACGAGCTTAAACATAAAGCGGTCCATCTGCGCTTCGGGAAGCGGGTAGGTACCATCCTGCTCGATGGGGTTTTCCGTCGCGAGGACGAAAAACGGTTCTTCCAACGCGTATGTCTGATTGAGCACGGTTACCTTGTGCTCCTGCATGACTTCGAGCATCGCCGACTGTGTTTTGGGCGTCGCGCGGTTAATTTCGTCCGCAAGGACGAGATTGGCGAAAATGGGTCCGCGGCGGAACACGCTGTTCATTTTGCCGTTTTCCCCCTTCTCGATGACGTTGGTGCCCGTTACGTCGGACGGCATCAAGTCGGGCGTAAACTGAATACGCGAGAAAGGAAGGCTGAGCGTTCTTCCGAGCGAACGGACAAGACGCGTTTTTCCGACGCCGGGAACGCCTTCGAGGAGCACGTTGCCCCCCGCGATGATCGCGGTGATCACGCTGTCGACAATTTCTTCCTGACCGACGACGTCCTTACGGATCTCGTCTTTGATCTTTGCAATAGACTGGCTGAATTTTTTTACCTTTTCCGAATTTTCCATGACCGTATCCTATATTTATTTTTTATTGTTCGGGAGTTTCCGGCTGTTTGATGCCGCTGAGAAGGATTTCGAAATAATCGTAAACATACTGTTTTTCTTCCTCCGTCAAATCGCTGTCGCGAAGCTGTTCCATCATCTTGGCGTAATAATCACCGATCACTTCGCTGTATTTTACGTAATCTTCTCTGTCGGGATCGTAAATCACGTCGTCGCTTCCGTAAATGGATTCGCCTCCGCCCGCGCCGCCGCCGTTGCCGTTGTTATCTTCACCGCTGCCGCTTCCCGAACCGTCATTCCCGCTTCCGACGAAGGAAATGTGGTGCTCCGTTTCGGGAAACATGCTCATAGACAGTTCAAAGATATCGGCAAGTCTGCCGCGAACGTAATCGTCCATCATACAGTTGTATATCTGCGCGCTGAGCGCGACCGTAATCGCGTTGCCGCAATTGTCGATTGCAACGCTTATCTGCAATTGAAGGGAGCTGTCGCCGAGCGCCCCGCCTTCGACCACCTGCAACAGGCGTTCCAGCTCGTCGATAAATGCGGTAAACGCGCCGAGAAGTCCATCCCCTTCCGCAACGCCCGAAGCGAGAACCGCCGTTTCAAGCGCCGCGCGCAGCGTTTCCATCGCTTCCGCCAATCCTTCCGCCTGCGGCAGATTGAGCGCGCCCGAAAACGGCGTCATCTTCTCTTTCACTTTGCTTTCGACGGAACTTTCCAGCCCGTTTGCAAAAATTTCCACGTATTGATACTCGTTCAAACTAACGCCGCTCGCGGTATAAACCGCAACGCCCGAAGCAAGCGCAGCGGCAGCCGCTTCCGTTTGTTTTTCGATTTTCAGTTCGGGAAACAACTTGCGATAGGTGTTCGCCGCGGCGACTGCCCCGTCGATTTCCGTTACGGCGGAGACAACACAGCTCTGCATCGCCTCTTCCGTAGGCGAACCGCTCAGTTGAACGATCAGCTCCTCCAATTCGCCTTTTACAAAAAGCTTCAACTCATTTTCAAAATCAGACCTTTCCACATCCGCAATCAACTCGTTCATCTCGCGGAGCTGTCTTTCGGTGAACTCGAATACGGTCGTTCCTTCTGCGGGAACCGACGCGCCCGGCACGACGAGCGCCGATATGAATAACGCGCATGCGAGCACGGGAAATACGATATAATGCCAAATGCGTTTGAAGGTGATTTTTTTTGCGGGAAGACGTTCGAGCCGCTCCGCCGCGTCGGCGCGCTGCAACGCAACCATTTCCCCTTCCCTGTTTCCGTATTCCACCATCGTCTGAATTTTTTCGTTCAAGCCGTGTTCCGCGTCCAGACGGCGGGCGATCTTTTCGTCGCTCGGGCGAAGCGCGAAAAAGAGCGGCAAGCCGATAAGTGCGGCAACACCGACGCAGATCCCGGCGCAAATTCCCGCCGCGGCGCCCGCCGAAAGCGAAAAAGCGCCCAGCTTCCACGCAAGCAGAACGGCGCCGACCGCGAGAAATCCCGCGGAAAGTCCGGCCGACACCGCCGTAACGACGGCGCGGAGCAACTGCGTTCTTTTTATTTTACTGAATTTTACGCTCATACGCCCTCCGCATTCCATAAATTTATACATAGAATAATGTATAAATCGCTATTTTGTAATTCATTTTATCACATTTTACAAAAAATAACAAGCGAAATACGGTGAATAATATGCAATTCGGAAAAAATAAAAATTACCAAATCTTTATATCCCATATAATTTACCGTTATCCCTTTAAGCATTTTTCGCCCAAGGATTGACAAACGGCAATGCAGGTAGTATAATGACGCAAGGAAATATTTTCCACGGGAGAAAAAAAAATGAAACTGAAAGGAACGAAAACGGAAGCTAATTTGAAGGCGGCGTTCGCAGGGGAATCGCAGGCAAGAAACAAATATACTTATTTTGCCTCCAAAGCCAAAAAAGACGGATACGCCCAAATCGCCGCCCTCTTCGAAGAGACGGCCAACAACGAAAAAGAGCACGCCAAAATTTGGTATAAGCTCCTTAACGACGGTATCGGTTCCACCGAAGAAAATTTGCAGGAAGCCGCAAACGGAGAAAACTACGAATGGACGGATATGTACGTCTCCTTTGCAAAGGAAGCGCGCGAAGAAGGCTTCGGGCATATCGCAGACCTGTTTGAAGGCGTCGCCGCAATCGAAAAGGAACATGAGGCGCGCTATAAAAAGTTACTTGAAAATTTGAAAACGGACGCCGTATTTTCCAAAGACGGGGATACGATATGGCAATGCTCCAACTGCGGACATATTCACATAGGCAAGAAAGCGCCCGACGTCTGCCCCGTATGCTCCCACCCTCAGGGGTATTTTCAAGTCAAAGCGGAAAATTATTGAGCGGATTCAAAGCACAAAGGTATCACGAATGAAGAAAGTTGTAGTCGTCAATTCCACGCCGCGAAAAGGCGGCAACTCGGAAATATTAGCCGAAAAGTTTGCAGAAGGCGCGCGGGCGGCAGGGCATAGCGTCGAGGTTATCACGGTGCGCGAATTGGAGCTTAAATTCTGCGTCGGTTGCATGTATTGCCACACACACGATAAATGCGCGTTAAACGACGGCATGAACGCTCTGTACGAGACGGTGCAAAACGCCGACGTACTCTGCTTCGCCTCGCCCGTCTATTTTTACGCCGTCTGCGGACAGCTGAAAACCTTCCTCGACAGGCTAAACCCCCTTTATACGAGAAAGAACAGCTTTAAGGACGTATATCTGCTCGCCGCCGCAGCGGAAAACGACGGAAACGCGATGAACGGAAGCGTCCGCGATATTCAAGGCTGGGTTGACTGCTTCGAGGGCGTTACGCTCAAAGACGTACTGCGCGGCATCGGCGTTACGGACAGGGGTGAAATCAACGCAACCGATTTTCCCCGTCTCGCCTTCAAAATGGGAACAGCGGTATAAAACAGCCGTAATCGGATATTGCAACGGCGAATAATAATCCACCCGCGTAGCGGGTGGTATTTCATTTTCGGGCATAGCCCTAAT
>CAJUJO010000016.1 GCA_910586675.1 uncultured Christensenellaceae bacterium | reverse complement strand
TATTTCTACGGGCTTGATTTTTCCGAACACGGGGCTGAAATAAACGCGGCACCTGCCTGTAAGTCCGTAGCTGTTTATAATCTCTTCCGCACGCACCAAATCGCACTTATCCCCGACTACAAACTTGACTGCGTCCTGTAACGCAAGATAAGAAAAGTTTTCGGTCAGCATATGTTTTTCCATTCCGCTTGAAGGAAGTTTATAATCGGCGGTAACGGCGGGACGGGGCGATATGGAAACGATATCTTTCAACGGCACGCTTCCGTTGGTTTCTATTTCGACTTCTACGCCCGACGCACCCAAAAGTTCTATAAGGCATGCAATATCCGCTTGCAAAAGCGGTTCGCCGCCCGTCAGAGTAACGTTTTGTATCCCCGTCGATTTCACGTATTCAACAAGCTCTTCCGCAGAAACAAATTCGCATTTTACGTCGGCGGTATTCGCCCAGCGCGTGTCGCAGTAGCCGCAATTGAGATTGCAACCGCAAAACCGCAGAAACACGGCAAGCTCGCCCGCGCGCGGTCCCTCGCCGTTTATACTTACAAACTTTTCGGCAACATTAAAACGACACATATCACTCACCGTACACCGCGCAGTTTTCGGGCGATTCGTACACTGTCACGCTGAAAACGGGCAAGCCCTTGTTACAAAGGTCGGCATATATGTGCGCGGCAAAGTTTTCGGCAGTGGGTCTGAAATCCGTTTCAACCAATGAAAACCCTTCTTCTTGAAGAGCGGCAAGCGTTGCAGATTTAAGGGTATTTTTTTCGTAAATTAGCGTATGGTCGAACCCTTCCGCAATATCTTTAACTGCCTTCTTAAAATCGCCGAAGTCCAGTAGCATACCGCGCTTTTCGCCGTTGTTCTGCAATTTTCCACCGCTAATCTTTACTTCCGCAACCCAGTGATGACCGTGGATGTTGGCACACTTGCCGTTGTATCCGTGAAGAAAATGTGCGCTGTCAAAACAAGCCGAAGTTTTTAAATAATACATATATCTCTCTCCTTTTGAGCAAAAAAATACAGCCGCAACAAAACGACTGCACCTAAAAAGACTATTCCATTCAGATGCCCTGGTTTTGTTTAAAGACAGGATGGCGCAAACGAACTGTCCGTTTAATTAGCTATATAATACTACGCCGCAACGCATATGTCAACTCAACCGAAGCGTTTATACGCTACTTATTTTTATAATGGCGATAAAACGTTATTAGAGTCAATCACTGCGACTTTACGCTACTCTTTTCGACAATTTAATTCGCTACTTATCATTCATCGTTGACAGTCGTAAATAATAAGTTAAACTTGCCGACGCAATTGCGTCTACCCTTGCCCTGCAAACGGCGACGTTCCGGGAGTTAGGCGGTTCGGACGATACAAGAGCAGTTACCATGAATACATGAATACCATAACGGACGCATTCGTTTATGCGCTGACTATAGCAATAGGCGTGTAAATGATAGTAGCGGCAAATCCGTAAATTAAAAAGTTAAAACAAGCTAACCAAATCATTAACAATTTTGAACAAACAGTAACAGCGCCCTTCGGCAATTTTCCGAAGGGCGCTTTATTTTAATCGTTATAAGTGATTTTCATGGTAAGCTTTCCGTTTTCGTAGTTCAGCTTATCGATGAAAAGCTGGCGGTTATTGCCCGGATTCGAAAGCTCGGTATGCACGTGATAGGCGCAGTACATCTGCCCTTTCTCGTCTTTGAACATGCTGTTGTGTCCGGGGCCCGATACCTTCCCCTCGATATGCGTTGCAATGGGCGCATCGTATTTTTCAAAAGGTCCCATGGGGCTTTTTGATTTGGCACCGCAGATGCAATAATATTTTGTTGTGAAAAAGTTGCCGGAATACATGAGATGGTATTCTCCGTTTACCTTCACCATGAACGGACCTTCGTTCCACTTGTAAATTACGCCCTCGTCGTTGATATGCGGAATAATTTCATATTCCTTTTCGGGCTTCGTAATGCAAACGGGTTCCCCTACGACGGATAGCAAGTCGTCGGAAAGGCGAATGACGTAGAGGTGAGATTGATGCTCACCATTCTCGATATTATCGTTGCAGTCGCGGGAATAGTAGAGATACTTCTGTCCGTCGTCGTCGATAAATACCGAGCCGTCGATTGCCGTGTAGCCGAAATCAAAAAGCGGACGGTTGTCGAACGCCTCCTCGAACGGTTCCTCCGGCGAGGTAGAAACGGCAACGCCGAGTCGCAGCGTCTTCGTCTCTTTCCAACGCGCAGAATAGAACATATAATATTTACCGTTGTACTCTGTAACTTCGGGCGCCCAGCAATCGCAATAGCCGAATGATTTTTCGCCGAGCTGATAGCAAACTTTACCGTCGTCCCAATGCTTTAAGTCTTTGCTCTTCCATACTTTGAACCCCATCATATCGATAGTGTGAGAGGTTGCGTACATGTAATAGCATCCGTCCTTTGCACGTAACACAAAGGGATCTCCGATTTGAATAATGCCACTGGGATTGAATTCACTTTTCATAATTGTTTTACCGCCTTTAATTGTTTTATACATCGGGAGTTTCTTCGGTAGCAGGTGCTTCCGTAAAAATTCCGTCCTTGGTAACATAGAACTGTTTATCGGCATCACCGTTATGCCCGGGCACCATCCACCAATCGCTTGCGTTACCGCTCAAATCGTAACCGTTATTGCACTGATCGCCTACCGTCTTCCATGCAAAGCCAAGCCGTGCGGTGCCTTCTTCTGTAACCGTGATCTGATCAGCCGTAAAGAAAGCCTCCGCTACCGTGGTATAAAGATTTGTTTCTCGGTTACGTACAGTATAGAATGCTCTTCCCAAAGGGCCTTCGTCCGTAGCGACCGCTCGCGAAGTAAGATAGAAATGCCTTGAACCGCTCCACATTTCAAGGTTGGTATTCTTATAACAGTTAGCCGTATTGTTTTCGGTGTAGGCATACGCACTATGCGTTGCAACGGCCGCAACGCGAACACCGCCCTCTACAACTTGTGCGTAGAACGTAACACCCTTGCCTTTGTATGCGTCGCTACCCACGACCGACGCACTTTCAAGGTCAGCCGTCCAGGCGGGTGCCTAGTCGAGCATTGCGCGCGATACGGGCGCAAATTACGATTTCGATGGAGAATTTGCCTCTTACGGGGCGAATGTGTGGGAAATCTGCCCACACGACACGCCAGACAACTGCAACTGCCGAAAGCCCAAAAGCGGAATGTTGCTTTCCGTTGCAAAACGGCTGAATCTCTCCCCCGCCGAGATCCTTGTGGTGGGAGACAGAATAACCGACATGCAATGCGCAATCAACGCGGGAAGCCGGGCCGTTGTCGTATCGACTCAAACCAAACAATCCGAGCTCGACGCGATAAAGGCACAATTCCCCGATGTGCCCGTGATAAAACGTTTCGACGACGTACTTGCACTTTTAGACAATGATTAAAAACGAACCCAACAATATTTGTTGGGTTCGTTTTTTTATTAAGACAGACCGAACACAAACGTGTTTTACCGTCTTTGGTGTATTCGGCACGGTGCTTTCTTAATCGACCGTGAACAGCGCGGGAATGAAATGATGCCCTTAATGAACATCTTTAACGAATAGCGCTCGGCAAACACGTCAAAGAAAATCCGCACGGTAAGCGAAGCGAACGCCGAAGCAGACAAATACCGTTCCCCCCACGCGCCTTTTGGCGGTTTTGGCAATATGTCCGTAATAGTTATTCGCACGCCAAAGCACTCATATAAAAGGAACTGTACGAACTCACTATGGCGTGTGTTCGTACAGTTCCCTTCTGGCGGAAGGTAAGGGATTCGAACCCCTGAACGCTTTTGACGTTTCACGTTTTCAAGACGCGCGCCTTCGACCGCTCGGCCAACCTTCCCTAAAAGAGCCGTAAAATACGGCTCGCAAAAACATATATTTTTATCTGTGTTTTCCGCGAAAAAACAATGCAAGCGTTCCTGCGCCGGAATGCGTTCCGATCACGCTCCCAACGTAGTTCGTATAAAATACACGCTCGCCGAACGCTTCCGTAATAAGCTTTTTCAGATACTCCACGTCCTCTGCGCAGTCGCCGTGACTGATAAAAATCGGATCGTCCTCTTCCAGCGTTTCCAGCTCCTTCATGTGCTCGACGAGCGCCGAAATAGATTTTTTCCGCCCCATCGCCTTACCGATCGCGATCAGATGCCCTTCCTCGTCCACATGCAGAACGGGTTTTATTTTCAAGAGGGAACCGACGACGGCGGTTGCGGCGGAAACCCTTCCCCCGCGTTTTAAGTGAAAGAGATTATCCACCGTAAAATAATGACAGATATGTTGTTTCAGATCTTCGGCATAATCGCGCGTTTCCTCGATGGAAGCGCCCGTATCCGCCTTTTTCACGATATAGTCGACGAACAACCCTTCGCCCATGGACGCGCAGAGCGAGTCCACGACGAAAATCTTTCTTTCGGGATAGCGTTCCGAAAGCTCCCGCGCGGCGATCGCAAAACTGTTCGCCGTGCCCGAAAGCCCCGAGGAAAAAGCGACGGCAAGGACGTCCTGCCCCTCTTTCAGATGCCGTTCAATATGTTTTTCCGCTTGTTCCGGAGGGACCTGAAAGGTCGTCGGCATGGAGCCGCCGCGGAGAGACGCGTAAAATTCTTTAATATCCATCTCCTCGCCGTCTTCGCCGCCGTAGGTTTTGCCGTCTACGGTAAAACCTAGCCGAACGCAATCCAACCCGTTCATTGCAAAATATTCTTCCGGAAGATCGGAAGCGGAATCGGTTACAATTACAAACTTTCTCGACATGGTAAAACACCGCCCAAGTGAATTTCCCAGAAGCGTTACAGACGCGCTCTCCTTATTGCAGCCGTAACACCTTTCAGTATACACAAGAGGGTGCTCTTTGTCAATAAAATAAGCCGCGCTTATTTGAGCGCGGTAAAATTTTTTACGCGGACGGCATGAAATGAAATTGTTACGTCCGTGCCGTTTTTCGCCTTTCCGAAACGCATGGAAACCTCCCCATCCGCCTCGAAATATTCCCGCACGACGCGGGAAATATCGGCAAGCGCGGCGCGGCGGCTCGCCTCGTTCATTTCTTCTTTATCCGCTTCCAGCAACCTATCTAAGCGGGTCAGCTCCGCAGAACGCTTCATAAGCCCCTCCTCAATGATTTTTCTTTGCGCGGAACATCCCGAACAGTCCGCCGCCCTTTCGCGCGGGAGATGCGACCGACGCCCTTCCTTCCGTATAAAACCCCGCCAGCAGACGGAACGCGCGCGAGCGTTCGGCGACGTTATCGAGAAAGAGCTTGTCCTCTTCGGGCACGACGGCGGTAAGCGATAGATGCAGCATGCGGGAAATTTCTTCGGGCGTAAGCGTTTCCCCCCTTCGGACGAAGTCGTTCCGAACCATATTGACGACAAGCCCCACGCGGGTGAGGCGGTAACTTTTCAGCATTCCCGCGACGCGGTCGGCGTCGCGCATTGCGGAAATATGCGGCGTTGTTACGAGCAGCGCCTCTTCCGCACAGGCGACGGCGCGGTGAAACCCTTCGTCGATTCCCGCGGGAGAATCGATCAGGATAAAATCGTACTGCGGCGCGAGGTTTTCCAGCACAAGACGAACCGACTGCGGCGAAACGTAGCGGTCGGAAACGCGGTTACTCGCGAGCGTAAACAGTGTAGGATAGCGCGGATGCTTTACAAGCGCCTGACGCGGACGGCAGCGCCCTTCGATTGCATCCACGACGTCATAGACGGCAAGATTTTCCACGCCGAGCACGACGTCGATATTATTGAGTCCGAAATCGAGGTCGCACACGATTACCCTGTTACCGCTTTTTGCGAGCTGTATGCCGAGGTTGGCGCAGACCGTCGTTTTGCCGACGCCGCCTTTCCCCGACGTAATGACGATTCTCCTTGCCATAAAGCGCTTCTCCCCGCGCGTCCGCACGCCGTTTTTGCATATGATACTACAAACTTCCGCGCCGATAACGGCATTTTCTGTCGAAAGAAAAACAAATAACGGATATTTTACCCAAATAAAAAACGGAGCAAACGCTCCGTTTTTTATTTGTTTTCCAGCGATTTCAAATACGCTTCGTATTCCTCGTCGGTAAGACGGTGAACTTTTTGTTTTTTCGCCATACTGAGCCTCTCCTCGCAATATAGTCGATAACAGTATGGACGGAGATCCAATAATTTATTCCGTGCGGAGCGCGATAACAGGGTCTTTCTTCGCTGCGGCGCTCGCGGGAATCAATCCGGATATGAGCGTAAGCAGTACGCTGATGACGACCATGACGAGCGCCGCAGTTACGGGCAGCGCCGCAAGATTGGCTATCCCCGTGAGCGCGTACAGAATGGCGTTAACGGCAAACGAGAGAAGATAGGTTACAATAACGCCGATGAGCCCCGCGGCAAGTCCGATGATGAACGTTTCCGCGTTAAACAGGTTCTTGATGTCCCGCTTTCGCGCGCCGAGAGAGCGCAGCACGCCGATTTCTTTGACGCGCTCCACGACGGAAACGTACGTAATAATTCCGATCATGACCGATGAAACGATGAGAGAAATCGCCGTAAACGCGACCAGCACGTATGTTACTGCTCCTAACATCGTTTGAACCATACCCATGAGCAGCCCTACCCTGTCGGTATACGTGATCTTATCCTCTTCGTCCGTTACGGAAGCGTTCCAATCGTCGAGGTATTTGAGGACGTCGTCCTTGCTGTCGAAATCCTTAGGATAGATAAAAACCGCGTTGACGGTATCGTCGCCGCCCACGAAGCGCAGCGCCGATTCCTGACTGTAATTGACGAACATTCCGCCGAGCTGCTCGGCAGACGTGTAATTACCTTCGTTGAGATGCGCGGCGGGCGATCGGTAGAGCACAGTATCGCCGAGCAAGGGATTTTTGATTTGCGCTTCTTCCCGCATCCATTTGACGAGCGCCGAATTCATATTGACGGCGATATACTCTTCCACGAGCTTTTCCGTCAAGTTCAGCCCGTCGGAAAGGCACCCGTATGTAAGCCCTTCTTTCAGGCGGAGAATGCCGCTGATTTTCAACTTTATCCCCTCTTTTTCGGTCGCGTCCAAGCCGTTCCGTTCGCCGTTATACGTAAACTTATACGCATTGGGATTCATCGGACTGTATGCCGCATTTTCCGAATAGATAGCATCGTTGTAATAGAGCGTAAACTGCTTCGCTAATATCTCGTCGAACCCAATGGTGAGATACTTATTTCCCCCGTCCGAATTCTCCTTGCCCAAATCGAACAGAGAAAGGAAGGTAGGCTCGTCGAGAAAGCCGAGCTGCGCGAGCGTCAAATCGATCACGTCGTTGTTTTCACCGATGACAAGCACAACTTCGTTGGAAGCCGTAGGAAATTCCCCCGCGATGACGTCGTATTGCGAAAGAATATATTCGCCGCAATGCGCGTTTTCGGAAAAATCCGCCGTGCCGGGCATTTTATTGACGATATTGCCGAACATATCCGCCATGTATACAAGTCCGTTATATTCCTCCGCCTTCTGCGTAAGTTCGTCGATATAGAATTGTTTGAGATTAGAAAGAGAACGATAACTGGGAACGGGTATCGTCCCCACGTCTCCCGTGCCGACTTCGGTAAATATGTTGTCTGTAAGCGACGCACCGTACGCATATTGTACGGCAAAATAGAGAGCCGGATCCATCGCCTCGATATAATCGAGATATTCTTCGGTAATATTATTCTTGACCGCCATTCCCTTGGCGATTCCCGAAAGAAAGGAGTTGATGTACACTTTATCGTCCAGCTCTGAAAGATCGGGCATCGTGCCCGCGGAAGCAAACCCGGACATGACGGCGGTTACGTCCATGGAATTTTCCGTAATTTCCAACGGATAATAAGAGAGCATATCCTCTTCCGTGCGGCGGATATAATCGCCGAATCCGCTCGAGAGCGCGAGAACGAGACACACGCTGATAATGCCGATGCTTCCCGCGACGGATGTTACGATCGTGCGCCCCTTTTTGGTGAGCAGATTGCGCGCCGAAAGCGCGAGCGCGGACAAGAAGTTCATGCGGGCGCGGGCGGCTTTTTTCTTTTTCTCCCGCTTCATAGCGCGCGCCTGCTTGTTATCGGCGGGGGTCTCTTCTTCTATATCCGAATTTTCGGACTGTTCGTCCGAACCGTCGTAAGAATCGGAGTCCGATTCCACAAGCCCGTCTTTGAGCCGCACAATACGCGAAGCGTACTGTTCGGCAAGCTCGGGATTATGCGTTACCATAATGACGAGGCGTTCGCCCGAAATTTCGCGGATCAAATCCATGATCTGAACGCTCGTCGCCGAATCGAGCGCTCCCGTCGGCTCGTCGGCGAGCAGAATCGCAGGATTATTGACGAGGGCGCGGGCAATGGCGACGCGCTGCATCTGTCCGCCCGAAAGCTGGTTGGGGCGCTTGTTGAGTTCGCCGCCTAAACCGACTCTTTCGAGCGCCTGCTTCGCGCGCTCCCTGCGCTCTTCCCTGCCGATTCCCGCAATGGTGAGCGCAATTTCCACGTTTCCGAGCACTGTTTGGTGCGGAATAAGATTATACGACTGAAAGATGAATCCGATTCGGTGATTACGATAAACGTCCCAATCCCTGTCGCTGAAATTCTTGGTCGATTTTCCGTCGATGACGAGATCGCCCGAGCTGTACTGATCCAACCCGCCGATGATATTCAAAAGAGTCGTTTTCCCGCAACCAGACTGGCCGAGAATGCACACGAATTCGTTCTTCCGAAACTCTAAATCGATGCCTTTGAGCGCGGGCACTGCGGTATCCGCGACCTTATAATATTTTTTAATGCCTTCAAGCTTTAACATTTTTCAATCTTCTCTCTCGCCGCAGATTATTTAACTACGGGAAAACTCCTCTCTTACGCGATTGAGCACGGCGGAAAACTCGTCGTACATCAAAATCAATTCTCGAATTCTGTCCTCGCCGAACTCTTTCACAACGCGCTCCATAAGCGCGTTCGCCTGCTCGCACTGCGCTTCAAACAGAGCGAGTGCCCGATCAGATAGCTGAACGTAGGCGATTTTTTTATCGGTCGGCGAATCGACGCGCTTCACGATATTCTTTTTTTCCAGTTTGGTAACGATTTGCGACACGGCGGAACGCGTGATACCCAATCGGCGCGCCAGCTGAGACGATATTATTTTACCGCCATTTTCACCTTCCATGACGATTTCGCGGAGCAAGCGGAATTCCGTTTTCCCGAGCTGCGCGTCGCCCGTAAAAAAATCCAGACATTCGAGGTCTTTCGTCGTCTGAATGAGTTTAATGAGATATTCGTTGATTTCCATTGACACTCCCGTTTTGCGATTGATTTAACGCTGAACAATTTTATATCAATTATATACACCGCAAAGCGAAATTGTCAACTGCGTTAAACGGTTTTTTACATAATTTCACAACAATATCATCCTTTGTTTCATCTTGTTATTTTTTGAAGGGTTTTGTCGGAAACGAATAAAACCAACATTCCAAATCGGCGCTGTACAAACGCTTTTTATGCGCGGCTTTCCGCCCGAACGCCTGCTCCGCGCGGTTATACGCGCTTAAGAAATAGCAGCTCCAGGCGGGAAGCGAACGGAACACGCGCGAAAAATCGCGGTAAAGCGGGAACAAGTCTTCCCCCTTGCCAAGCCTTTCCCCGTAAGGCGGATTGGAAAGGAGAATCCCGTTCGGCTCCCCGCAGGAAAAGTTCCGCATGTCGGCGCGGCGAAAACGGATATATTCCGAAACGCCCGCGCGTTCGGCGTGGTATTTTGCGACGGAAATCGCCTTTTCCGAAATATCGGATGCGTATATCTGCGGTTTTACGCCCTTCCTGCGCGAATCCTCCGCTTCCTCCCGCGCCCGCCCGAGCGCATTTTGCGGCGCACACTTCCAGGACGTAAAATCAAAATCCCGTTTTGCGCCGGGCGCTATCCCGAGCGCGGAGAGCGCCGCTTCTACGGGAATCGTGCCGCTCCCGCAAAATAAATCGGCAAACGGCCGCTCCCCGCGGTAATAAGTATTTTCAACGAGCGCGGCGGCGGTCGTTTCACGCAGGGGCGCATCGTAGGAAAGCACGCGGTAACCGCGCTTGTGCAGACCTTCTCCCGAAGTATCCAGCGTGATCTGCGCGGTATCGTTAAATATTGAAACGCCGACGACGGCGCGCTCCCCTTTTTCGTCCAGCGCGATTGCGCCGAGCTTCCGTTTCAAACGGTTGACGACCGCCTTTTTTGCCACGCCGCCCGCAGCTTTCACCGCCATCAGCGCGCTCTTTACGCATTTTCCGTCCATAAGAATGCGGGCGTGCGGCGTGAAATAATCCTCCCACGGAATGCGGAATACGCCCTCGTACAGCTCGTCGAAGGTGCGCGCGGGAAATTCCGCAAGGCAAATCAACACGCGCTCGCCCGCGCGGAGCATGACGTTGAGGCGGGCGACGTCCTCCCAGCCGCCTTCGAGGGATATTCTGCCGTTTACGGCGGGACGATCCCCGTAACCGAGTTTTATAAGCTGCCGCTTGACAGTGCCTTCCACGCCGGCGGCGCAGGGAATCAGCAGTTTCATTGGCTCCTCTTTCGCACAAAAACGGCGGCTTCCCGCCGCCGCTGAACTGATTTCATTCTTCCGTATCGTCCACAGATTCGGGCGTTTCCGGTTCGGGAATAAAGGGTTTGATCGGCGAGGTTACGGGCGTTAAATCGTATTTGTCGTCCAGATCGCCGATAAGCTCCTCTATCATATCTTCGCGGGTGATAAGCCCCAACGCGTTACCACTCGAACCGACCATCGTCATCTGTTCGCGCATGTTCTGCATGCGCTTCATCTGCGCGGACAGCTTTGCGTCGGGCGTCGTCCAGGAAACGGGACGGATGATATTTTCGAAATTCTGCCTTCCCGCGAGCATGTTCTCGTAAAAGTCCGCACGGTATAATATGCCGATAATATTCCCTTTCGTGCCCTTGTATACGGGAATACGCGAAAAGTTGGTTTCACGGAACAGTTTGTACACGAGGTGCGCGTTGTCCCGCACTTCCACGCAAACTACCCTGTCGAGCGGGATCATGCAGGAGCCGACGTGCAATTCGTCGTAGCGGAGCGTTTTTGTAATCAGGTCGTGCTCCGTTTCGTTGAGCACGCCCTCTTCGCGGACGTCTGAAACGAGCATTCGGAATTCTTCTTCCGTAAATTTCGGTTTCTTCTTATTCAATCCGAAAACGAGAAAAACGAGTTTCTTCCACCACCCGAACAAAATATTCAAAGGCATAAACAGAATGGAACACGCGAAGAGCGGATACGCGGAAAAGCAAGCGAATTTTTCGGGCGATTCTTTGGCGAGCGTTTTGGGCGTGATTTCGCTGAAAATCAGAATAACGACCGTGAGCGCAACCGTGGAAATGGTCGGCCCCCAATCCCCCCAGAAATGCGTAAAAATAACGGTGGCGATAGAGGCCGCCGCGATGTTCACGATATTGTTGCCAATGAGCAGAGTCGTAAGAACTTTGTTATAATCCTCGCTCAGTTTAAGCGCCAGCCGCGCGGTGCGCTTTTTCTGCGCATAGCGGCGCATTCTCACGGTGCTGAAACTGGTAAACGCTGTTTCCGTCGCGCTGAAAAAAGATGACAGCACGATGAGAATCAGCAATGCGACGATAAGCCCTATGACGGCATTGTCCATATAAAAGAAAAAAACTCCTTCCGCGCAAAGCGCGACAAAAATTATGTTATGATATTATATAAACGATTTTATTTCGTTTCAATCGCCCGCGCGGTTATTCGACGGAAAAAAGCGGAGCTTCCTCCGCAGGCGCGGACTTTTGTTTCCTAACGATACGCGCAACGCGCACAAGCGGAATTTCCCGCAGCACGCCCGAACGCACGACGCGCACCGTCAAGCGTTTCTCTTCCTCCGGCGCAAGCGGCGCGAGCAATATTTCGGGCTCGATTTCGTCCGTTAAGGGCGCGGAAGGCGTCGTTTCCGATACTTGCTCTGCCGCAACGGTTTTTTCCGTCGGCTCGTCGTCGAAGAAAAAGCCCACTCTGCGGCGCGGAAGCGCTTCGTGCAAAGATTCTTCCCCGTTTTCCTGCGCGCCGTATTCCGTTTCCAGCCCGTCTCTTTCCATAGCAGATACGCTCCGTGATACTTTCTTTTTTATTATTATACTATAATCACGCGCAATTTACAAGTAAAAGCGCGGAATATTTTCATTTATCCCTCTTCTCCGTCTTTGTCGGCGTCGAGGAAAAAGGTCAGTTTTCCTCCTCTGCGCCAACCCAGCGTCCCGTCCAAATTGACGTTGTGCATGCTGCGGAATACATTCTTGTCCGCTTCGGGGTTGAACTGTTTTATGTAGGCAATCAGCGCCTTCATTTCCCTGCGCTTACTCTCCTCCTCTTTCCCCGCGACGCGCTCGGTAAAACGGCAGGCGCAATTGAGAAATGTGAGACAGTTGTGCTTCGCCCATGCCACGATATCCTCTTCCCGCACGGCGTAGAGCGGGCGGATGAGCTGCATGCCGGGGTGGCTCGTAGAATCTAATATGGGGAGCATCGTCTTGATTTCCGCGCCATAAAACATGCTCAAAAGCGCAGTTTCCACCATGTCGTCGAAATGATGCCCGAGCGCGATTTTATTGCATCCGCACTGTTTGGCGAACTCGTAGAGATACCCTCTCCGCATGCGCGCGCACAGATAACAGGGCGAACCGCCGTTCACCGAATCGACCGCAGCGAAAATATCGCTCTCGAAAATGCGCACCGGTACGCCGAGTATTTCCGCATTCTCTTCAATGAGCTTCCGATTGGCAGGCGAATAGCCGGGATCCATGACGATAAATTGCAGCCCGAAGGAATATTCCCCGTGCGCGCAAATTTCCTGCATGCATTTGGCGAGCAGAAAGGAATCCTTTCCGCCTGAAATACAGACGGCGATTTTATCCCCTTCCCGAATCAGTCCGTATTGTTTGACGCTTTTGACAAACGGGCACCAAATCTGCTTGCGGTATTTTTTGATAATCGAACGTTCGATTTCCGCCGCGCTCATGCCTTTCCCTCTTTTTTCACGCGAAGGACGTATGCGTGCGCGGAATACGCCGCGGCGCAGCCTTCGCCCGCCGCGATCGCGTACTGATACGGTTTACCCGTAACGTCGCCCGCGCAGAACAGCCCCGCGAGGTTGGTGGAGCCGTCCTTTGCCGTTTTTACGTGCGCGCCTTCCGTTTCCAGCCCGCCGACGAGCGCCGACGGCGGCACGGAATTTTTGAGCAGAAATACGCCGTCCGCAGGAACGGCGCCCTTGTCGGTAATAAGGCGCTCCACGCGCGCATTGCCTTCGACGGCGAGCGGCTTCCCCTCCCCGATCTTGATATTCCCCGCGCGAAACTTCGGATTCCGATAGGAGCAGAACACCGTAACCTCTAATGCAAACCCCGCAAGATACTCCGCTTCCTCCGCAAACTCCTCCGAACCGAGAAGGACGCAGATTTTTTTACCGCGATAGAGCGCACCGTCGCATACGGCGCAGTAGCTCACGCCCCGCCCTGTAAATTCCCGCTCGCCCGCAATTCCCCCCGAAATCTCCACGCCCGTGGCGAGCACGACCGCGCGGGCGCGCGTCTCCGCACCGCCGTGCGTGATAACGAAAAAATCTCCTGCGGAAAAAATCCCGTCGACGCGGGCGGGCGTAAGCGAGACGCCTTCTTGTTCCGCCTGCGCGGAAAGCGCCTTGCAAAATTCCGCGCCGTTCCCGGAAAATGCGGGGTAGTTTCGCACATACTCGGCGCGGAGCGCTTTTCCGAATCCTTCCGCGCCCAGCCAGATGCAATCGGATTTTAAGCTTTTTAACGTGAGTGCCGCGGAATAACCCGCTATGCCGCCCCCTACGACGGCGGTATCGTAAATCTTTTCCATAAAAAAACGATAGTCCTCTTTACGATAAATTATACCACAGCCAAACTCTATCGTCAAGCGAAGAATAAATGAATAAAATTATATCGATATTCTCATGAAAACTGCGGGAAAGAAGATTGACATTGCCGTGAAATTCTATTATAATAAGGTTTATGGAAAAGGGAGTTCGCGGCATGAGCGCGAAAAAACTCGCGGCCTTGGCGCTGTTAACGGCGCTGGGGCTGGGCGCATTTTTGATAGAAAGCATGTTTCCGCCCATGTTCTTCCCGGGCGCTAAAATGGGGCTTTCCAATATCTTTTCCCTGTTCGCTCTCGTCCTTTACGGACTGCCCGAAGCATTGCTCGTCGTCGTTGCGCGGACGGTGCTCGGCAGCCTGTTCGCGGGCAATTTTTCCCTTCTCCTGTACAGCCTGACGGCGGGCGTAGTCAGCACGGCGGTATCCCGTTTGCTTCTCCTCGCCTTTCCGCGCGTCAGTCTGCTCTGCGTGAGCGTGTTTTCCGCGGTCGTGCATAACACCGTACAGCTTCTGGTGTACTGCGCTCTGACTCAAACGACGCTCATTTTTTCCTATTTGCCTTATCTCGCCCTCTTGGGCGTGCTCGCGGGAGTAATCGTAGGTCTTGCGGTAACTTACGCGGTTAAGGGGATCCCCCTGTCCTTTTTCGCGAGGACGGCGGGCGTAAAAAATAAAAAAAAATCCGAAAACGGAGGAATTGGAGATTGAAAGCGAAGAAAGGTAAATTTTTCTCCCGCGGCGTTCACATGCACGACCATAAGTCGCTTGCGAAAGACAGACCGCTGCGGGCGCTCGACGCCGTCGGCGAGGTTGTCATCCCGCTCCGCCAGCACATCGGGAAGGCCGCTCTTCCCGTCGTGGAAGCGGGACAAACCGTCAAGCGCGGGCAGCTCGTGGGGAAGGCGGACGGCTTCGTCAGCGCCAACGTGCATGCCAGCGTTGCGGGAACGGTAAAAGCCGTGGAAGAGCGGACGAACGGACTTTCCGTCGTCATCGAAGCGGGCGCGGACGCAACCGATTTCATGCCGCCCCTTACCGACCCGACGGCGGAAGAGATCGTGCAGCGCGTTGCGGATGCGGGCATTTGCGGCATGGGCGGCGCGGGCTTCCCCACGCACGTCAAATTGAAACCGCAGCACCCCGTCGACACCGTGATATTAAACGGCGCGGAATGCGAACCCTACCTCACCTGCGACGACAGGCTGATGCTCGAACAGCGCGACAAAATCGTGCGCGGCGCGAAGTACCTTGCAAAGGCGCTCGGCGCAGGAAAAGCGATGATCGGGATCGAGAAGAATAAGCCCGAAGCCATCGCGGCGTTCGAGGAAACGGAACTCGAAGTCGTCGCGCTCAAAAAACAGTACCCCATGGGGTCGGAAAAGCACCTCATCTACTGCGCAACGGGCAGAAAGGTGCCCCTCGGCAAGCTCCCTGCGGACGTCGGCGTCGTAGTGAATAATGTGGCGACGGCGCTCGCCGTGTGCGAAGCGGTGGAAGAAGGCAAGCCGCTCATCGAACGGGTAGTTACGGTTTCGGGCGCGGGAATCGCGCAGCCCGAAAACCTCGTCTGTCCCATCGGCGCTCCCCTCTCCGCCTTAGCCGAAGCGTGCGGCGGCGCGAAGGAAGACGCGGTCAAGTTGGTCGCGGGGGGTCCCATGACGGGCAACGCGCTCACGGGGCTTTCCGCTCCCGTAACCAAGACGACTTCGGGGCTGCTGTTCCTCACGGAAAAAGAAACGAACGCCGAAGAGCCCACCCCCTGCATCAACTGCGGCAAGTGCGCGGACGTATGCCCGATGAAGCTCATGCCCATGCAGACGGCATTTTACACCTCGGCAAAAGATTACGAGGCGGCGGACAAGTACGGCGGCGTCTTAAGCTGTATCGAATGCGGCGCATGCTCGTACATTTGCCCCGCGAGAAGACCGCTCGCGCAATCCATCAAGACGGCGAAAGCGGAACTCCGCAAAAAACAATAAAGGAGGAACGGAACGTATGAATCAACTTATCGTATCGACCGCGCCCCACGTTAAGACGAGAAGAACGACAAAGCACATTATGCTCGACGTGCTGATCGCCCTTCTCCCCGCAACCGTTGCGAGCATCGTCTTTTTCGGCTGGCAGGCTGCCGTCGTCATTCTGATTTCGGTCGCGAGCGCGGCTCTCACCGAATTCGTGTATTACATCATCCAGAACAAAATCTGGCACAACCCCAAGGAAGTGCTTTGCAAATTCGTAAAACAATTCGATTTCACTTCCCTTATCACGGGATTGCTCCTTGCCATGTGCATACCCGCAAACGTCGAAGCCTGGTATATGCCCCTTCTCGGCAGCATCTTCGCCGTGGCGGTGGTTAAAATGCTCTTCGGCGGAACGGGCAAGAATATCGTTAATCCTGCGCTTGCCGGCAGAATTTTCCTGTTCATCTCCTTTGCGGCAATGACGGCGGTATCCGTACCGCAGTTCGGCGCGATAATCGGCGGCGGCGAAGCCCTGAAAACGGGCGCGACGCAGCTCAGCGGAAACTTACTGAAAGGGAACGAATGCGTCAATGCGCTCGACTTGTTCCTCGGAACGGGCATCGGCGCGACGGCGCTAGGCGAAACGTGTAAGCTCGCCCTCCTCGTCGGCGGTATCTACCTGTGCGTGCGCGGCGTGATCAAGTGGTACCTTCCCCTCATCTATATCGTCGTGGAAGGTCTGTTCGCGGCGGCGCTCGACTGGAACATCGCTTCCTTCCTGCCCTCTATCCTTTCGGGCGGACTCATCCTCGGCGCTATCTTCATGGCGACCGACTACACCACCACCCCCAAGAGCACGCTCGGCAATATTATTTATTTTGTTGCGCTCGGGCTTCTGACGGCGGGCTTGCGCAAGGCGACGGGCGTCGAGGTCGTATCCTTCTGTATCCTTCTCATGAACTTCGTCGTGTTCCTCATCGACCTCGCGCTGAAATGCCGCCCGTTCGGCTACGTAAGGGCGAAAAAGGAAAAAACCGCAAAGGAGGCAAAGTAAATGACCGTGAAACAGTTCTTTAAGAGTACGGCGTTCAAGAGCCTTGCCGTTCTCCTTTCCATCGTCATTCTCGCGGGCGCGCTGCTTGCAATCTTCAATGATTTGCTGTTCGTATCCTCCGAAGAACGATTTGCTCGTTCCATGAAAAAGATTTACGGCGGAAACGCGACAGTCAAACAGACCGTCCTTGCCGCGGACGACAAAGCCGTCGCGGTCGGAGACGCGACCGTCAATCAGGTCTACCTCATGGACGACGGCAATTATCTCGTTCAGACGACGGGCAACGGCGGCTACCAAGGCGGCTCCATCACCGTCTGGGTCATCTTCGCTTGCACGGGCTCTAAGGCGGGAAACAATCTGAAATGGAACGGAATCGAACGCGTCGTATACGAATCTAACAACAAGCAATCTTATATCGACCGTTTTTCCGACGCAGACTATGCCCTCTTCGCTTCGCACAATGCACAGCTACTGGAAGGCAAACTGTTCGACGACGGCATTACCGTAGTGAAGACGGGCGCTTCCGCCCCCCTCACGTTCGGCGCGCTGACGACGGCGGTAAACGCAGCCGTTATCTACTTTAAGGCCAACATCCTCGGCGAAGAGGAAGAATCGCTCTACAAGTTCGACAGCTGGGTGGATCTGGAAAAATCCGAATGGACGCCCGACCTTGCGAACAACAAAGTAACGTATAAGCTCGTTATGAAGAAGAACGGCCCCGCGCCCTCCTTCACGGTTAACGTTACCGTAACAAACGGTTCCATCACCGCATTCTCGCACGAAGGCTCCGTCGCTTCCCCCGACTCCTTCGCGGACAGTATCGACCCTTCCGTGCTCGACTACTCCCTCTTTATCGGCAAGACTGCGGAGCAGATCCTCGCCCTCGTCAAGGACGACGGCTCCAAATTCCCCAAGGATTCGGGCGCGCTCGAAGATCTCGGACTTACGACGGGCGCTACCTACTCCACCGAAGTATTCCTCTACGCGGCGGCATTTGCGGCGGCAAACTTTGATACCATTCTCTACGCAACCAAGTTCGACAGCTGGGTAGATGCGGAAAAATCGGAAATTACGGCGGATTCCGAGGCAGCCACGGTTACCTATAAGCTCGTTATGAAGAAGAACGGCCCCGCGCCCTCCTTCACGGTCAACGTTACCGTAACAAACGGTTCCATCACCGCATTCTCGCACGAGGGCTCCGTCGCTTCCCCTGACTCTTTCGCGGACAGTATCGATGCCTCCGTGCTCGACTACTCCCTCTTTATCGGCAAGACTGCGGAGCAGATCCTCGCCCTCGTCAAGGACGACGGCTCCAAATTCCCCAAGGATTCGGATGCGCTTGAAGATCTCGGTCTTACGACGGGCGCTACCTACTCCACCGAAGTATTCCTCTACGCGGCGGCATATGCTGCGGCAAACTATGACGTATATCTTGCAAAAGGAGGTACGCAGGCATGAACAAATTCGGTAAAATCGCAATCGACGGGCTCGTAACCAATAACGCTTCTTTCAAGCTCGTGCTCGGAACCTGCGCCGCGCTCGGTATGTCGGCAACGGCGATCGGCGGGCTCGGTATGGGACTTTCGGTTACCGTCGTCCTGCTCATCAGCAACGTTCTCATTTCCCTTTTGAGGAAGGTGATTCCCAATACGGTGCGTATTCCCGCGTTCGTCGTCATCATTGCGACGCTCGTAACGCTTCTGCGCTTCTTCCTCGATAAATTCCTGCCCGATTTATACGAAACAATGGGCGTGTTCCTGCCCCTTATCGTCGTAAACTGTATGATATTGGGAAGGGCTGAAGCATTCGCAAGCAAACAGCCGGTGCTCGACAGCGCGATAGACGGCGTTGCGACCGGACTCGGCTTTACCCTTGCCCTCACGGTCATGGGCATCATCCGCGAACTGCTCGGAAACGGCAGCCTGTTCGGCGTAAAGCTGTGGGATTTCACCATCGGATTCTTCTCCAAATCGGCGGGCGCGTTCTTCGTATACGGTATCTGCATCGCGCTGTTCGTGTTTATCACCGACCGCGTGGAAAAAGCCTTCCGCGCCAAGCGTTCTCAAAAGCTGCGCGTGCCCGACGGAATCGCTCCGCTCGAAGCGCCCGAAACTTCCCAGGCAAAGGAGGAAGCGTAACTTATGTTTCAGACGATTCTTTTGATTATTATCGCGGCGACCTTCTCGCAGAACTTCATTCTCGTGAAATTCCTCGGGATATGCCCCTTCCTCGGCGTTTCCAAAAAGACTTCGAGCGCGTTTTCCATGGGGATTGCGGTTACCCTCGTCATGGTGATCGCAACGCTCGTAACTTTTCCCCTCTATATGTACGTTCTCAAACCGCTGAACATCGCGTATCTCGAAATCATCTTCTTTATCTTCATTATTGCGGCGCTCGTGCAGATGCTGGAAAAAATCATTGCGAAGATTTCCCCCGCGCTCTATCAGTCGATGGGAATTTACCTGCCGCTGATCACGACCAACTGTGCCATTCTCGGCGTTGCGGAAATCGTCCTCGTGGATGAGCTGACCGCGGTCGTGAGCGGCGTCGCCGCAGGCACGCTCATGAACCTCGGGTTCGCGCTCCTCTACGCGCTGTTCGCGGGCGTAGGCTTCACGCTCGCCATGGTGCTCATGGGCGGCGTGCGCGAGAGAATGGAAAAACTCCCCGTCGCAAAGTGCATGAAGGGATTCCCCATCACGATGGTTGCGGCAAGCTTTATGGCAATGGCGTTCTACGTATTCACGCTGATTGCTTAACGGAGGAAAGAATATTATGATGAATTGTATTTTAGCCGATATTCAATGGGCGCAGGTCGGCATCGTCGTGGGGATTTTCGCGGCGATCGCCGTCGTGCTGACCGTATGTATTTTGCTCGTCGCAAAATTCTGCAAAGTGAATGCCGACGAAAAAGTGGAAAAGATATTAAGCAACCTTGCGGGAGCCAACTGCGGCGGCTGCGGCTGCTCCGGCTGTGCGGGCTTTGCGGAAAAACTTGCAAAGGGCGAAGCGCAGCTCGGAGAATGCCATGTTACGGCGCTCTCGGGCAAACAAAATATTGCCGATATTCTCGGCGTTCCCCTTGACGACGCAACGCCTACCGTAAGCGTATGTAAATGCCACGGCGGCGAAAACGCGGCGGACGCGTTCCAATATTCGGGCGCGATCGACTGCACGGAACAAGCCAAATTGAACGGCGGGGCTAAGGCTTGCAAATACGGCTGTCTCGGCGACGGCAACTGCGTGCGCGCCTGCCCGGAAGAAGCCATCTGCTTAAAAGACCGCTGCGCGGACGTCAACCCCGACCGCTGCACTTCCTGCGGCGCCTGCATAAAAGCGTGCCCAAAAAACCTCTTTGGGCGCATCCCCGCGGACGCAAAGGTCTACGTCGCCTGCTCCTCTCACGATAAAGGTAAAACGGTGATGGACGTATGCAAATACGGCTGCATCGCCTGCGGAAAGTGCGCGAAGACCTGCCCTTCCGGCGCAATCACGATGGTTGATAATCTGCCCGTGATCGATTACGGAAAGTGTATCAAGTGCGGTAAGTGCGCGGAAGCGTGCCCCCGCGGAACTATTCTGACGCGTTATTGAGCGACAAAAATATGCTCCCTCGGTCATAACGGTGTATTTTATAAGGATAAAGCAAGGATAATAAAACCATCCTTGCTTTTTTATTACGGTTATGCTATTATGTAACTACGATAAACGGTAATTAACGGAAAACTTTCAGAATGTTAATAGAGGAACCACTTACTTCTTCAAGAAGAACTGTACGTAATTATAAAAAACCAGACCCGCCGTATCTTACCGCAATGTGATTTGACGAGCAAAATCGTTACTTGGATACGCAACTATGTTGAATTGAGATAACTGCGGAAGTTGCGCAAGATAATATTGCATCAAATAGATTGCTAACAAATAACGGCTTTAAGAAAAAAATCGCAATTCCAAAAATATAAGATGAATATCAGCTTTAATAGTTACAGTTATCCTTTTAATTGCACCGAGCAAACTTGAATTAAATTTAATTTATCGTTCCGAATACGAAAAATAGAAAAGTATAGCGCACTATTCTTTGCAAGTGAAGACAGTGCGCTAATTCTTTGCCCACAAGGCAATCCGTATAACAGATACCAAGCCGAGGGAATTATTTTTATGTTTTTATTTTGCAAACTTGCCCAGCACTTCCGCTGTAGGCGAGAAATACGCAAAGGTATCGGGATATTTTTTTATGATTTTTTGAAGCTCCGCAACCTGCCGTTTCCTGATGATGCAAACGAGCATGCTCTTTCCTTCGTGCGAATACATCCCTTCCACCGAAAGCCTTGTTACGCCGTGATGCAGTTTATCCATAATTTCCTGCGCGATCTCTTCGGGGCTGGTGGTAATGATTTCAAATTTATATGCGACCTTGAATCCTTGCAAAATAAGGTCGCTCATCTTGCTGGTTACGTAAAGGGAAACGAGCGCAAGCAGAACGGGATCGAGCTTTGCCGTAAACGGCGCGCCTTGATTATACACGAAAATAGACGCGACGACGACGATCGCGTCGAACGCGGAAGTGAGCATACTTACGCTCAGATTCCGAAACTTTTTATTGATAATGTTTGCGAGAATGGTCGTTCCGCCCGAAGTTCCGCAGCTTTTGAGCATGATGGCAAGCGAAACGCCCAAAAAAATACCTCCTGCGACCGCGCCGAATAATCCGTGCATGATGGGCTCTTCCGCCGTAACGCCCCCATATTCGGGCAAAAAAGACACGGCGTTAAGCAGCATGAGAAGCGCCGAAGATACGGCGATCGACATCATGGAAACGACCGCTTCCTTTTTCCCCAAAAAGAAATAGGCGATGACGGAAAGCGGGATATTGATAATAAGCAGAAAGAAACCGGACGAGCCCCAAATCCCCCATCCCTTCCCGAGCAGGCAATACTCCAAAAGCACGGCGGCGCCGTTCGTTCCGCCCGGCGCGAAGTGATTGGGCGTTACGAATATGTAAACGGCGATTGCGCGGATAATACCCGAAATGAGAATGGGAAGGACGGGGTTCAAGCAAAATAATCCGACCGCCCTCCAAAAATTCCTTGTTTTTTCTTTCATATTCATCAGACCTTGTACGTTCTGCCCGAATGACCGTTTCGGAACAAAGTTATCTTAACACAAAAAACAGGAAAAGGCAATACCTTCCGCGGGAAAATATCGCCCCTTTTCCGAAAATCTCCGCTTTTTTCAAAATTTCAGCGGCGGCCGTTTTTTCGCATGCAATCGATTTTACGGAACGTGCTCTTTACGTAAGCGCGGGTAAATACGGCGTACAGTTTTCTTCCGCAAAGACGGCGTGCAAAGCGCATCCACTTCTCCTGTCTCCCAAGTTTTTTATCCCCCCAGGATGCATCGAAGTGGTGCACGGCGCGCGTGTTCTCCGTAATGCACAGTTTGCGCGTCAGATAATCTTTTGGGGCGAAATATTCCTTCGGAAGTACAGATACCCCTCCCCTTGACGTTTTTCCGCTTTTCAACTCAAACCCGTAATCCCTGCATAAAAAGTAGGTGAAATAAAAGGGATTGGGCATTACGTTCTGTTTTCCGTTCTCTGTGAATTCAATCGTCCGATAAAATTCTTCCATCTTTTCCAATAAAGGATGGTGCGCTTCGCTCATGATCACGGCGGTTTCTGCATATACGTCGTTTTCCAATGAAAGAACAAAGGATTCGTTCAGCAAATCGTCGAGCGGCTTTATCAACTCCACGTCGGTATCGAGATAAACGCCCCCCTCTTCGGTAAGCACTTTTACCCGAACATAATCGGACACGAACGCATATTTTTTCGCTGCGTATGCCTGCACCGCATACGGACTATCGGAAAAATCGCAGTTTTTCTCGTTCCATTCAAATATCTCGTAATCCGGACACTTCTCCCGCCATGTAGCAAGAAATTTTTCAAACGCGGGAGGTTTATTTTTACCGCCCAGCCAAACATAATGAATTTTTTTCGGAATCGGCATTTATTCCTCCGCCCCCTCTTCCCGGGGAGGGTCTTCTTCCACTTCCGTCATGCGGCTGCGTTCGTAAACGCGGCGGACGGACTTCTTTGCGGCACGGATACGGCGGTACTTACGAATAAGAACTATGAGCTCCGCAACCCCGTCGGCAATTAGAATCACCCCCGTTACGACGGACAATACGCGAAGCGAGCCGAACGGATTGACGAGCACGACGACGGCGAGTGCCGCAAACGCAATCGCTGCGGCGAGCATACCGCCCCACAGCTTATCTCCCTGCCGTTTTGCGACGACCGCGTCCCCTGCCCCCGCAAACGCACGCACGAGGAGCAAAATACCGAACGCCAGCATCAGCACGCGCAAGGCGGAGTTCGGCGCGATAAAGCACCACAGCGCGATCGTGATCTCGGCGACGCCCGCAACGAGCTCGCGCGCGCCCGCGGAATACCCCGCAAGAAACACGATTACGCTCACGATTCCCGCAATCAATAGCAATACGCCCGACGAAACGACGAGAGCGACGGCAGCCCCTTCGGGCACCGCAATCAGCAATATCCCCATCGCAACGGATAAAATCGCGGGCAGCATCGCGCCCCATCTGAACTTACGCACAAAGTCTTTCAGTTTCATAAATCCTCCGAAGACAATTTTGCCTTACCTATCTTATCACATTCCGCAACGTCTGTCAATGCCCGAAAAGACAAAACGCCAACGAAATAAGCTTCTCCCCGTTCGCGATAATGTCGCGGAATGTATAAGCGGAATTTTTCAAGACGCGATTTTGCGTTCTGTAATCGACGTAAACAAGCCCGAATCGTTTCGCGTAGCCCTCCGCCCACTCGAAATTATCCATGAAGTTCCAACAGGAATATCCGATGACGGGCGCGCCCTTTTCCGCGCGGCACTTCGTTTCGCCGTGCGTATTTTGTTTTTAGTTGCATTTATTCTTTTGTTTCCGCTGTGGCGGGGGCTTGAACGCGGCGGCGAAGCCGCCGCGTTCAAGCCCCCGCTATAGTGCCAAATACCTGTTTTACGGATTGATATCGATAATATCCGTTCCGCTAATCGTTAAATTCCATAAATCGGCTTTACCGATTGTATCACTGTTTTCTACTAAATAGTGTAACTCGAATTTATCGTTTATTCGGTGCAGTTCGGCATAAATAATTCTACTCCACGGACAGTTCGGCTTGTTTCCGTCATACGGAAATATGATTTTATCTTTTCCCTCTAAAATTTTTCCGTTTTTTATCATTAAGCAATCGTTTTCTTCGCCTTTCAAATAAATATTGCCGTTTTTCTCTTCGATTCCCGAAAGTAAAAACTCTTCATATTCGTTAAATCCGAACTCTTGCGATAAATAACGTTCCGCTTCGTCCGTTTCGGAATAGGCTTTGTTTTTGATTTCTTTCACCGTTTTTTGCAATTTTGCGCAGTAGAGGCGCAACAGTTTTTTAACTTCCGCGCTCGCATAGCCCAATACGAATATGCGAATATCCGCAATCTTGCTCAATATCTCCTGCGGCAGTTGGGAATATACCGACGCAAGAAAACGGTTGCGTTCTTCAAATTGTTCTTTACATAATGCTTCGTCGAAGGGGTACACCGTTCTGTTTTGGTCATCGTATAATAATTCGTGCATTTTCTTAAATTCTACTCTGCGCTTGCGTTCTTCAAAGGTGATATTCAGCTCGTTGACGTATTCTTCGATTTTTTTCAAATCTTCCTCTGTGTCGTGATACCAATCGCATGATTTGCTGAATCGCTCGAAAATAGCGTAAACTTTTTCAAAAGTATGCCGATAAAAATTCTCGTCTTTTTGTTCGGCTTTCTTCGATTTCCGCACATGCGAATTTGCATACGATAAAATCTCTAACGTGTAAAATTCTTCTGTCAAATATTTCATAATTTATCTCCCGTATTTTTATTTTTTAGATTTAATATCAAAATCGGTACGCTTCTCCTTTCGGCATACTGTATTGTGTACCATGTTCCGCCTTTTTCAATTCCGTTGAATACGGCTATCACAAGGTCGCTTTTATCTACCATATAGCGGTTGCGTTTTAACATACATTCGGGCGTGTAACGTTCCGAAACGAGCGTTATGCTGTCCGTTTTTTTTAGAATGCGGTTATAACGAGCTATTTCATTTTTGTCCCATTTTATGGTTTGGTTCGGGCAAGGGATAGCGCACTCTAATTTTAAGGAATATTTTTTGCGTAGTTTCAAAACGATTTCCGCAAAATCGAGGTCAACCCCCAACGACATGCCCGATATAAAACAAGTAACGCCGTACTCTGTGATTGCGGCTTTTATTTTACTTTCCAACTCTTTTAAGTATGTTTGAAATTCTTTATTTCTTCCGCCGTACTCGAACGGAAACTTTTGCGGGCGGTGTCCTGTGCAACTACATTTCTTTTCCATAAGCTTTCTTGTTATGACAATATGCGCATGATATTGTCGGACAAACTAAATCAAAAATGGTATTATATTATGGCTTTATCAATTAATTTTCAAAATAGATTTATTGATCTTACAGACGATTTGGATGAGAAAAGTAAAGCAAAAAGAGCTAAAATAATCGGTATAAGCAACACAACTTACTCTAATGCTTACAACTACGGTATTATTCCAAAAACCTCTTCCTTAATCCTTATCGCAGATTACTTTAATATTTCCATTGAATATCTTATTGCCAATACTGACGACGAACACTTTGAAAAATCTTTGCGCCCTGTTTCCTTTAAGGAACGTTTAATTGAATTGCAAAGAGAAAAGAATATAAGCACTGTTTACGAATTATCGCAACGCATTCATATTCATCGAAATAATATCGCTCAATGGTATAAATTAAATTGCATTCCTTTAATTGACGATTTAATTATTATTGCGGATTTCTTCAAAGTATCTATTGATTACTTGCTGGGTAGAACGGACGACAGAACACCGTATAAATAAGAATACCGTCCCCTTACGGGAACGGCACCGCAGAATATACCGTTCATCGCTTAGTCGCCAAACCAAAATACAATCCTCGTATGAGTTTTGTACGCGATTTCTGAGTATAGTTCTACCTAAAACTATACTCATACGAAAAAAATTTATGTATTTTGATTTGGCAAATCTCATTTTATCAAAAATTCAAATTTGTGTCAATCATATTTCATAAAAATAAGAATGTCGTTCCCCTTAAGGAATTGAAAGATTAATACTATGGATATACATGATAGAATAAGGCAATTATGTAAAAAGAACAAGTGGTCATTATCTAAATTGGCAAAAGAAGCAGGTTTATCCGAAACAACTGTTTATGATTGGTATAATGAAAATCATTTTACTCCTTCAAGAAAGGCGATAGATGATGTTTGTTCGGCTTTTGGAATAACACTATCGGAATTTTACAGTGATATTGAGTTAGATAAATTAACGGATAAAGAAATAAAATTATTGGAAGTATTTAAGAAAGTACCAAGCGACAAACAAGATGTTGTCATTATTGTGGCACAAGCATTAGTAAAAAAATAATATAAAAAGCCGAACCGTTTAATTTATTGGTTCGGCTTTTATAATAAATAACGTAAGTTAAACAGTGTGTTCAACTTACGTCCTTATTGGCGCAGAGAAAGGGATTTGAACCCTTGGATACATTCCTGCATCACACGATTTCGAATCGTGCGCGTTCGACCGCTCCGCCATCTCTGCAAGCCTGTTTATTGTAACTTTTTTTGCAAAAAAAGGCAAGTTATTTTGATACTCTTTTTAATAATTTTTCAGTCAAGCGAAAAATTATGCCGCATCGGGACAAAACTCACCGTTTATTTTCCGTAAGCGGGCCACGTTCGATTGCCCTTAAACCACTCCGTATCCTTCAAAACGGTAAGATGATTGCTCGCGCGCAGGTCAAAGCTAACCCCGTCCGATATTACGGTAATATGTCCGTTCATCGAAG
This sequence comes from uncultured Christensenellaceae bacterium, assembly GCA_910586675.1. Classification (GTDB taxonomy): domain Bacteria; phylum Bacillota; class Clostridia; order Christensenellales; family Borkfalkiaceae; genus Gallimonas. Next base: position 8,893 of record CAJUJO010000016.1, on the reverse strand, counting down.
TATATTCCCAGCTCTTAGTCTTGCCGTCATCGGAGATATATACGTCCGTTGCAAGCGTGGTAACATATATTTTATCTGTATACCGCGCGACACGGTTAACAAACGCCTGCGTCGGAAAAGTATTGTCGTTATCCGTCGTGTACTCGGGCGCGCCCGCGCAGCAGCAAACGCAAACCGTTTCCGGCTGAACAACCGAAAGCAGCGTATCCGTGCTCGAAGTTTTACTGCCATGATGTCCGCCCTTGAAAAGCTTGCATTTCGGAAGCTTGTTATACTCTACGAGATATTCCTCTCCTTTCTCTTCCAGATCGCCTGTAAACAGATAATTGTAATTCCCCTGCGTGAGCAACATACATACGGAATAGTTATTCTCGTCCGACGATTTATTCTCATAATAATAATTATACAGAATATTCATGGTAACGTTGTCGGCGAGCGCATAACTCTTTTTTGCACCGTTTTCTTCTTTCCAACATTCAAGCGCGGTATAATGCACCGCGCCCCCCGCAACCTCGGCGTCGCGCTTGGCACAGTATTCCTTTACCGTGACGCCGTCCGCTTTATTGGTAAGCGGAAAGTCGATGATCGTCCTGCATGCAAAGCTGTCGAAAATGCCCGGAGCATCCTTCGTGCCGATAAACGCAGCGATATGATCCTGATCGGCATGCGTCGCGATGACGTATTCGAGCACGCCGTCCGTGCACAATTTTTTGATTTCGGGGACGAGCGTTTCCGCAGAACCCTTTCTCGATCCCGCGTCGATGAGCACTTCGGTATTCCCTATTTTGATGAGCGTGCAATCGCCCGCATATTTGTTGCCAAGCTCGAGAAAGTGGACGGAGAGCTCTCCCGTTTTGAGCGGCTCCCCCTCTTTGCCCCGTTTTTTTACGACGAAAAGGTAATAACAGGCCCCCGCAAGGAGAGCAATCGCCAACAGAACGGCAACGGCAATCAAAAACCCTTTCGGATTCTTCCTCGCAGCTTCCTTCGCGGCGCGGCCCGCTTTTTTGACCGCGCGTCGTTCGTGCTGATTCATTCCGCTTTTCTTTCTTGCCATAATTTATCTTACGTAACTCCAGAATAAAAATTTCCCGTTGCCTTATATCAAGCCGAACGCGCCTGCGATGTTCACGGTGGCTTTGTGAATGTTGCGCAGAAGCTTATCGATCGCTTTCTGCGCGCCCTTGTCGATTTCGCCGTTTTCCGTCGTGCGGAGCACGGCGATAATCATATCGAAATTTCCGTAAATGACGGCGCAGTCTTCGTCTACCGATTGTAAAATATAGTCCTCACTGCCGTGCTGCAAAGCGTAAATTTCTTTTATGGTGCCGTTCATTTGCGTGAATATTTCCACGTTTCCGCTGTTAAACACGTCGGCAAGCTGCCGATTCAACTCCGCAACCTTTCCGACGAAATCCAACGCTTCCCTGCTTGCCTGATTATCCGTCATAATACAACTCCGTTTCTGCGCAGGAGTTCCCGCGCCGTTTCGACGCTGTCTGTTCCCGTTTTATTCTTGATGGGCGCAAATTCCTTTTCCCGCTCCACTTCATACGGAAGGCAGCTGCCCATAAGCTTTATCATGTCAAGAATGAGCGTTTCGAATTTATACCCGTTTTCCGCATCGGGAAAAACTTTATTGCCCGCACCGTCGAGGAAGGGAATCTTCTTTTTTGCGACGTGAACGGGAATTTTTTTTGCCGAAATCTCCTTTAACTTGCTCGCGCGAAAGAGATAATTGAGAATGACGCCGTCCGAATAAAGCAGGCTGCCGTCCTTGTTCCGCGCGTGCGCCATTTCCTCGGAAAGTTCGTAATACTCGATCACGTTGGGGAGCCCGTCTTCGAGACAAAGCACGCCGACGCGCTCTTCGGGCGCGGTTTTGCGGACAACCTTGGCGGCGCAGTTCACGCCGCTTTCGATCGCCGCGCCGATAAAAGCGGGATCGGCAATTCTCTGCAAGACATTATCCACCGCGAACACGTTGAACCATTCCACACCGCGCGCCTCGGCATCCGTAAGAAGCCCCGCGCGGATGAGCGAGGAATACCACCCGCCGTTACCGTTCGGCGAAAGGGCGAGTCTGTCCTTCTCTTCGAGAAGAATTTTGCCCGTAAAATCCACGCTTGCCGCCATATCTTGTACGAAAAAAGCGATATATTCCTCGGGATATCCGAAAAAATTGTGTTCCGCGAGAAAGGCGCGCGTCTCTTTATCGTTTTTATCGCTCGTCATGATATAGAGCGGAACGTACGCCCCGAATTTTTCGCACACTTCCGAAAGGTTGCAAATAAGCCGCTCGAAGATATAGACGGGGCGGGTAAGCCCGACGTCGTACGCGCCCTTCGGAGCGTCAGAGCCAAGCCGCGTACCTTGACCGCCCGCAAGGAGCACCGCGCCGACCTTATGCTCTTTAACGGCTTCCGCGCCGATTGCTTGGAATTCCGCGCGCCGCGCGGAAATTTCAGAAATTTTTAAGCCCGGTATAGGAGTGATTTTTCCCTTTCCGCTCAAGTCCCGCGGATTCTTCCAAAGCGCGATTTCATCCCATTTGATTTCCTCGATTTGGGAAAGCAACCGTTTTTTCTCTTCTTCGCCGAGTTCCCCGTAGTAAGCGAGCAGGTGCTCCTGCCCCCTCGCGGCGAGGTCGCTTGCTGTTTTTTCGTAATTCATCTCTTCCTCCGCTTGCGGTTTTTTCCGCCTCTCATCCCTTAAAATATTATATCATACCCGCGCGTCAAAAACAAGTTTTTGAACGACAAACATAAAAACGGAACGTCCACTCCGAATTTATTTTTTCAATAAAAATGCGCCTGCCCGAAAATTTTCAGCCGCAATTCTCAGCGTTCCGTCCGTCAGAGAATAATGCAAATCGGTATACGCGCCGACGAGCCGACACCCTGCCGCGGAAACGACAAGCTCTTCCGCATCTTCCAAGAAATGGACGATGACAAGCCGATGATCTTTGTAGTCCTTGACATATACCTGCCGACCGCGCGGCTCGCGGTAATATTCGACGGTAGAACTGATTTCCGTGATTTTTCCGAAGCGAACGACTTCCTTGATTGTTTCATAGAAATCAAGCCCCGCGCGGATACAATCTATTTTCTCTTGCGTGAGGGATAAAACGTCTCCCGAAAGACAAATGCGACCTATCATCGCCGCGCAAACGGAATAAATAATGCGGGATATACCGTCCGTTTCACGGATGACCGCCCATATCTGAATTTGCCGTGCGGGCACGACACGGGAAACGTTCGCTGCGACGAGCGGAATCTCCGCGCATTCGTGCGCGTCGGAAAAGGAGCACATGGAGACCTTGCTCATGCGGAGCGGTTCGATGCGGCTTCCGCCCGAAGAACAGTTTTCGATTACCATTTCGGGTACGGCGTGCTTAATTTTATCCAGCCATAAAAGGCTTTCCTCGGCGATTTGCCGCCCGCCCTCGCCGCAGCTTTCCGCGCCGTCGCAGCCCATGCCGATATTGTCGTTATAGTCGATTTTAAGATAGGTAAAGCCGTTTTCTTGCAGAAATTTTAACATCCGTTCGGAGAGATATTCCCGAACTTCCCCCTTCCTTAGATCGAGAAAACGTCGGTTCTTCGCCGTGATAAGCGCCTCGTCCCGTTTGAGAAGCATATCTTCGCGGTGGAAATATTCGCTGTCCCTGCCCGCGACCTCGAACTCGAACCAGATTCCGGCGTTCATCCCCGCTTGCTTTATTTTATCGGCGACTCGTTTTATTCCCGCGGGAAAGAGCGATTTACTCTCTCTCCAATCCCCGATTGCGTTACACCAGCACCTGTCGTCCGGCTTATACCAACCCGCATCGATCACGAACGTGCCGATGGGAAACGGATTTAACGCGCGCAAAATCTTTTCGATATTCTCTTCCGAGGGACAGCCCCACGTCGTGCAATATTCGTTGAAGAGTACGGGCATATTCTCTTCCGAAGCGGGAACTGCAAGCCGCGCGTCCGCTTCTTTCACGAGGGCGTCGCACGCGTCATACAAACTGCCGCGCACCACGCAAAAGAAGGCTTCGCGCGTGCGGAATTTCCCGCCCGCGGGAATCTCCTTCCGCCAGTGTCCGAACTCGTAATCGGCAAGCCCGCCCGAAAGCGCGCACGTCTGCTTTTCTTCGTATACTTCCATCTGCCACGAATAGGGCGCTTCCATCTGCGCGCCCCAGCAAACGCCGCCTGCTTTATCCTCTATCGCCGCAAAGGGATAGTAATTGCGGTTGGGCATGCTGCCGACCTGCCCGAATTTTTCGCACCTGACGCCATACTGCGCCCAGCTCGTATCAAGTCCGAGTGCGGAAAAGGGCTCGCTCTTCAAGCGGCACTCGCGCGACCAGGCGCTCGTCAATCGGTGAAGCGTTAATCCGCACGTACTCTTGCACCCCCGCGAGGGCGCGGCGATCCCGCTCAGCGAAACGCTTTGCAGCATTTCGAGCGTGCGAGCATCACCCGTGCCGTTCTCATACTCCGTGCATACGGAAAATATGCCCGACCGCTCATAATAGCGGAGCATATGCGTGTAATAATTGCCCGCGCCATCCGTCAAACGGGTTACGACGCCGCATTCGTCCGCCCGTTGTTCAACTACGGAAAGAAGAACGGAGACACGGTTGCGCATGGTAAGCCCCAACGTATAATCGACGAGCGCCTCGTCTCCCGTAAAGGCGACCTGTACCATGCTGTCGCAGCAAAGCGTGCGCGCGTCGATTTCCACGTCCTTCGGATAGGCGGCAAGCCCGATTACCGTTTTGCCCTCGTGCCCTTCCACGGGCGTTTCGGTATAATAGACGGCGGTATCGCCGAAAAGGTATTTTTGATAAAACATGCTTGACCTTAAAATTCGGGGCGGAGCCGCAGCCCCGCCCCGTTTATTCCGTTATTGCGTTAAATTCTGCTCTTCCAGATCTGATCCGACCACAGAAGCTGTTTCTTGAATTCGTTGATTTCCGTCTTTTCGTCGATGACGACGACTTCCATTCCCCACATGTTGCCGAGGTCGACCATATCCCGGACGGAAAGCTCGGAAGAAACCACGGTATGATGCGCGCCGCCCGCATAGATCCAGGCCGCAACGCCCTCCTTAAAGTTGGGCTTATACTTCCACATCAACCCGCCCACGGGAAGGTTGGGCATCTTGTGCGGGTACTTCACGAGCTCGATTTTCTGAACGATGAGGCGCAGCCTGTCGCCCATATCAATCATGGAAACGGCGACCGCTTCGGGCGAAGCGATTCCTTCGAACACGAGGCGGGCGGGATCTTCCTTGCCGCCGATGCCGAGCGGATGAACCTGGATTTCCGGCTTGGTTGCGGCAAACAGTGGGGAAACTTCCAGCATATGCGCGCCGAGGCAGAGCCCGTCCTTCAAGTCGTACGTGTAGTCCTCCATCAGTCCCGTGCCCTTCTGCCCCGCCATGTACTGCATGACCGCGCCGAGCGCCGCGATCTTCCAATCGCCTTCGGCGCCGAATCCGTAGCCCTTGCTCTGCAAGTCCTGAATGGCAAGACCGGGAAGCTGCCTGAGCCCGTGAAGCGCGCCGAAGTGATCGACGATACCGATATAGCCGCCCTTATCCTTGCAGAATCTGTCGATTGCGATTTCGTACTTTGCCTGCTCGCGGACGGCTTCCACGTTCTTGGTCGCCATCGTATATTTTTTGCCGTATTCCGCCATCATGGCGTCTACGTCTTTTTCCGTTACCTTTTGGATATATTCCACAAGGTCGCCGATGGGATAATAATCGACCTGCCAGCCGAGATTGATGTGCGCTTCCACCTTATCGCCTTCGGTTACGGCGACGTCGCGCATGTTATCGGAGAAACGGCAGACCTTCACCGTCTTGGAGAACGCGATTCCCGCCGCCGCTTTGCACCAAGCGGAAAGCTCTTTGAGCGCCTCCTCGTCCTTATAGTACCCGACGACGACCTTGTTATCCATTCTCAGGCGCGTTACGATATAACCGAATTCTCTGTCGCCGTGCGCCGCCTGGTTCTCGTTCATGAAATCCATGTCGATGGTATCGTAAGGCAGCTTCTCGTTGTACTGCGTCGCAAAATGGCACATGGGTTTTTGCAGCATGCGAAGCCCCTTGATCCACATTTTCGCGGGGGAGAAAGTATGGCACCATGTTATGATGCCCACGCAACTGTCGTCCGAGTTGACCCTTTTGACCGCTTCGACGACTTCGTCCGAGCTCTTGCATGTGGTAAGATACTTCACCGTTACGGGCATTTTCGCGTTGACGTAATCCGCCATTTCCTGCGAATGCTGTGCGACGTGTTCAAGCACGTCCGCTCCGTAGAGCGTTTGGGAACCCGTGAGCCAATAAACTACTTTTTCTTTCATAATATATACCCCTAATGTATTTTTTTACTTTTTTGTCTGCCCGTAATAGGCGTTCTTTCCGTGTTTACGCAAGTAGTGCTTATCCATCATGAACTTGTCGGCGCGCTTGACCTGCGGATTGACCGCTTCGGTGATCGCTGCCATTTTCGCAACTTCCTCGATGACGGTCGCGTTATACACCGATCCGTCCCCATCCTTTCCGAAGGCGAACACGCCGTGGCTCTTAATGAGCACGCCGGGAACTTCCAACGGTTTCAAACCGTCTTCGCGGAATTTTTCGACGATGGCAAGCCCCGTATTTCTCTCGTATTCCCCCTCGATCTCCTCTTTGGTGAGCGAGCGCGCGCAGGGAATATCCCCGTAAAAGTAATCGGCGTGCGTCGTTCCGTAAAAGGGAATGCTCCTGCCCGCCTGCGCCCAAGCCGTTGCAAACGTGGAATGCGTATGCGTTACACCGCCGACGTCCGGAAACGCCTTATAAAATTCGATGTGCGTCGGCGTATCGGAGGAAGGGCGCAGATCGCCCTCCACCACCTTTCCGTTCAGATCGACCACGACCATGTCGCTCGCCTTCATGTCGTCGTACGAAACACCGGAGGGTTTGATGACGACCAGCCCGCTCGCCCTGTCGATCTCGCTGACGTTTCCCCAGGTAAAGAGCACCAATTTGTGTTTTACGAGGTCGAGATTGGCTTTTAGCACCTTTTCTTTCAACTGTTCCAGCATATTTTCCTTATCCCCTTTTTGATTATTTCAACGAATATACCGCTTCGCGCACGATGGGAAGCCCCTTTATGTAGCGATCGGTAAACGCTTCGAAGCCCTTTACGTCTTCGGGGTCGGGCGCAAGCGTTACACCCTCCTGCCCCTTGAACACGCGTTCGGACAAATACGCTTCCAGTCTTTCGCCCGTCTTTTTGGTAATAACGTAATTTGCGAGAACGGCAATTCCCCAGGCTCCGCCCTCTCCCGCCGTCTTCATGACGGTAACGGGCACGCCGAGCGCCGCCGCGAGAAAACTCTGCCCGACGCGCTCCGTCTTAAACAGTCCGCCGTGCCCCGTGATGACGTCGAGCTTTACGCCCTCTTCTTTGAGCATGATGTCGCAGCCGACTTTGAGCGCGCCGAATGCCGAATACAGGTGCGTGCGCATGACGTTTGCGAGGTTGAATTTCCCTTCCGAGGTGCGAACGAAGAGCGGCCGCCCCGCGTCCACCTTGGTTACGTGCTCGTTGGAAACGTAGTTGTAGGAGAGCAATCCGCCGCAGTCCTTATCGCCCTTTTCCGCCTCGAAATAGAGCATGTCGTACAGCTTCCATTTGGGGATATCCGCGCCCGCGAGGGCGGCAAATTCCCCGAAAAGACTGACCCAGCCGTTAATGTCCGACGTGCAATTGTTGCAGTGCACCATACCGACGAGATCGCCCACGGGCGTCGTAACGAGGTCGATTTCGGGATAGGCTTTGGAAAGCTCCTTTTCGAGCACGATCATGGCAAACACGCTCGTGCCCGCGGACACATTACCCGTACGGCGCTTTACGCTGTTGGTCGCGACCATTCCCGTGCCTGCATCGCCCTCGGGCGGACAGAGCGGAATCCCGCTCTGTAAATTTCCCGAAGGGTCGAGAAGACGCGCGCCCTCTTCGGTGAGTCGCCCCGCTTCTTCCCCCGCGACGAGGATCTCGGGAAGAATTTCTTCCAGCTTGAAGGGAAGATATTTATCCTTTACGAGCGTGTTAAACTGCGCAAGCATCTTCGCGTTGTATTGTTTTGTGTTCGGGTCGACGGGGAACATTCCCGAAGCCTCGCCAATCCCGATGACCTTTCTGCCCGTGAGCATATAATGCACGTAGCCTTCGAGCGTCGTCTGGAAGGCGATATCCTTAACGTGCCCTTCGCCGTTTAAGATCGCCTGGTACAGATGCGCAACCGACCAGCGCGCGGGGATATGATAGCCGAACAGCTCGGTAAGCCGGTCGGCGGCATATGCCGCGTTGTTGTTCCGCCACGTTCTAAACGGAACGAGAAGGTTATCTGCCTTGTCAAACACCATATAGCCGTGCATCATGGCGGAAATGCCTATGGCTCCGATTTTCGTAAGCGTAACGCCGTATTTTTGATTTACGTCCTCTGCCATCTTGCGGTAACAGTCCTGCAAGCCCGAAATAATATCTTCGAGCGTGTACGTCCAAATGCCGTTTTCCAAACGGTTTTCCCACTCGTGCCCGCCCGATGCGACGGGCGCGTTATTTTCGTCCACCAAAACGGCTTTGATGCGCGTGGAACCGAATTCGATCCCGAGCGCCGTTCTGCCCGCTTCGATGAGCTGCTTTGTTGTTTCCGACATATGTGCCCCCTAAGTTTAATGGGCTAATTGCAAGCCCAGTGATATTATAACATAGCAATGCAAAAAATCAATAGACTAAGGAAAAAATTTACAAAAATTTTTTATTTTCAGCTCCGTTTTTCCAATAATAATCCACCCGCGTAGCGGGTGGTATTTCATTTTCGGGCATAGCCCTGAT